>CAZIGW010000014.1:0-8389 GCA_964538565.1 uncultured Hyphomicrobiales bacterium | reverse complement strand
GGAAGCGGCTGGCACCGACCCGGTCGGCGGCTACGCCTCGAAGCGGGACGCGGTACGGGCTGCGCTTGAAGGGCTGGGGATCGAGTTCATGAATGGGGGCGAACCGGGGGTGCGGCTGCGGAGATCGAGGCGCAAGCGGTTGACCAAGGGGTAGCGACACAAACGCTGTGTGTCAGACACCTGACAGAAGGCCCTTGTCGCCAGAGGTATGTTAGAACCTCATCGGGGGCATTCGAGGGGGCGCATCATGCAGCGTGTTTTGACCTTCGGATCTGTGCTGGCGGCGGTCGCTTTGGCAGCCTGTGCCGCGACGAAGCAGCAAGTGTCCACAAATCTTGAAAGCAGATACCTCGGTCAAAACGTGGACGTGCTCGTTTCCGAATTTGGGCCGCCCGCAAGCGGATTCCGAATGAACAGCGGGGAGACGGCCTACGTCTGGCAATTGTCGGCCGTGACGAGCTTCAACGGGGACAGATACGGTGGGACCGCAAGGACGCACTATTGCAAGGTCAACGTCATCGCGTCACCCGCTGGGATCATCACGCAGCTCAAGACCGAGGACGCTAGCGGGACAGGTGGGATTCTCGGCTTGGCCGGTGTCGATGTCTATGGGAGCATTTGCGCTCAACGACTGGGCATCGCGCGGCAGCTCTAACCGATCAGGGGTGAAGTGTGTCGTGGAGTCGTTCGAAAAGGGGAGGGACACATGATCGTAAAAGCTGTCAGTGCATTCCTGTGTCAGCACTTCGATGTCCTTTGTTCGGTCAGCCAGAAAGAGAACATGTCGGTGAAAATCGGCCCAGCCCTGATCGATACAGGGGCTTGGTACACTGACGCGGTTGTCGCGGTGGTGGTGATATTCGCGCTCGGCGCGACGGTGAGGTTCTTGGGGTCGCGAAACTAGGCGCCGGGTTGTGCACTCCGCAGAAGATCCGTGCTGCGCAGGCTTCGGCGGTACAAGCGGGTACTTTCCCAATTTTCGTCCCTGGGCCGTCCCCGAAACCGAGCGGCGTCGTCCCCAAACTTCCGAACATTCAGGAAATAGCGGCTTTATCGGTGCCGGCTGAGGGATTCGAACCCCCGACCCCCTGATTACAAATCAGGTGCTCTACCAGCTGAGCTAAGCCGGCCTGCGCCGAGAGCTAGCAGCGAACTCCGATCGCGACAAGTGCGACGGCTGGCAACAGAACCGAACGCTGCAACAAGCCCAACAGTCCCCACGGATGCCGGACGTCGATCCATCCGCATCGGGCCGCCGCACGTCGCCTCAGTGCGTCGTCCGGTCAGTGATCTCGTTCGGCAGCGCCAACCGGTACCCGACGCCGAGCTCGGTGAGGAGGATGCACGGCCGGTTGGGATCGACCTCGATCTTCTGCCGCAGCTTGCGGATGAAGATGCGCAGATACTGCGTGTCGTCGACATGCTGCTCACCCCAGATGTCGCGAAGCAGTTGCTGGTGGGTGACGACCTTTCCGGCGTGCTGCGCCAGGATCTGCAGCATCCGGTATTCCTTCGGCGTCAGCGTCACGCGCTCCTCGTCGAGGAACACGGCGCGTGCGCCGAGGTCGATCTTCAGCCGGTCGACCTTGATGACGCTCTCGCCGGAGGAGCTGCGCGCCTGCCGCCGGATCGCCACCTTGGCGCGCGCCAGGAGCTCCGCCATTCCGAACGGCTTGACCACGTAGTCGTCGGCGCCGAGCTCGAGCAGGCGCACCTTCTCGGCCTCGCTCGAGCGCACCGAGAGCACGATGATGGGCACGCGCGACCACTCGCGCAGCCGCTGCAGCACCTCCGATCCGTCGAGGTCAGGCAGGGCGAGATCGAGGATGACGAGGTCGGTCGCCTTCATGGTGGCCGCGCGAATGGCCTCCACGCCGTTCTCGGCCTCGGAGACGGAATAACCTTCGAGCTCGAAACCGGTGCGCAGAAAACGCCGGATCTGCGCTTCGTCGTCGACAACGAGAACGTTCGGAGCAACTTCAGTCATGCGTCACACTTTCGCTCTGCCGATCCAGCTCCGGAACCGGAAGATGGATGGATACGGTCGTCCCTCGATTTTCGCCTGGGCTTGCCGCTTCCAGCACCCCGCCGTTGGCGGCAAGGAACGCATTGGCGATCCACAGGCCGAGGCCGGAACCGGTGGTCGATTCGACGTGGCGGGAGCCGCGCCAGAAGTGTTCGCCCATGCGAGCGGATTCCTCGGCGGACAGCCCGGCCCCGCGATCCGTCACTGCCAATACCACGTGGCCGTTCTCGTATCGACCACAAAGTCGGATCGGCGAGCCGGTCTCCGAATATTTGATTGCGTTGTCGAGGAGCTGTCCGAAGGCCTGCTCGACCAGGACGGAATCCACATACACCAGCGGAAGCTCCTCGGCCAACTCCACTTCCACCTTGCGGCCGTTGAGGCGGTTGCGCCGTCGCTCGATCGCCGCGTTCACGATGTCGGCCGGATCGGCCCATTCGTATTTCGGCTGCAGGCCCTGGCTGCTGATGCGCGTGGCGTCGAGCAGATTCTGGATGTCGCTGTTGAGCCGCTCGGCTTCCTCGCGCACCAGGTTGGCGAGCGAGACGAGCTTGGCGTCGCCCGCGACCGGGGCTGCGTTGCGCAGCACCGTGGCGGCGCCGAGGATCGAGGCGAGCGGCGTTCGCAGTTCGTGCGAGACGGAGCCGATCAGGGCTTCGCGGAAGCGGGCGGTTTCGGCGCGCATGCGCGCGTCGTTGATGGTGCGGGCGACGTCGAGGTTCTCCAGCGTGGTCGCTGCATCGGCGAGGATCGCGTCGATGCGCTCGCGCAGGTCCTCGGTTTCGCGCGAGGGCGGCCCGAGGTCGATGGCGATGACGCCGAAGTCCAGCGTCTTCGGCGAGACGGCGCGTACCAGCCACAGGTTGCCGCGATCGTCGATTTCGCTGCCGCTTCCGGGCTTGCCGCGGCCGAGGTCGGCGATCGCCGCGAGAATGCGGTCGGGAACCGTCGTCTCGCCGAACCGCTCCGCGGTCGCGCGCGGAGAACGGGCCGGTCCGAACAGGGTCACCTGTCGTCCGACGAGCGAGGAGAGGTGCTTCTGAATGGCGTCGTAGATGCCCGACGCGCCGTCGACTGCCGCGATGCGGCGCGAGAAGGCATAGAGATCGCGAATGTCGTTCTCGCGCCTGCGCGCGATTTCCTCCTCGCGTCGGGAACGCGCGGCGAGGTGACCGGCGACGATTCCCACCACGAGAAAGAGAAACAGGCTCAGGACGCGGGCCGGATCCTTGGCGGCAAGATCGAGGGAATAGAACGGCCTGTAGAAGAAAAAGGCGGAGCTCAGGGCCCCGGTCACGGTGGCGAACAGCGAAGCAAGCGTGCCCCAGCGGATTGCCGCGACCAGCACCGGGATGAGAAACGTCATGACGATGGGCGGAAGCGGCATGAAGTACCGGATCCCGAACAGCACCAGCGTCATCGCGACGACGAGCAGCAGCGCGAGCAGGATGCCCGGCACTCCGCCGGGCTTGGCCGCGACCTGGAGCCATTGAACGAGCCTGTGGGGCTGCTTGCGCATGGGTTCGCTCGAGGCGGCGGCGGGTTCAGGGGGCTGCATAAAGACCAGAGGTCATCCTATAAAACCGCCCTAAAATCAAAAAAATTCCCCGACGGCCGGGCGGATCGACAAGCAAAGCGGGCGGCCGAAAGGCCGCCCGCTCGGGAAGTCTCGGGATGTCCCTGCGATGCCTAGAGCTTCTGGATGTCGACGTCCTTCGTTTCGGGCAGGAAGATCAGCCCGACGACGAAGCTCATTGCGGCGACCACGATGGGGTACCACAGGCCGGAATAGATGTTCCCGGTCGCCGCCACGATGGCGAAGACGGTCGCCGGCAGGAAGCCGCCGAACCAGCCGTTGCCGATGTGGTAGGGCAACGACAGTCCGCTGTAGCGGATGCGCGTCGGGAACAGTTCCACGAGCCAGGCGGCGATCGGGCCGTATACCATGGTCACGTAGACGACCAGGATGGTGAGAAGCAAGACCGTGACCACGTGGTTGATCTGCGACGGGTCCGCCTTGGCCGGATAGCCGTGCTTGACGATCGCGTCGCCGAGCACCTTGGCGAAGTCCGGCGTCTTGGTCGAGATCGTCTGCTCGCCGATCTTGACCTGCGCCGGTGTGCCGGGAGGCGCCGCCTCGTTGGAATAGTTCACCGAGCGGGCGACGAGCGCCGACTTGGCGATGTCGCACGAGGTGGTGAACTTGGAGGTGCCGACCGGGTTGAACTGGAACGAGCATTCGGCCGGGTCGGCGATCACCGTGACGGGTGCGCTCGCCAGCGCCTTCTCGAGCGCCGGGTTGGCGAAGTGCGTCAGTCCGGCGAACAGCGGGAAGTAGGTCACGACTGCGAGGCCGAAGCCCGCGAGCATGATCGGCTTGCGGCCGATGCGGTCGGACAGCGCGCCGAACACGATGAAGAACGGCGTGCCGATCGCCAGCGCGATGGCGATCATGATGTTAGCCGTCACCGGATCGACCTTTATGGTCTGCGTGAGGAAGAACAGGGCGTAGAACTGGCCGCCGTACCACACGACGGCTTCGCCGGCGGTCGCGCCGAGCAGCGCCAGGATCGCGATCTTGGCGTTTGCCCAGTTGCCGAAGGCCTCGGTGAGAGGCGCTTTCGAGCCCTTGCCCTCGTCCTTCATGCGCTGGAAGACCGGCGACTCGTTGAGCTGGAGCCGGATCCAGATCGACACGGCGAGCAGCACCGCCGAGAGCAGGAACGGAATGCGCCAGCCCCAGGCGACGAAGTCGGCTTCGCCCATCCAGGTGCGGATGCCGAGAATGACGAGCAGCGCCATGAACAGGCCGAGCGTCGCCGTCGTCTGGATCCACGAGGTGTAGTAGCCGCGCTTGTTGCGCGGAGCGTGCTCGGCCACGTAGGTCGCCGCGCCGCCGTATTCGCCGCCGAGCGCGAGGCCCTGCACCAGACGCAGGAGCACCAGGATGGTCGGCGCCGCGATGCCCCACGCCGCATAGGTCGGCAGCGCGCCGATCAGGAACGTGCCGAGGCCCATGAGGG
This sequence comes from uncultured Hyphomicrobiales bacterium, assembly GCA_964538565.1. Classification (GTDB taxonomy): domain Bacteria; phylum Pseudomonadota; class Alphaproteobacteria; order Rhizobiales; family Xanthobacteraceae; genus CAYVBN01. The sequence continues at coordinate 3,340 of CAZIGW010000014.1, read as the reverse complement.
TCATGGTGACGAGGAACGTGTACTTGCGTCCCACGATGTCGCCGAGCCGGCCGAAGAACAGCGCGCCGAACGGGCGCACCGCGAAGCCGGCCGCGAACGCGAGCAGCGTGAAGATGAAGCCCGCCGTCGGATTGACGCCGGAAAAGAACTTGCCCGCCAGGATCACGCCCAGCGTTCCGTAGATATAGAAGTCGTACCACTCGAAGACGGTGCCGAGGGATGAGGCGAAGACGACGAGTCGCTGTTCGCTCGTCATGCCCTCGGATCGTCCAGGGGTAACTGCCATCGTCGTCATGAGCGTTCGTCCCTGATACAGTTGCTTTGTTGGCGACGGCGGCGCCGTCTCGACGACAGACCCCAAGACCGCCCCCTAGGAACGCTAGCTCCTGGCGACAAGTCATGTCTGTGCCCAACTGGTCTTAATTCGAAAGTCGTAGGGATAACTCCACATGTTGCTTGTGTTGCGGAGCGCGCCCGACCTCGCGCCCTGCGACCAATTCGGCTCCGCGTTCCGTCGTTACGACGTTAATGTTACCCGGCAAATCTCCGCGGCGCGGCTGCAGGCGCATCGCCGCGAGCGTCTAGAATGGTCGGCGTTCGAGAGAGATGTTCGCGCGTCCGCGCGACGCACGTCGGAAGTCGGGACCATGCACACGGTTGATCGCCTCGCGCGAAAATTCCGGTTTCTCTGTTCGCTGGCATTCCTGCTGGCGCCGTCGCTGGCCAGCGCGGATCATGCGCCGGTGATCGTCGTGCCCGGCCGCGCAGGCGTGCCGGTGATCATCAACGGTGAGGACGTGACCGGCGCGATCGTGGAAGGGGACTGGGGCCTGGAACGTCCGGGTCACGGCGTTCCCACCGTCATTCCGCTGCACGCGGCACCGCTGCGGCTGGGGCCCCCGCCGGCCGCCTATTATCCTTCGACCGGCCGCCGTCCGGCCTATGGCCGCCGCGAGGTCGAGCCGCCGGCCAACCGCCGATTGCCGCTGCCCGCCGAGCCATACCTGCGTACCTGGGGCGTGCAATCGGATCCAACCCCGGCCACCAGTCCGCCTCCCTACGACCCACCGCCGGTCATTCTCGCGCCGCGCACGAACGAGCGGCATCCCGGCGGATGATCCGAGCGGGCGGGCGGAAGTTGTCGGGCTTTCGGGATGTGTCCGGGCAAGCGCCGAGCCGGCAACGAAGCCGCCACGAGGCGCGCCGACGCGCGGAATTCCTGTGGCGGCGGGGATTTCTTCCTGCAAGAGTGCTCCGCCGCAGCAAACAAAGCCGCTAGGGTGGAACAGACAAAACTGCTACCCTGAACCAAATGGCGGTCCTGAAAAATCAACGTGGGAGCGCGTCATGAGATCTGGTCGTTTCAATGTGATCGCCTCGAGCCTCGTGCTCGGCCTGGTGTTCGGCCTTGGCGCCGGCCCCGGGGCGGCGGCCGATTGCCCGGGCGGTTGCGCCGCGCCGGCGGGCCCGGCGGTCGTCTACGGTGCCGCCCCGTCCGTCGTCACGGTGCCCCCCGTCGGCTACGTTCTCGACCCGTCCGACGCGCGCAAGCCCATCTACATCGTCAACCAGGGGCCGGTCTATTCCGGCCCGCTGATCGTCACCTACGCGGTGCCGACCTATTCGGAAGGCAGCTACGCCTACGGAATGCCCTATCCGTATGTGCGCACGTACGGTGCGTACAACTGGACCTACGATCAGCGGTTCTTCTACGTGCCGCACCGCCATCGCCAGGGAGCGCGCGGCGCCTACGCCTATCGGCCGGCGCCGGACGCGCGCATCATCCACGTGCCGGGACGCTGAGCGGGGTCGCGATCAGCCCGCGTGCGCCAGCCGCGCGCGGGCGACGTAAAGCGCGAGCGCGGTCGCGTTCGACACATTGAGGCTCTTGATCGCACCGGGCAGGTCGAGCCGCGCCAGCAGGTCGCAGGTCTCGCGCGTGAGATGGCGCAGGCCCTTGCCCTCCGCGCCGAGCACGAGCGCGAGCGGCGCTTGCAGGGGCGCGGCCGCGAGATCGATGTCGCCGGCGCTGTCGAGCCCGACCACCAGTACGTCCTTGTTCTTCAGCGCCGTCAGCGCGCGGGCGAGATTGGGCACCGTGACGATCGGTACGTGCTCGAGCGCGCCGGAGGCGGCCTTCGCCAGGACGCCGGTCGCCTCGGGGCTGTGCCGGGACGTGGTGATGACCGCGCTCGCCGCGAAGGCGGCGGCCGAACGCAGGATCGCCCCGACGTTGTGCGGATCGGTAATCTGGTCGAGCACGAGCAGGATCCCCTCGGGCTCGATCTCGTCGATGTCGGGCGCGGGCAGGGGAGCGGCCTCGGCGAGGAGCCCCTGGTGCACGGCGTCGGGACCGACGAGTGCGCCGATTTCCTCCGGCCGGAGGATCTGCGGGTCGATGGGCAGGCGCAGGCCCTCGGACACGAGCCGCCGGACGGCATTCTCGGTCGCGTAGATCTTGAAGAAGCGGCGCGCCGGATTGGCGAGCGCCGCCCGCACCGTGTGCCAGCCGTAGAGGAGGGCGGGGCCCCCGGGGTCGTGCCGGTGAAACCGTGGCGTGGCGGACCGGCGATCCCCGGGCCTGCCGGCTCGCCCGCGCCGGCCGGGCGGGCGACGCGATCGTCGGTCGAAGTCTCGCTCGCGCATGCCGCCTTGTGTCACGGGCGGTCCGCCTTGGCAATTTGCGCGGGCTTTGGCGATATCCTGGTTGTGGGCGCCGGCCGGAATAACCATCTGGTTTTTCCGGTTGACTTAAACCGGGGCGGTCAGGATAACACCGCCCGCGGGAATCCCTGCCGCCGGTGGGGCGTTCAGCATTTCGCCTGACGACGACCGGAGGTTCAACGGCTTGCGGGGGAGTGTCCCGAGCGGCAAAGGGAGCTGACTGTAAATCAGCCGCCTTATGGCTTCGTAGGTTCGAGTCCTACCTCCCCCACCATTCCAGACCGAACCAGGAGCAACGGCGGGTGTAGCTCAATGGTAGAGCAGCAGCCTTCCAAGCTGAGGACGAGGGTTCGATTCCCTTCACCCGCTCCAACATCTTGACCGCCGGCAGAATTCACGACAGCAGAAGAAGCAGCGATCGAACGAGGTGCCGCGGCGGATCCGCGGCGAAAGGACCGAACTCAGGGCACACGAAGACAATCGCATCCCGAGACCGCGAGGACTGCAAGCAGAGGACGACAGAGAGAGACCACCGCCATGGCCAAGGAAAAATTCGAGCGTACGAAGCCGCATTGCAACATTGGGACGATTGGGCACGTTGACCACGGCAAGACGTCGTTGACGGCGGCGATCACGAAGGTTCTGGCGGAGCAGGGGAAGGCGCAGTTCACGGCGT
>CAZIGW010000013.1:0-57904 GCA_964538565.1 uncultured Hyphomicrobiales bacterium | reverse complement strand
GGCGCGGCGGTGCTCGCGACCGGCCACTACGTGGCTTCGCGCCGGCTCGCCGACGGATCGCGCGCGCTCTACCGCGCGCGCGAGGAGGAGCGCGACCAGAGCTATTTCCTGTTTGCGACCACGCGCGAGCAGCTCGACGTGCTGCGCTTCCCGCTCGGCGAGAAGACGAAGGCCGAGACGCGCGAGCTCGCGCGCCGCTTCGGACTGGCGGTCGCCGACAAGCACGACAGCCAGGACATCTGCTTCGTGCCGACCGGGCGCTACACGGAAGTGATCGAACGGCTGATGCCGCACGCGGCCGAGCCCGGCGATATCGTCGATCTCACCGGCCGCGTGCGAGGCCATCACGACGGCATCATCCATTTCACCGTGGGTCAGCGCCGCGGTCTCGGCATCGCGGCGGGCGAGCCGCTCTACGTCGTGCGTCTCGATGCGGCGAGCCGCCGTGTGGTGGTCGGCCCGCGGGCAGCCCTGCGCACGTCGCGCATGCGCCTGCGCGACGTCAACTGGATCGGCCCGGGCAGCATCGAGACGGCGCTCGCGTCGGGCCGCCTCGACGTGTTCGTCAAGGTGCGTTCCACGCGGCGTCCCCAGCCGGCGTGGCTCGCGCGCACCGCGGAAGGCTTCGAGGTCGAGCTGATCGACGGCGAGGAGGGTGTTGCACCGGGTCAGGCCTGTGTGCTCTACGATGCGGCCGAGGGTCAGGCGCGCGTGCTCGGCGGCGGGTTCATCAAGAGCGCGGTGTCGGCGGCGGATTCGGTCGCACGCGCTGATCCCACGCGCATCGAGGCGGCGGCGCGCGGTTGATCCGAGGGGGTGATGGGCGACGCGGATCTTGATCGCAACACGATTGCGAAGGCGTATGCGCGTTGGGCGCCGGTCTACGATCTCGTCTTCGGCGCGGTGTTCGAGCGCGGGCGCAGGGCGGCGATCGCCGCCGCCGAGCGGATCGGCGGGCGCATCCTGGAGGTCGGCGTCGGCACCGGGATTTCGCTGCCCGACTATTCGCCAGCGAACAGGCTGGTGGGCGTCGACATCTCCGAGCCGATGCTGCGCCGCGCACGCGAGCGCGTGCTCGAGCGCCGTCTCCACAACGTCGAGGCGCTTGCCGTCATGGACGCGGCGAACCTCGCCTTTCCTGATGCCTGCTTCGACGTGGTCGTCGCCCAGTACGTGATCACGGCGGTACCGCAGCCGGAGGCGACGCTCGACGAATTCTTCCGCGTGCTCAGGCCGGGCGGCGAGGTCGTGCTGGTCAACCACATCGGGGCGGAAACCGGCCTGCGCCGGGCGTTCGAGCAGTGGTTCGCCCCGATGGCGCGCCGGCTCGGCTGGCGGCCGGAGTTTCCGTGGGCCCGCCTGCGCGCCTGGGCGGACAACAATCCGGACGTGCGCGTGATCGAACGCCGCCCGATGCCGCCGCTCGGACACTTCTCGCTGATCCGCTTCACCCGCGTCGGCTCGGACGATACGGCGCAGCCGCGCCGTGCCGGAGCGCAGGCGGGCTCCTGAACAACGTCGCGACTGCGAAACGCCCCCTCGTGCGGCGACCCGCAGGCGAAGCGCCGGAACGCATGCCCGCTGCCGTGGTTACTCCCGCAGGTCGAGGAGAATTCGCCATGGCCAGACAGTCGAGACCACAGAAGCAGACGATGCGGCGCGTCATGCATGAGTTCAAGCACGGCGAGCTGGAGACCAGCCGCGGCCGCAAGGTGGAGAATCCAAAGCAGGCGATCGCCATCGGGCTGCGCGAGGCCGGCGCTTCGAAATTCGAAAGCCGGCAGGAGAACGCGCGCCACCTGCGGCGCACCAAGCGCCGCGAGCGCCAGGGGCGCACCGAGCAGGCGCGCAAGGAGGGACGCACCCGCAGTCGGTCCGCGAGCGGCCGTGGCGCGACCAGGGCCGAGCTCTACGCACGGGCGAGACGTCGCAAGATCCCGGGGCGCTCGAAGATGGACAAGGCCAAGCTGCGCCGGGCCCTCCATCGCTGATCGCCCGAGGCAGGCTGCCTTCGGCCGCGCGGCGGATCGCGGGCGGCTGCGCGATGCGCGGAGGGCGGCCGCCGCTTCGGCGAATGGAGAGCTGCCAGGATGGGGTTGGTAGCGGAGGAGGGATTTGAACCCCCGACACACGGATTATGATTCCGCTGCTCTGACCAGCTGAGCTACTCCGCCGCCCTCGCCCGGCAAGCAGCCGGACCGTCCGAACATCCTCGACCGGCGGATATAAGGAGGGGGTCGGAAACCTGTCAAGGCAAGCCGGGCGGCGGCCACGACGCATGCCCTGGCTTCCGCCGTCCCGGACTTTCGGGGCTTGCCGGCGGGGATTGACGAAGTTTCCGGCGGCCCTGTTCGACCCGGTGACGACGCTCGAACGATCACGGCGCCCGCCGCACGCGCGGCCGCCGCATCGGACGAGGGGGCCGTGCGGGCGCCTCCGCCAAGTCGACCTGCATCGTCATCTGAAAGGCGCGTGTGGCAGGATTCCATCTCGGCCCGGCAGGACCCGCGCCCATTGCCGGAAGCCACTCGAGAACGAGCACCTCCGGCATCTTTCCAAAATGCCGAGTCCTCCAGAAAATCAGGGACCGCATTTGCGTCGGGCAGGCCATCGCGCTGCTGGATCTCATCTTTTGCCCGCGAACGAAGGCCTTGAGGCCGATTGCAAGTATTGCCGGAAAATTTGCTCTGTCGCGCCCGCCTGCGCGTGCCGGGAACCCGAGGAAAGTCCGCTCGTTTATGCCTCGGGGTTCACCGACGACGCTGCCGATGCCGCCAGGTACGAGCCGCCGATCCGAGCCTGCATTGATCTGCCGACCAGAGGCCCGGGATGCCGTCGCGTGCGCGGTCGCGAGCCGTTCGGATGACCTGCTCGACGCGGTGAGCTTGCCGGACCTGCCGCAGACGTACGAAGTCGCGCTGCGCGCGGCGGTCGTTCTCTCGAACGCGGTCTACCTTGCGGCGCTCGGCGGGAGCGAATGGCTCGGCGTCTCGGCGGGGGTCCTCGACGGCGTGCCGCTTTGCCTCGGCTCGATCGCCGTTCTGTTTCTCTACGGCCAACTTGTCCCGCCGCAGGCCGTGCGCGCCGTCCGGTGCCTCGAAGCTGCGGCGATCGTGTTCGCGCTCGGTCTCAGCCTTGCCTGCCTGAGCTACCTGGGCGCGATGATGAATCTCCCGCTGCGGGATGGCGAAATGATCTGGATCGACCGACACCTCGGGTTCGACTGGCTGCGGGCCATGAAGGACCTGGATCATTGGCCCGCAGTGCTCGATATCCTGGATCTTGCCTACGCGACATTCACCGCGCAACTCGTCGCCACCGTGCTCATCCTTCTCGCGGCGAAACGCACGCGCGATCTCGATCGCTTCTTCGTGACGTTTCTCTGCGCCTCTCTGATCGCCGAACTGGCAAGCGTGCTCGTGCCCACGCTCGGGCCGATGTCGGCTCTGGCCGGCCACACCGAGTTTGCGCATCTGCCGACGCCCGGCCGGACGACCGCCGACATCGTGCTGGCGCTGCGTGACGGCACGCTCAAGGCGATCGATCTCGACGCGATCGACGGCATCATCAGCTTTCCGTCGATGCATGCCGCGGTGGCGGTGATCGTCCCGCATGCTCTGCGCTGGCACCGAAAGCTGTTCTGGCCCTTTGCCGCGCTTGACGCGGTGATGCTCGTTTCCGCCGTCCCGAGCGGCAATCACTATCTGGTCGACGTCATCGGCGGAGTCGCGGTTGCGGGATTGGCGATCGCGTGCGGCCCGCGCCTTCAGGGCATGTTCGACGCACGGCCCGCGGTGCGCGCCTCGCCGGCATCACGTGCGAGAGTCGCTCCGATCGTCACGTCGGCGGTCGCGCGCCCGCTCGGCGATTTGCACGTGGAAGCGCTGGAGCAAGTCTCGATTCAAGAGACGTGCGGGATCCAGTTTCGCCATGCGGAGGTTCCCCGGACGGAGGCCTCCGCGCAGCCCGTCGCACAGTGACATGTGCGTGAGTGCAGAAAGGCACGTCTGGCTTCGTGCGTCGGATCGCCGAGATTGAAAAATGACGATCTTGGCGCACGTCGGCCGGCGCGCGATGGACACTGGTCGCTTTGTGAAGACCCCGTCGGTTTCGCGGGTCACGTGCTTGGCCGAGTCGGAAAAAAGGGGGCTCCATGGAGCCCCCGCAGTCAGGCCGGAGCGACGGGACGCAGCCAATCGTCACCGGCCGTGTTCTCTTTCGAGCGCTCGCTGGTCGCCCGGCCTTCATTTCCTCGCTTCGTGCGACCGCCTGGTCCGGAAGAATTCGTAGGTCGTGTTGTCCCCGTGCTGCTGGGTGAAGAACCCGCGCGCATCATCGAGGCTTTCCTTGGTTCCGGGCATGCCGTCCTTGCGGGTGCTGCCGTTCGACACGAACAAGCCGGTCGGCTCGTTGTCCTCGCCGTGGGCGATCGACGTCGCGTCGCGGCCGAGCGCGACGAAACGCTTCGCCTTGCCGTTGCGAACGTCGAACGCCCACACGCTGTCGAGCGTGTTCAACTCGCTGTGCAGCAGGTCGCCGCGATCTTCCGTGGCCAGCAGCTGATGCTCGTTGGCGAACGCGAGATTGTCGAACGAGTTGTGCGTGTGGTCGCCGAGCACGAAGAGCGAGATGCGCCCGATGTCCGACGTCCTGTCGGAGCCATGGTGGTCATCTGCGTGGCGGCCGTCACCGTGGTGGTCGTCGTGGCCCAGATCGACGCGGAAGATCGCCCCGTAGGCGCCGCGCGCCTGCAGGAACGGGTTTTCGCCCGCGACCGAGTCGGTGTCGCCGGTCGGATCGAAGTAGAAGGTGCGGAAATCCGAGCCCGGCAGCCAGGCCATGTTTTCCGGCCGCTTGAAAGGCGTGGCCCCCGCGGCCTTGGCGGCCGCGTTGGCGTCGAAGCCCGCCGTGTCGCCGGCGCTGGACGTATGGATCGTCACCCATCGTGCCGGATAGGACGTGCCCGGCGTGTGCAGCTTGAGCTGGGCGTCGGAGGCGATGTCGGCGTCGACCGAGGTGCCGAACACCAGCGGCTTGCCGTCGATGATCACCTGCAGCGCCTGCAGCTTGCCGCCGTCTTCGAGGCGCTTCGGATTGTTGGGCACGTAGCGGTAGACGAACGAGTTCGGCTGCCGGGCTTTGTTGAGGTTGACCGGGGTGAGCGTCGAGCTCGTGGCGCCCCCCGTGTCCTCGATCATGTAGATGTTGCCCTTGTCGTCCGGGTGGATGCCCTCGTAGCCGGCCTTGCCCAGGAACGCGTCGAGGCTCGTCGTCACCGGAGGCCAGCTCATCGTGATCTGGACGACGCCGCCGGCGGCGCCGGTCTCCTGCGTGAACAGAAGCGTGTTGGTGAACGGATCGTACGTCGAGCCGTCGATCGCATTGAAATGCGTGAGGCCGGTCGCATCGACCGGCGTCAGCAGCGTGATGCGGTGAATGTCGCCGCGCGGCACGTCGAGGTTGATGCGGGTGACGTAGGCGCGATTGCCGGCGTTCTCATGCCCTTGGATCAGGAACCGCCGGCCGTAGTCGTAGCCGGCCGTCGGACCGCCGGGGTTGCGGTCGAGCTTGAGATAGGTGTTCTCGTCGGGCTCGGTGAGCGTGCCGTCGCTCAGAAGACCGTAATGCGTGATCACGCCGCTCGGATTCTCCAGCGGGTCGGTGCCGGCCGCCACCACCTTGGTGGAAAAATCCGGATCGATCCGGGAGGTCGTGGGCGCCGTTCCCTTGGCGTTGGCCGACGGCACGCCGTCCTCGATGCGGCCGACGCCGTCGTCGCCGCCGGCGAGCGCCGGGGCCGTCGCCAGCGCGATCGCGGCGACGAGCCCGAGAGTGGTTGGAAATCGCATGTGTCACCCTCCTGAAGTGCGAAATGGCGCGCGGAATGCGCACCGGCCGTACCTAGCGGCGGCACATGACGGCTCTTCGATCCGTTCGATGACAAATCCCTGACACTTCGTTGACAGTGACCGGCGTCACGTCAATTCCCGTCACATCTCGGCCGCAAGGCGGTCGAATACTCAAAAGCGGGCTCCCAGCGGGGGCGGACGGACGGAGACGGACGATTGGACACGCGTGATCTCCTGCGTACCGCCGTTTGGATCGTCGCGTTGGCGGCGCTGCTGTTCGTGCCGGCCGGAACGCTCGCCTGGCCGCAGGCCTGGATCTTCCTTCTTCTGTTCGTCGGATCCGGCCTTCTCGTCACCGTCTGGCTGACGCGGCACGACCCGGAGTTGCTGAGGCAGCGCATGGCGTCCCCGGTGCAGCGCGAGCAGCCGGTATGGGACCGCATCCTGATGTCGGTCTTCGTCGTGCTCTTCGTCGGCTGGATGATCGTCATCGCGCTCGATGCGAAGCGGTTTCATGTCTCCGACGTTCCGGCCTGGCTGCAGGCGGTCGGCGCCCTCGGAATCCTCGCGACGATGTATGCGATCTGGCTCGTGTTCCGGGCGAACAGCTTCGCGGCGCCGGTGGTCAAGATCCAGCGGGAGAGGGGGCAGGCGATCGTGACGAGCGGTCCCTATCGCTACGTGCGCCACCCGATGTACGCGGGCGCCGTGCCGTACCTGTTCGGCACGCCCCTGTTGCTCGGCTCCTGGATCGGGGTCGCGGTGGCGCCGCTGTTCGTCGTTCTCATGGCGGTGCGGGCCGTGTTCGAGGAGCGCGCCCTCGCACAGGCCTTTCCCGAATACGCCGACTACCGGGCCCGCGTGCCCTACCGCATGCTGCCGTACGTCTGGTGACGACGCGCGCGGCAGACCTCTTCAGGCGGCGTGATTCGATTCGCGCCGCGGAGCGCGTCGTCTGGTGCTGGACAGGCCGGAGGGAACGCAGAGACTCGAGGTACTCCTTGAGGCCCTGCGGGGAGGGACGATTGGGAAATCGCGCGACCGCCTCGCCGATATCCTTCACCGCGAGGCCGCGCGTGGCCAGGCATTTCGCTGTTCCGCGCGCTCGGGGTTCTTCTTCCCGGGCATCTTTCGCTGCTAGCCCGGAGGGCAGAAGCGATCCGGACAAGCCGGAGTGCGCCGCCGGTGATCTTCCTCAACCGAGCAAGGGCAAGGCCACGCAATACGCGTGGCCTTGCCGACCGCTGAATGAGCTTCAGGAGACTTCGGCCTCGACCGCCTTCTTCGGCTCGAGCGAGGCCATCTTGGCTTCGGCCGTGGTGTGCGTCTTGACCGCCGCCTGTATCTCGCCGGTCACGCCCTTCGTCTTCGACGGACGGAGCCGGACATAGATCTGCACGACGATGAGAAGCACGCACAGGGCGATGAAGACGGCGCTGATCGGGCGCTCGACGAACACCAGGATGTCGCCGCGCGAGATCAGCATGGCGCGCCGGAAGTTCTCCTCGAAACGCGATCCGAGCACGAACCCGAGCAGGATCGGCGCGGGATGGAAGTCGAGCAGGATCAGGAGATAGCCGAAGATGCCGATCACCAGCGTCTCGCCGACCTGGAACAGGTCGTTGTTGGTGCTGTAAACCCCGATGCACACGAAGAAGAGCGCGCTCGGATAGAGAAACCGGTACGGGATCATCAGCAGCTTCACCCAGATGCCGATCATCGGCACGTTCAGGATCACCAGCAGGATGTTGCCGATCCAGAACGAGGCGATGAGGCCCCAGAAGATGTCGGGGTGCTCGCGGATGAGCTGCGGGCCGGGGACGATGCCCTGGATGATCAGCGCGCCGAGGATCAACGCCAGCACGGCGTCGCCCGGGATGCCCAGACTCATCGTCGGGATGAAGTCGCCCTGCACCGAGGAGTGCGTCGAGGCCTCCGGGCTTGCCACGCCCTCGATCGCTCCGTGGCCGAACTTCTCCGGGTTCTTCGAGACCTTCTTCTCCGTCGCATAGGCGACGAACGAGGCGATGGTCGGACCGGTGCCGGGAATGAGCGAGCACAGGCTGCCGACGAGCGTCCCGCGGAACATCGCCGGCAGGGCCTGCTTCAACTCGTCCTTGCTCGGCCGCAGGTCGCGGAAGCGGACGTTCGAGTATTTGACGTTGACGGTCGAGAGCTGATTGACACTGTTGAGGAACTCGGCGATGCCGAACAGGCCGAGCGCGAGGCCGGCGATCTCGACCCCGTCCTGCAGTTCCGTGATGCCGAAGGTAAACCGGGTCGAGCCGTTCTCGATGTCGGTTCCCACCGTCGACAGCAGCAGCCCGAACGCCGTCATCGCCACGCCCTTGATCGGCGAGCCGCGCGCCAGCGTCGAGCCGGCGAGCAGGCCGAGCAGCATCAGCGAACAGACCTCCGCCGGTCCGAATTGCAGCGCCACGCGCACGAGCAGCGGCGCGAGGAAGATCATCTCGGTGATGCCCCACGAGGCACCGATGAACGATCCGATCACCGAGATGCCGAGCGCGACACCGCCTTTCCCCTGTTTGGTCAGCGGAAAGCCGTCCAGACACGTGACCGCATGCGGCGGATGGCAGGGCAGGTTGAGCAGGATCGAGCAGATCGCGCCGCCGTATTGGGCGCCGTAGAACACGCCGGCCAGCATCAGGATGGCGGCGACCGGTTTCATGCCGAAGGTCAGCGGCAACAGAATGGAGATCGTGGCGAGCGGGCCCATGCCCGGCAGCACGCCGACCATGTTGCCGACCACGACGCCGACGAAGCACCAGAGGATATTGTGAGGCTCTAATGCGACTCCGAAGCCGTACCAGAGGTCCGTAAGCGCGGTCTCAATCAAAACGGCCCCCAATGTGTCGCGCCCCAGCGCAGGATCGGAAACGGAACCTGCAGCACGTAGGTGAACAGCAGGACTCCGAAGAACGTCACGCCAAGCGCGAGAAGGAAGGAGCTCTTGAGCGTGGCGGTTCGGTCTCCGAGCGCGGAGACGAACACGCAGGCGAACGTGGCCGGGATCAGGCCGCCGTACTCGCCGAGCAGCATGAACAGGAGCGGACCGACGATGATGCACGCCCAGCCGCGCCACTGCGGAATGGGCGGGAGAATGTGCTCGTCTTCGTCAACCGGGGTGGCAAGCGCCGTCCCGGAGATCGTGATGCCGAGCAGGACAAGGAGAATGCCGAGCGCGACGGGCAGAAAGCCCGGGCCCATGTGCATGAGCGTGCCGACGTTGTAGCTCCATGCCTCGACGGCCGCGCCGGCGCCGATGAGAACAAGAAGGCCTCCCGCATAGAAGTCCCGTTTGTGTTTGAGAATCAAAAGAGCACGATGCACCTGGGTGTCCCTCGAATCACAAAGCGTGTCCTGGCCGTTTTCGGCCATCCACCTCGGGGGCGAAATCCAGCAGATTTCTAGCCTCGTTTCAATGAGGCAATCGGGAAAGGGGTTCCTCGTTCCCGGACAAGAGGCACATCGTCGCAGCCGCAACTCTCGCGGGTCGCAAGCCGCCGTTCGACATGTTACGCGCGCTCTGCCTCCGTGTGCGTTCGCGAACGTACTGAACGCGCGTCGCGATTGCCGCGCGGGGGGACGAGGACGGGGGGCAGTGCACGTAGGTCGTGCCAAGGCCGACCCGCTCTCGCGCGCATGGCGGGCCCGGCTGAATCCACGGGAAACGGCGCTGCCCGGCGAGCGGAGATCGGCAAGCCCGCGGCACGCCCGACTACGAATTCCTGCCGCGGACGGGCCCGGCGGACGAGACGCTCGATCGCCCGCGCGCGGCGGTTTCGCGTCCGGCCGGTGGTGCCCAGGTCGCCGGCACCACTCGGGTCCGGCCCGGTCTGGGAAGCCGGCCACGCGGGGCGGTGCCGCGGCCCAGTCCTCCGCTTTCCCATTCGGTCACGGGACGGCGCGGGCCGCCATTGACTCGGTCGGCCATAAAGATATCATCGTTATCATATTCAGGAGCGTTCCGTGGCCATTGCGCCCGCGATCGCGCCCACGCCGGTGGCTTTTCGCAGCGCCACCCTGTCGACGCAGATCGTCCTCGAGGTCCGCCAGGCGCTGTTCGAGAAGCAATTGCGCCCGGGCGATTTTCTCGGCAGCGAGAAGGAGCTCGCCGCCCGCTACGGCGTGAGCCGGATCGTGGCACGCGACGCGTTGCGCACGCTGGAAGCGCAGGGCATCGTCGAGATCAAGGTCGGGGCCGGAGGCGGCGCCCGCATCGCGCAGGGCAACGCCCGGCTCTTCGCCGAAGCGCTGGCGGTTCAGCTCGATCTCACCGGCGTTTCCGTCGCCGAAATCATGGATGCGCAGCGGGCGATCGAGGCGCTGGCGGCGGAACTTGCCGCCGAACATGCGACCGCGGAGGATGTCGCGCGCCTGCGCGCGCTCCTCGTCGAGGCGGAATCCCAGCTGGACGATCTCGACGCGTTTACCCGCAACGGCCGCGCGTTCCATCTTGCGGTCGCCGAGGCCTCGCACAACCGCGTCCTCGTCGTGCAGCTTCTTTCGCTGCAGCACGTCTCGTGGCCCTCCCACAACAGCACGTTGACGTCGAAAGTCGCGCGCCACGTGCTCCAGGCTCACCGCGAACTCACCGATCTGATCGAGATGCGCGATCCGACCGGAGCGCGCCGCCTGATGGACGACCACGTGAAAATGATCCGCGCCCGCCGCGTCGCCGAGGGCGCGCGCAAAAAAAGCGGACCGCTGCTGCTGAGCAGCCGGGAGGTGGAGGAGAAGACCGAGACGAAAAGCTTGCAGACCCGCAGGAGGTGACCATGTCCAAGTTCATCATCGAGCCGCATTTTCGCCTGCACGAATGGGTTGCCGAGGACAAGGGCTATTTCCGCCAGGAAGGTCTCGAATACGAATTTCGCGAGCTCATCCAGTCGACCGACGGCAAGCATCACGACAAGGGCGACAAGGTCGGCGCGTACCAGAGCATCGAGCAGGGACGAAAAGCCGACGTGAGCTGCGCCTGCCATTGGACCGTCAACGTAGCGGCCGCATCAGGCCACGCAAAGATGTACGGAGACGTCTATTCGATTTCGCCTTCGGGCGTGTTCGTGCCGCTGGATTCGCCGATCAGGACGCCCGAGGACCTGGCCGGCGTGCCGATCGCGGTCGGCTACCAGTCGGGCAGCCATTATTCCACCATCCAGGCGCTCGAGCAGTACATGCCGGCCGGGCAGATCGTCTTGAATTTCGCCGACGGCATGCTGTTCAGCCGAATGGAGCGGCTGATCGAGGGCAAGAGCCCGGCGACGGCGCTGTTCAGCGGGCCATACTATTTCGCCGAGCAGCTCGGCTTTCGCAAGATCATCGACACCACCTTCATGATCGCCTCGATGATCAACGGCGATCCGGATCCCGACGACCTGCGCAAGTATTTCCGCGCGCTCAGGCGGGCCCAGTACGATATCGACCTGCGGCCGGAGCTCTACACGCATTACTACAAGAAGGAATTCCCCGTCCGCTTCCATGACCGCATGGACACGCGCCGATGGGGCCCGGGCGAGCGTATCGTATTCGAGCCCTACACCCAGGATGCATTCCAGGACGCGCGAACCTGGATTGCGCAGCATGGAATCTTCGCCGAGGGACTCGGCGGCCGCAATTACGATGAGGCCGTCGTGCGCCTCGCCGGCTGAGGCGGGTCGCGCAAGGCACGCCGCCGGGCGCCGCCCCAGGCGCCCGACCCGGACGAGGCCGGATCGACAACGACTCCGCTTCGCACGATCAATGATCAACAACGCTGATGTAAGCGCCTCCGAGAGGCGAACGCCGGCATGCGGGCGGATTCGTCTCGCCCGGCGATCGACGGCACGCCCCTGATGGATCAGGCACCGAGAAGCGCGCGGATCAACCGACGGCGACATGCCGATCCCGGCAATGAAGGGAATGCGGCAGGAAAGCCCGCGCGGACCGATGTGTTTGTATCACGATGCGCTTGCGTGCAAGGCGGGGCGACCCCGGGTGTTTGCGCAATCCCATGCCGAACCGGCAGCGCCCCATGGGTCCGGAACTGCGAGGCCGTCGGGAGGGCGTCGGTCCGGCGGATTGCGAAGTTTTCGGAACCATCGCGACGGCGGCGAGTTGAGTCCCGAGCTGAGGTGCGTCTCCGGGTGAGGCGGAATTTCTCCCATGCTTGATGTCGACGGCGGACGGGCCTCGCCCATTCCCGAGCTGTGCCGATCCCTGCTGCGATTCTTGCCTTCCTCGGCCGGCGTTCTCGACCGGATTCCGATCGGAATCTACGTATGCGACCATGAGGGGCGACTCCTCGGGTGCAATCGCCGCGCGGCCGAGTTCACCGGCCGCAACGCCGAGCCTGGCGGAACAGGATTGCCGCTGGCCGATGCCCTCGAGGCCGCCGCACGCAACGGAGAGCCACCCCGATCCGGCGCCGCCGTGATGCGGGAGGTCTTGCGCACCGGCACGCCTGCGTATGATCTCGATTTCATTCTGGAACGGCCCGGCGGAGACCGCCTGGTCGTCCGCGCCAATATCGATCCCCTTGTCGATGAGGACGGGCGGATCGTGGGCACCGTGAACTGCTTTCACGATGTCCCGGGCCAGAGCCGGACCGAACGGAGCCTGCGCGACAGCGAACATCAGATGCGCAATCTGCTCGAAGCCCTTCCGGTGGCCATCTACACGACGGATGCGGCGGGGCACGTCACGTTCTGCAACCGCGCGGCAATCGAGCTCGCCGGTCGCGTTCCCGAGTTCGGGAGCGACAAATGGTGCGTCGCGTGGCGTCTCTATTGGCCGGACGGACGGCCGATGCCGCACGACACCTGCCCGATGGCGACGGCCCTGAAGGAAAACCGCGCGGTGCGCGACGCGGAGGTGATGGCCGAGCGGCCGGATGGAACGCGCGTGGCCATCCTTCTCCATCCCTCGCCGTTGCGCGACGCCGAGGGCAACCTGGTGGGGGCCGTCAACATGCTGGTCGACATCAGTTCGCGCAAGGATGCGGAATTGCGCCAGCGCGCCGCCTTCGACGAGTTGAATCATCGTGTGAAGAACAACATGCAGCTCCTCTATTCGCTGCTTCACACGGTGCAACGCGAGACGGAGAGCGCCGAGGCGAGGCGCGTGCTGTCCGATCTGATCCAGCGCGTCTCCGCCATGGCGGCGGCCCAGCAGGTGCTCTACGCGGCCGATCACCCGAGCCGCTTCAAGACCAGGGCGTTTCTGCAGTCCGTCTGCGCAAGCAGCCGGTCGTTGGCGGACAGCGGCACCCGATGCGAGATCGAGGCCGTTTGCGACGAATTGCCGAACGACATCGCGATGCCTCTCGCGCTGATCCTGAGCGAGCTGCTCGCGTATGCGGCTGGAAGCGAGAACGGCCAAACCGACCACGTCGTCAGGGTCGGACTGACGAAGGACTCCGGTCAATTCAGCCTGTACATCGAGGACGGCGAACTTGGGTTCGAATCCGAACCGATCCAAAAGCGATCGTCGGGTGTCGGCCTGATTGTCGGGCTTGCGCACCAACTGGGAGGGAGCTTTGAGTTCGCACGAACGCCCACCGCGCGATACGCGGTCCGCTTTCCACGTCGATAGGCGATCTGCGCAAGGCTCTCGCGGCCCGGGACGATCGCGCCCGTGGCTCTGACGCGCCCGCACTTCATCCGACAATCGAGCGCCGCTTTCTCGTCCGAGACGAGCCCGTCGGAGCCGCCGTCCAGCGAACCCGTGCGCATCCTGGTCGTGGAGGATGATTACCTCCTGTCGATCGAGATGGAAGCCGGGCTGACGGATGCGGGACTTGCGGTGGTCGGAATCGCCCGGTCGGCCGAGGAGGCGGTCGAGCTTGCGCTTCAGGCAAGACCGACCCTCGTGCTCATGGACATCCGTCTGATGGGCGCGCGCGACGGCGTGGACGCCGCATTGGACATCTTCGATCGCAGCGGCATTCGGTCGATCTTCGCGACGGCGCATCACGACCCGGAGACGCGGCGGCGGGCGGAGCCGGCCGGGCCGCTCGGCTGGCTGCTCAAGCCCTATACGATCGAGTCCGCGGTGCTCGCGGTCCGCAAGGCCCTGGAGGAACTCGCCGGCAAGTCGTGACACGCGCAGGTTCGCGCCGGCTGGAGCGACCTCGCTCGCGTCAGCTGACGTCCATCGACACCTTGACAGGGCCCTCCTGGCGCAGGACCTGGAGCGAGACGTTGTCGCCGTGCCGGCTCACGCACAGATCGATGCTCGACTCGCGCAGCCGGAGATTGCGCAGCACGATCCGGTCGAGAAACGACGGCAGCGTCGGCGCCGTCAGACGGATCTCGTGGCGGGCCGGGTCGAAGTCGAGTCCGAGGCATGCCTGAAGCAGCAGGAACGGGGCTCCGCTCGCCCACGCCTGCGGTGCGCAGGCGACCGGGTAGAGCGTGGGCCCGCGGCCGCGTTCGCGACGGAAGCCGCAGAACAGCTCCGGCAGACGTTGCAGGTCCATGTAGATCGCGGCCTCGAACAGGCCGGTGAAGACCCGCTCGGCCAGCGACTTCATGTGATAGTTGGCCAGTCCGAGTGCGACCAGCGCATTGTCGTGCGGCCACACCGATCCGTTGTGGTAGGACATGGGATTGTAGCGCGCCTCTCCGGCTGCGACGGTGCGAATTCCCCAGCCGGTGAAGAAGTCGGGCCCCAGGAGCCGCTTGCCGAGCGCCTGCGCATATTCGGGGCGCGCGACGCCGGTGAACAGCAGATGCCCGGCGTTCGTCGTGCGCACGCGGCAGGGCTTCTTCTCGCCGTCGAGGGCGAGCGCATAGGTCTCGATCTCCGGGCACCAGAAGGCCGCGTTGATGTGCTGGGCGAGAGCCTCCGCCTGCGCGCTCAGCTCGACCGCGCGCTCATCGTGGCCGAGCCGCCGCGCGCAATAGGCGGCCAGCCGCTTGGCCGCGTAGATGTAGCCCTGCACTTCCACGATGGCGAGCGGCCCCTGCGCGAGGCGCCCGTCGGCGTGAAAGACGGCGTCGAAGGAATCCTTCCAGCCCTGGTTGCTCAGGCCTTTTTCGGTGGTCCGCTGGTACTCGACGAATCCGTCGCGGTCCGGGTCGCCCGGGCCGTCGATCCAGGCGAGCGCGCGCTCGATCGCCGGCCACAGTTCCTGCAGGGTTTCGTCGTCGCCGGTGCGGCGGTCGTAGAGCCCGGCCAGCATGACGAAGAGCGGCGTCGAATCGACGCTGCCGTAGTAGAGCCCGAAAGGAATTTCGCGCAGAGCCGCCATTTCGCCCGAGCGCATCTCGTGCAGGATCTTGCCCGGCTCGGCATCGGCCTGCGGATCGTGTTCGTTCGCCTGGAACGCCGCGAGCCGCCTGAGCACGCCGCGCGCGAGGTTCGGATCGAGCCACAGCGTCTGCATCGCGGTGATCAGGGCGTCGCGCCCGAACGTGGTCGAATACCAGGGAATGCCGGCGTACGGAAACGGTCCCTGCGGCGTCTGCGTCGTCAGCATGACGAGGTCCGCCATGGCGCGACAGAGCACCTCGTTGAACAATTCGTTGGAGCTCTCGATCGTCGCCGCGTCCTTGGTCAGGGCCTTGCGTTCGCGGTTTGCCGCGCGCAGCCCGCGCAGGAAAGGAACGGGCGTCTCCTGCACGGGGCGATCGCAGCTGATGGAGACGAACAGGGCGATGCTCTGATCGGGCGCGAGCTTGAGCTTGTAGGAAGCCGAGCTCGTCGAGATGTGCGTGGGCGGCGGGTCGAATCGGAGCAGGGTGGTGTGCAGGCGCGCGTCGAGCCCGGCGTATCGCAGCAGGACGCCTTGCGACCCGACGACGGAGCTCGCGGATGCGCCGCGCCGCGGGCGCCGCATGCCCCTGACTTCGAACACGTCGGCGAAATCGTTGCCGAACGTGAAGCTCAGGGTGATCTCGACGTTGTGCTCGCCGTGATTTCGCACCGCGATCCGGTGATAGGCCGTGCCCCTCCAGAGAAAGAACGTGCGCAGGATGTGGAGCGTGTCCTTGCGCAACACGATCTCCTGGTCGAAGTAGATGTCCGGATTGGTCAGATCGACGGTCAGCAGCGAATTGTCGTCCCGCACGTTCGAGCCGAGCGGCAGCGGCTGCAGACCGTTCAGCAGCAGCTCGAAATGCGAGAGGAAGCGTGTGTCCGCATGGAACAGGCCGTCCGGCCCGCCGGCCGAGGCGCCGATGTCGCCATGGCCGTCCACCACCATGAACATGTCTCCGTGCTTGAGGACGCACCGAGTTCTGGTGGAGGAGGCCGTGGCCGGAATGTAAAACGGAGTCTCGCGCTCCGATTCTCCTGTCAGCAGGGTGTCGTCACTCGACATACGACTGTTGTTCGTTCCTGGCGATGCGCTCGCGAGTCGGCCGGACCGGAACCTCCCGGCCGATATCGGCGGCAGCGGAGCTGCGCGCCCGCGCACGATAGATGTTGACGTAGTCTTTGGCCATCCGGGTGGCGGAAAACCTCGCCTCGAACCGGCGTCGCACGGTGCGGCGATCGAGCTTGAGCACCCGCGGCAGCGCCTCGATCGCCTCGTCCATCGTGTCGACGATGCAACCCGTTACTCCTTCTTCGAGAATTTCGTCGACCGCCCCGGCGCGGAACGACAGCACCGGGGTCCCGCACGCCATCGCCTCGATCAGCGCCAGGCCGAAGGGTTCCGGCCAGTCGATGGGGAACAATAGCGCCAGCGCCTCGCCGAGGAATTCCGACTTCTGCCGCTCGTTGATCTCTCCGACGAATTCGACCCCGGGCTCCTTCAGCAGGGGGGCGATTTCCTCGCGGAAATAAGCTTGGTCGACCCTGTCGACCTTGGCGGCGATCTTGAGCGGAATGCCGAGGCTACGGGCGATGGCGATCGCCCGGTCGGGTCGCTTCTCCGGCGAGATGCGGCCGAGGAAGGCGACATAGCCGCCGCGGGGATTGAACACGGGCGGGTGCAGGTCGTTCGGCAGGCCGTGGTACACCGTGGCAATGAAATTGGCGTGCGGAATGGGCGTCCGCTGCGAATGCGAGATCGAGACGAGCGGCATGTCGGGGAAGCCGCTGTAGAGCGGCTTGAGGTCGTGAAGATCCTGCCGGCCGTGCACGGTCGTGATGGCGCGATCGGCCATGTGATGAAAGACCGGAAAGTGGAATTGGTCGATGTGGAAGTGAAGCACGTCGAATTCGTCCGCCCGCTGACGGACGCGGTCGAGCATCAGCATGTGATACGGGATGACGTCGACGACCTTCGGGTCGAGGCGCAGCGCCCGCGGCGTGCAGCCCACGAGCTCGGCGGAGGTAATCGAGTCTCCGCTCGCGAACAGAGTCACCTCGTGCCCTTGCCGGACCAGCTCCTCCGTGAGGTAGGACACGATCCGTTCCGTTCCGCCATAGAGGAGCGGCGGCACGCTCTCGACGAGCGGCGCAATTTGGGCAATTTTCATGAAACTCTCCAGCGTTCGGACTTAGTTTTCCAAACGAATGGCTTGCCGGAAAGGTTCCGCTCGTGCGGGCGCCGCCAGTGTCGACCGACGCCGGCGTTTGGAGTGCTTGTTCTTGTTCATTCCCCGCGCGCGGCGTTCGGGCGGCGTGAGAGAGCGATGCCGCCGGTGAGGCGGAGGCGGGGAAACCGGAAATTCCCGCGCCGTGCCCGCGGCGCCGCTCCCGTCGGCCCGCGCCATCGCGCGGAGCGCTTCCGACGAGCCGGCACGCCGCGCCGCGGCCGTGTCGACGTCAGATCCGGAAGCCGCCGCGCTTTCGGCCTTGCGACACGTCGAGGAAGAGCTCTTCGAGGGGCCAGCGCCGCTTGATGAGGCCCTGTTCGTGCGAGTATTGCACGAGCGTCTCCAGCGTCTTGCGGTTCTGCTCGGTCAGCCCGTACGCCCACGGATCGGGCCCGAGAATGTTCTCCTGCTCCTCCCAGGCCTCGCGATACCAGGCGAGCGGGACGAGCCGCGGATTGACCATGCGCTTCATGGCGAGGGCCTTCGCCTCCTCGAACGCCTTGTACAAGTTGATCGCGACCCACGGGAATTGCTGGATGATTTCCTGCCGGATGCCCATGACATGCATGATGGGAAAAATGCCCGTCTTCTTGAAGTAGGCGATCTCCTCGCGCTTGTAGTCGGGGAACAGCCGGGCGACGTTGGGATTGCCCTCGATCAGCGGCTCGATCAGGTCGGGATGGATGACCGCGTCGATCTCGCCGGCGACCAGCATCTGCTCCACCGACTTCGAGGGCGGCAGCCGTGTCAGCTTCAGGTCGGGAGGCGGGGTGAATTCGACGTCCTCGTCGATCTCCGACAGCCACTCGATCGACTTGCACGGGACGCCGTACTCGTGCTCGAGAATGCCGCGCATCCACAGGATCGCGCTGACCTGGAACGACTTGACGCCGATCTTGCGACCGATCAGGTCGCGCGGCTCGCGGATGCCCTTCTTCGTATTGATGAACACGAAGCCGTGCCGGAAGCGCCGGTGGAGGAAGACCGGGATGGCCTCGAACGGCAGGCCGGCGTCCTTGGCGATGAGGTAGGAGGAGCTCGACAGTTCGGAGACGTCGAACTCGCCGTTGCGCAGGAAGCGCCAGTGCCGCGTGCTCGAGTCCATCCTGGTGACGATCGTGAGATCGATGCCGTCCGGCTTCACCGTCCCGTCCTTGAGCGCCCGGACAATTTCATAGTCGCCGCATGCAAGCGTCAGCCACAGGTTCCGCGCCATCCGCTACCCGTCCTTTTTCTTGAATTGTGTTGACCCCGGTCGCCGCAAGGCGCCACTTACTTGATGAGGGCGCCCACCTTTTCCACGATGGGTTTCGGTGTTGCGTAGATCTTGTTGATCAGCGCGGCCAGGTGCTCGCCGTCCTGCGGGTTGATATCGAGTTTGCTGCGCTTGGCATCGGCGATGAACTCGGGATCCTTCATGGTCGCGATGAACGCATCGCGCAGCATCTTCAGCCGGTCCGGCGGCAGGCCGGGCGGGGCGACGAACGGCCGGCCGATTCCCTGGCCGGCATAGAGAAATTCGATCGCCTTCTTCTGGTCCTCGGTCTTTGCCAGATCGAGCACGAAGGGAACGCCGGCAAGCTCCGGATCGGGCTCGGCGCCGCCCTGGAACAGGATCGAAACCTTCTTGTTCGGAATCCAATCGGGACGCTTGTTCTTCACGCTGTCGAGACTCTCGCAGATGCCGTCGACCTCTCCGCGCTCCATGGCCAGGAACACGTCGGCCGACGAGGGAAAGCCGCTGACCAGCTTGAACTTGAGCCCGAGCAGCTCGGTGAGCGCCTTCGGGTAGCTGCGGGTCCCGGTGCCGGGGCCGGTGTCGCCGAGGATCAATTGCTTGGTCTTGAGGTCCTCGACGGTCTTGATCGGCGAGGTGTGAAACGCAATGCAGATGTTGGTCTCGGTCGTCGGACTGCCGAGCCACGACAGCTTCGTCGGGTCGAAGCGGGCGCCGCCGGCGCCGGTGATCGGCCCGAGCGCGGCGTCGCGGGCGATGATGCCCATGACGGTGCCGTCCTTGGGCGCGGTCGTGTAGATGTAGTTCGTCGCCGTGTAGCTGCCGGCACCCGGCATGTTGACCGGTACGACGGTCGGCTTGCCCGGCAGGTGCTGCCCGATGTGCCGCGCAACCGTGCGGCCCCACATGTCGTATCCGCCGCCGGGCCCGAATCCGATCACCATGTTCACGTTCTTGCCGGCGAACACCTCGCCGGCCGACTGCGCCGACGCAGGCACGATCCCGAGCGTCAGCACGAGGAAAAGGCCAGCCGGCCAGGCCACGCGTGTCGAATTCTTGAACATCTCAAATCCCCGGGCAGGCGCACTGGTCGTTCGTGCCAGTGCAGTTCTGGAGCTTCCGGACAACGCTTGCCGCGAAAACCGTCTTGCAGCCCGACCGCCGCCGGATTCGCCAACGAAATGACCGTCATCCCGGAATTGCGCGCGATGGTGCTGGAGTGGTCGAAGCCTGTCAACAATTCCGGCCAGCGGAGGGCGGGAGTGCGGCGCGTCGTCACGGTCGCGCGGAGGTCCGGGCAGGCCGCCTGACGAGACGGCAGAGGGTTGCGGCGTCTTTCTGCGCGGTGAAAAATCCGAATGCGGGCCATCAGCGGGCCGGAACAGAGAGCGGGACGAGCGGCGGAGTCGTCCCGCCGGGCCGGAGTGCCCGTCTCGCCCGCCGCCCCGGTCCGCTCAGCACGTGCGCGCCGACGTCCGCGGCACGCAGCGGCCGCGCCAGCAGAAAGCCCTGGGCGAGATCGCATCCGAGTTCGCGCACCTTGTCGAATTGCTCGTCCGTTTCCACGCCTTCCGCCACCACGGACTTGCCGAGGCCGTGCGAGAGCCGCACGATCGCGTCGGCAATCGCCCAGCTCTGCGGCGCGCTGGTGAGGCGGCGCACCAGCGAGCGGTCGATCTTCACGCGCGCGACCGGCAGGCGCTCGATGTGCATCAACGACGCGCTGCCGACGCCGAAGTCGTCGAGCACCAGCGAAATTCCGTTCGCGGCCAGCACTTCCAGGTTGCGCCGGATCGTGGGCACGTCGTCCTCGGAAGCGACCGCCTCGGTCACCTCGACCTCGAACCGGTGGAAAGCAATCTTGGCGGCGTCCAGTGTCTGCAGGACATGCGCGACGTAGTCGCGGCAACGCAATTCGGCCGGCGAAGCATTCACGGCGATCCGCTTGATGTCCAACCCGGTCGCGAGCCAGCCGGAAAGATCGCAGGCCACCTGCGCCAGCATCTGCAGTCCGAGCTGGCGGGCGATGTCGGCGTCGGCGAATGCCGCGCAAAACTCCGTCGGGCTGCGCAAGCTCCCGTCGCCGTGGGCGATCCGCGCCAGCGCTTCGAACGCCTGCGTTTCACCACTCTCGACAGATACCTGCGGTTGATAGACCGCCACCACGCGATTGCCGACGACCGCCTCGCGCACGGAAGTCAGCACCTCGAACTTGCGCTCGGCCTCGCGCAGCATCGCGTGATCGAACGAGACGCTCTGATTTCGCCCGATGTGCTTGGCCCGATAGAGCGCGAGGTCGGCGCAACGCAGCAGCTCGGAGCGGGTCGAGCCGTGCTCCGGATAGACGGAAAAACCGATGCTGGCATGGATTTCGATGGTATGGCCGCGATAGGCCGTGGTTCGTCTGAGCGATGCCAGCACCCTGTCGGCCGCCCGGGCCGGTTCGCAGGTTCGCACCAGCACGGCGAATTCGTCGCCGCCGAGCCGCGCCACGATGTCGTGCGCCCCCACCGCGCGCCGGATGCGTTCGGCGCTTTCGCGCAAGACGAGGTCGCCCGCCTCGTGACCGAGCGTGTCGTTGACGAACTTGAAGTTGTCGAGGTCGACGAGCAGCAGCGCGAACGGATCCGCCGACGGTCGCGCGATCGTCTCCTCGATCACCTCGTTCAGGTGGGTGCGATTGGGCAGACGTGTGAGCGGATCGAGGTTCACGGCCTCCCAGATCTTCATTTCCGCGCGCTTGCGTTCGGAAATGTCCTGGATGATCGACCAGGTGAGGGGACTGTCACCGCTACGCGAGGCCGGAGCCGCGCTGAGCAGCACGGTCGTCCGTTCCCCGTGTCGGCCGACCACTTCATGCTCGGTCGGCGCCATGTGAGGCTGGTCGCCGATCCCGCAACACGGCTTGGCGGGCGGCCCCTCCTGCGCGGCGAGGAGGTCGCGGAAGGTCAGGTCGGCAAGCTCGCTCGCCGCACGCCCGGTGAGCCGCGCAAACGCGCTGTTCACTTCGAGGAATTTTCCGTCCGCTCCCGTCAACGCGATTCCGACCGGGGCGACGTCGAACATCGATCGGAACTTGAACTCGCTCTGGCGCAGCGCGGCTTCCGCGGTCCGGCGCTCCGTGACGTCGGTGAGCGTGCCGGAGACCCCGCCGGGGCTGCCGTCCGGCTCGTAGCGCCGCACGTCGGTCACTTCGGCCCAGCAGATCTCGCCGGACGCGGTGCGGAAGCGCAGGGCATTTTGACCGCTTTTGGCAGTCGGGCCTTCCTCCGGCGCAAGCAGGCGTCGCGCGATACCCGCGTCGTCCGGATGGACGAAATCGACCGCCAGGCGGCCGAGGCTTTCCTCGACGGGGAATCCGGTGAGGTCCACCCAGCTCCTGTTGAGAAACGTCCACGCGCCGCGGCAGTCGGTCTGGAAGATCACCTCGCGCACGCTGTTGACCACCGCCTTGTGCTGCCGCTCGCTCGCGTGCAGCTGATCGCGCGCGCGTTGCAGCCTGACCTGGTGCCGCATGATCACCGCGGTGAAGGCCGCGAGGACGCCGCTGACCAGCGTGGCGGCAAAGAAATACAGCAGGCGATCTCGTCGGAAGGCCGCGAAAACCTCGTCGTAGGCAACGCCGACCGATACGATCAGCGGATAGTCTCGCACCTTGCGATAGCTCGTGATCCGCCGCGTTCCGTCGGTGTGCCCGGCGGTCACGAAGGTGCCGGCGGGCGCTTGCGCAAGTCTCTTGAACAGCGTGCGGCCGAGGAACGTCTGCCCGATCTCGTGGCTTCCCGGCGCGCCGCGTGCCCGCACGATTCCGTCGAGTCCGACGAGGACGACCGAACCGTTCTGCCCGAGATCGACCGATTGATAGAAGCGCGACAGCGCCAGCGGATCGATCGACACCATCGCGATTCCCGCGAAACGGCCGTCCGGGGCGGTGATCCGCCGCGTCAGCTGGACGAACCATCGTTGTTTGAAATGCCCGAACCGCGGCTTGCTGATCTGCAACTCGTCCCGCTCGGCGCTCGCCTGGGCGAGAAAATAATCCCGGCGGCTGACGTCGAGGCGGGGAGGATCGGAGAGACTGCTGGCGAGCAGCTTGCCGTCCGCGCCGACGATGCTGATATGAAAGATCAGATCGGTCGTCGCGTTCTGTTCCTCGGCCCAGCGGTGCAGGTTGAAGTGGCCGGCGTTGCGCAGATAGGCGGAGCGCACGTAGAGGAGCGTCTGGTCGGCCGAATGGATCGCGCGGATGATGTGCTCTTCGAAGGCGCGCGCCAGATTGGCCGTAAGTTGCGCGGCTTCCTGGCCGGTGCGCTGGCGCTCCTCGTGCAGAATGTAGAATGTGCCGATCCAGATGAGCCCGACCGCGAACAGACCGAGAAGAATGCTCGCCAGGACTCCGGCGCTCCACCACGCCGTACCGGCGCCCCCTCGAGCGTCGAGATCGCGCAATCGCCACGTCGAGAACTTGCGCGAACCGTGCATTCGGCGCACCGGTAAGATGTTGCTGTCGAGCGGCGAACTCCCTCAACCCGGCGCGCTATGTCCCATGTGCCTCCTTTCGGCGAAGTAAATCGAATGGTGCAAATGCTGACGCATCTCCTCCTTTCTCCTCGGGCGCGGAATTTTTTCGCGCGAAGTCCGACATGCGAATGCCGCATAGTATGCGTTGAATGCAGGTCTGCCGGAGACGCTTCGCGCGCAAGCTCGAAGTGACCGATGTCATTTGTCGCGTCGCGCGTGCTCTTGTTCCGGATGGAACAATAGGCTGTACTGCGGATTGGTAGGAACTCGTCTGGCACGTTGCCGCCACCACCGGTCGGGATCAGGTCGATGTCCAGCGCTTCATCACTTGCCGGTATTTCGTCCACGACGTTGCCGCAATCTCCTTCCCGAAGGATACCGGATGATGCGCGTGCCTCATGGCTCGCGGCCTTTCGGGCGGTGCGGAGCGAAACCGAGCGTCGCGCGGCGCCGCTTTCGGCCGAGGACCAGGTCGTGCAGTCGATGCCGGACGCCAGTCCGACCAAGTGGCATCGCGCGCACACGACATGGTTCTTCGAGCAGTTCCTGCTGCGCCCGCACCTGCGGTCCTACCGGCCGTTCGACGAAAGCTTCGCGTTTCTATTCAATTCCTATTACGTCTCGGCCGGACCTCGCCACACGCGCGCCGAACGCGGTCTCATCACGCGACCGGGCGTCGCCGAAGTCGCGGCCTATCGTCGGCATGTCGACGCCGCCGTCGAGAACCTCCTGAACCATGCGGCGGCGGGCGAGCTCGGCGCAATTCTGCCGATCCTGGAAATCGGGCTGCATCACGAGCAGCAGCACCAGGAGCTGATCCTCACCGACATTCTGCACATGCTGGCGCAGAACCCGCATCCGGCGGCGTATGATGCCGGCTGGTGCGCGCCGAAAACGCGCGAGGCGCCCGGGTTCGCCGACATCCTCGAAGGAATCCATACCATCGGACATGACGGGAGTGGATTTCATTTCGACAACGAGGCGCCCGCCCATCGCGAGTTGGTCGGCCCGGTGCGAATGGCGCGCGCGCTCGTCACCAACGGTGAATGGATGGAGTTCATGCGCGCCGGCGGCTACACGACGCCGACCCTGTGGCTGTCGGACGGATGGGCGACGGCGACGCGCGAGGGATGGAATGCCCCGGGCTACTGGCGCGAGATCGACGGCGCCTGGTTCACGGTCACTCTTGCCGGTCTCGTGCCGGTCGATCCGAGGGCGCCGGTCTGCCACGTCAGCTACTACGAGGCCGATGCGTTTGCGCGCTTCGCCGGCAGGGAACTGCCGAGCGAGGCCGAATGGGAGGTTGCCGCGCGCGGCGGGCTCATCGAGGATGCCTTCGGCGTCCTGTGGCAATGGACGCGGAGCGCCTATCTGCCGTACCCCGGCTATCGCGCCGCGCCCGGTGCGCTCGGCGAATACAACGGCAAGTTCATGGTCAACCAGATGGTCCTGCGGGGCAGCTCGCTCGCGACGCCCGACGGCCATACGCGCGCAAGCTACCGCAATTTCTTCTATCCGGGCGCGCGATGGCAATTCAGCGGATTGAGACTCGCGGAGCCCCTGGGTTGACGCCCGCCCGGGCGCACCACAGTTCATCCATCCACAACGGAGGTCCGCCATGAGAGCGACGGCCCGCGCCCGCCTGCAGGTCGCGACGCATGACTTCGGTCGGGCGTCCTTTGCGGCGGACGTCATTTCCGGCCTCAAGGCCGAGCGCAAGCGGATCCCGGCGAAATACTTCTACGACGATCGCGGATCGCAATTGTTCGAAGCGATCACGGCGTTGCCCGAGTATTACGCGACGCGCAGCGAGCTTGGCATCCTCGAGGCGAATGCCGCCGGAATCGCGAAGCTGTTTTCGCAGGACGCCGCGCTCGTCGAGTTCGGCAGCGGCTCGACCGTGAAGGCGCGCATTCTCCTGCGCGCCGCCCCGCACGTCGCCTTCTACGTGCCGGTCGACATTTCCGCCGGTTTCCTCGGCAAGGAGGCCGCCTCGCTCAAGCGGGATCTGCCCGATCTCCACGTCCTGCCGGTCGCCGCCGATTTCACCAAGCCATTCGACCTGCCGGCAGCGGTCCGTCCGCAGCCGCGCACCGGCTTCTTTCCCGGATCGACGATCGGCAATTTCGAGCCGCACGAGGCGATCCGGTTTCTGCGGCACGTCGGAAAGCTGCTCGGTCCCGGCGCGATGCTGCTCGTCGGGGTCGACCTGGTGAAGGACCCGGGCATTCTTCATGCCGCGTACAACGACGCCGCGGGCGTGACGGCGGCGTTCAATCTCAATCTGCTGCATCGGATCAACCGCGAGCTCGCAGCCGACTTCGACGTCGAGGCCTTCCGCCACCGCGCCTTCTACGATCCGCAGCGGCGGCGCATCGAGATGCATCTGGAAAGCCTCGCGGCTCAGGAGGTCAGCGTGTGCGGCGAGACGATCCGGTTCCGGCCGGGCGAGATGATCCACACCGAGAACAGCTACAAGTACAGCGTCGAATCCTTCCGCGCGCTCGCCGGGGCGGCGGGCTGGTATCCACGCGCGCTGTGGACCGACCCGCGCGAGTTCTTCTCGGTCCACGCGCTGCTGTGGAGGACGCGTGCGACCGTATCCTAGGGCGTCTTCGAGCCAAGTGAGCATCGGTTCGCGTGAAGAAGACGCATCAAGGCAAGAACCTGGAGCCCCGGCTTCGATTCCATCAAAGCCGGAAAGGCTGTCGGCCGCGGCCGCTCATCCTTTGCGTCTCCGTCTGGACAGAAACGCGCCGCCGTAGTTTTACTGCGGCGCCGTTCTGGCGCGTCCCGGACGCGACGGAGCCGGATCGACGGGGAGGGCAGGCATGCGGGAGGACGCGGACATGGTGGCGCGCGGCGCGCGGGTGCTGCGGCCGCGAGCGGACTTTCGCTGGCCGGGCGGCCGCCACGTCGCCGTCGTCTTCAACATCGCCTACGAGGCCTGGTCGGCCGGCAAGGCGCCGGGGCTCGGCCCGATGGGCAATCCGCTGCCGCCGGCGACGTTCGACACCAACGCGCTGTCCTGGGGCCACTATGGCGCCAGGCGCGGGATCGAGCGGCTGCTGCGCATCTTCGAACGGGAGAAGGTGCGCGCCAGCGTGATGACGAGCGGCGTGCTGGGCGAGCGCGAGCCGGCGACCGTGAAGGCGATCGCCTCGGCCGGGCACGAGATCGTCGCCCACGCCTACGCCCAGGAGATCATTCCGGCGCAGCTCGGGACCGACGCCCATCGCGCCGACATCGTCCGCACCACGGAGGTTCTGTCGGCCGCGGCCGGCGTGCGGCCGGTCGGCTGGATCAGTCCGCGCGGCACGCCAAGCGCCGATACGGCGCACCTGCTGCTGCAGGCCGGCTATCGCTGGCACGGCGACGTGCTTGATGACGATCGGCCCTATGTGCAGCAGTTCGACGACGGACGGATCGTGGCGGCGCCGCTGACGATGGAGATCAACGACCTGCCGCACGCCATGCGGTTCGGTCGTTCGCCGCGGCAGTTCGTCGAACTGTTCGACGATCTCATCGCCCATGCGATCGGCGGCGAAGCCGAAGCGCTCATGATCGACGTCACCGCCCATGCGCACTGCTACGGCCGCCCGGCGGGGGCCTGGGCGATCGAGACCATTGCCCGCAAGGCGAAGGCTCGCGACGACATCTGGATCGCGACGCGCGCCGAGCTCGCCGAGGCGGTGGCCGGCGTGGTGCCCTGAGCAGCAAAGCGCTGTTGCCGCGCGCGGGCCGCTTGCTGTATCAGCTAGCCCGGCCGTCCGGTGCGCAGGGCCGGCGCCGGGCCATTCCGTTTCCTGACGCGTAATAGGAATCTCCCATGAAGATCGTCGGATTTGAAAGCCAGGAGGGCCGTCGCCTTGGAGTCGTCGAGGGCAGCGAGGTCATCGACGTGCAGGCCGTTTCGCCCACCATCCCCAGCGATCTTGGCGAGGTGCTCAGGCGATCGGGCGGCGATCTCGGCGAGCTCGCGCAGATTGCCCAGCGCGCGCCGGCGTCGGCGCGCCGTCCGCTCGCCGGTCTGAGGTTTGCACTGCCGGTCGCACGGCCCGGCAAGATCGTCTGCCTCGGCCTCAACTATCTCGAGCACGTCAAGGAAGGCCGCTACGCCGACAACATCCCGAAGTTTCCCACGATCTTCCTGCGCTGCCTCACCTCGCTGACGCCGCACGAGAGTCCGATCATCCGCCCGCGCGTCTCCGAGACGCTCGACTACGAGGCCGAGCTCGTCGCCATCATCGGCCGGCGCGCCAAGCATCTCACGGTCGCCGACGCGGTCTCCTGCATCGCCGGATACTCGTGCTTCAACGAAGGCTCGGTGCGCGAGTTCCAGCGCCGCACCACGCAATGGGACATGGGCAAGAATTTCGACCGGACCGGAGGCTTCGGTCCATGGATGGTGACGGCCGATGAGCTTCCGTCGGGCGGCAAGGGGCTGAAGATCGAAAGCCGGCTCAACGGCAAAGTGATGCAGTCCGACAATACCGACAACATGATGTTCCCGGTCGCCGAGACGCTCGCCGACGTCACCCAGGCGATGACGCTCGAACCGGGCGATCTCCTCGTCACCGGCACGCCTTCCGGCGTCGGCCACGCGCGCAAGCCGCCGGCGTGGATGAAGGCGGGCGACGTGTGCGAGGTCGAGATCGAAGGCATCGGCATCCTTCGCAACCCGATCGAGGACGAGCGGGACTGACGAGTCGATCGTCCGCCCACTCCGCGCGCCGAGGCGGCGCGGCACCGCCGCGTTGCGCTCCGGTGGGCGATTGCCCGCTTGACGATCAGAACGTCGCGCCCCTTGAGCTCGTCGCAGTTGACGGCCACCGGCGATTTCCGCACGCTGCGTCGAAACAACAACGACGCGGAGGAACGCCATGTGCATGTACTGCGGGTCGCGCCCGTTCGGCCTCCCATCGGTGCCTCTGACGCGGCGGGAGTTCGTCGCCAACGCTGCCGCCGCCGGCACCGTCTACGCCAGCGCCAAGGTGCTGGAGCCGGTCGATGCGCTGAGCCAGACGGCCGACAGGGCCGACTTTCTGATCGAGAACGCCAAGGTCATCACGCTCGATCCGCGGCGCCCCGAAGCGGAGGCGATCGCGATCGCCGGCGACAAGATCATCGGGGTCGGCACGCGTCGCGAACTCGAACGCTTCCGCACGACCGAGACGAAGATGATCGACGCCGGCAACCGTTCGGTCATTCCCGGCCTCAACGACTCGCACACCCACTTCATACGCGGCGGTCTCACCTACTCGCAGGAGCTGCGGTGGGACGGCGTGCCTTCGCTCGCGCTCGCGCTGCAGATGCTCAAGGAGCAGGCGCAGCGCACGCCGGCGCCGCACTGGGTGCAGGTGATGGGCGGCTGGACCCCCTATCAGTTCAAGGAAAGGCGGCTGCCGACCCTCGAGGAGATCAACGCCGCGACCGGCGACGTGCCGGCCTTCGTAATGCATATCTACGATCGCGCCTTCATCAACAAGGCGGGCCTGCGCGTGCTCGGCTTCACCAAGGACACGCCCGATCCGGCCGGCGGCCTCTACGAGCGCGACGCGGACGGCAACCCGACCGGCGTCGTGGTCAATCTTGCCAACATCGGCAGCCTGCTCGGCCTGTTCGCGCGCATCCCGAAGCTGCCGGCCGAAGAGCAGATCGTCTCCACTAGGCAGTTCATGCGCGAATTGAACCGGCTTGCGATCACGAGTGTCATCGACGCCGGCGGCGGCGGGCAGAACTACCCGGAGAACTACCAGGCGATCGCCCGGCTCGCCGCCGACAAGGCGCTCACCCTGCGCATCGGCTACATGCTGTTCGCGCAGCGCCCCGGCCACGAGCTCGACGACTACCGGCTGTGGACCACGCAGGTGAAGGCCGGGCAGGGAGACGATTATTTCCGCATGCTCGGCGCCGGCGAATACATGGTCTGGGCGATGCACGATCCGCCCAATTTCGCCAAGGACGTGGTGCTGCCACCGCCGACGGCGGCCGGCCAGCTCACCGAGGCGATCAAGACGGTGGTGAAGGCCGGCTGGCCGTTCCGGCTGCACGCCAACTACGACGCGACCGCGCAGCGGCTTCTCGCGGCGATCGAGGACGCGCACCGCGAGGTGCCGGTCGACAAGGTGCGCTGGGCGATCGACCATGGCGAGACGCTGCAGCCGCAGACGCTCGAACGCATCGCCAGGCTCGGCGGTTCGGTGGCGATCCAGAACCGCATGTCGCTCGACGGCGATCCCTTCGCGCTCAAGTGGGGCAAGCAGGCGGCCGCCGACGCGCCGCCGATCGCCACCATCCGCCAGATGGGAATTCATCTTGGCGGCGGGACCGATGGCAACCGCGCCTCGAGCCACAATCCCTGGGTCGGCATCGAGTGGCTGGTCACCGGCAAGACGATGGGCGGCACCAAGCTGCAGTCGGACCGAAACCTGCTCGACCGGGTCGAGGCTCTGCGCCTCTATTCGGCGAACGGCGCCTGGTTCACCGGCGAGGAGGACCGGAAGGGCACACTCGAAGTCGGCAAGTGGGCCGACCTCGCGATCCTGTCCGACGACTACATGAGCGTTCCGGAGGACCGGATCTCGCAGATCTCCGCGCTTCTCACCATGGTGGGCGGCAAGATCGTCTACGGAGCGGACGCCTACGCCGGGCTCGCACCCGCGCCCATCCGGGTCAGCCCGGACTGGCTGCCGATCGGCACCTACCCGAGCTATCACACGGCCGATCTCGCCGACGGCGGGGTGCAGCTCGCGGCCGCCGCCATCGCGGACGCCATGCCGACGATCGTGGGCGCCGACGGCAGCACGATCACGCTCGGCTGCCTGTGCGGACTGCTCTGAAGTCGGTCACCGGAGCGGCGCCGCCGGTCTCCCCGGCGCCGCCCCGGGGACGCAGCCACCGCTCGCCACCCGTAGCAGGCTCTGCTAATGAACGCCGCCTTCGGCCGGCCGCTGCCGGGGGCGACTACGTAAGTGCGGCCCGAGGACTGCCATGACCGACCAGTTGAACGTGATCACGATCTGCGGCTCGTTCCGCAAGGCTTCCTACAACGCCGCCCTCGCGCGCACCCTGCCGAAACTCGCTCCGGCCGCAATGAAGATCACGCCCGCCCCGCCGATCGACATCCTTCCGCTCTACAATTTCGACATTCAGAACACGTCCGGCTTTCCGCCGGCCGTGATGGCCCTCGCCGAGGCGATCCGCGCCGCCGACGGGCTGATCGTCGTGTCGCCCGAGTACAACTGGACCATTCCGGGCGGGCTCAAGAACGCCATCGACTGGGTGTCGCGGCTCAAGGATCAGCCGTTCCAGAACAAGCCGGTCGCGCTGCAATCGGCCTCCGGCGGTCCGCTCGGCGGCTCGCGGATGCAGTATCACCTGCGCCAGGCGCTCACCTCGCTGGACGCGCTCCTGCTCGGCAAGCCGGAGATCTTCGTCTCTTTCGCGCCGCAAAAATTCGACGAGAAGACCCTGGAGTTGAAGGATCAGCCGACCCTCGACATCGTCAAGCAGCAATTGGCCAATTTCGAGAAGTTCATCCGGCGGATGAGCGGAAAGGCCTGAGGCCCGCGCACATCCGCGGGGGCTCGCCGCCCATCCGCAGGGGGACGGGTCCGCCGCGGACCTGGCTGCGCCTTCGAGCGGATGGCTGTATTGCCGGGGGCGCGGGTTCACCGTGTTGCCGACCTGCGATTTAATATACATTCGCGTCGAGCTAGAACACCGGCCGATCAGGCCAATGGAGGCACGTCATGGCGGTTGCGACCGCAAAGGAACAGACCGGCGGCAAGGGACACAACGTTCAGGCCGCGAGGCAGTCTTATTACGACAAGATCTCGAAGCACGACATGGCGCCCCTCTGGGAGGTGCTGAAGAATCTTGTCACCCCGCAGCCCAATCCGAAGGCGAAGCCGGCGCTCTGGCGCTTCGAGGAGGCGCGAAAGCTGGTGATCGAGGCGGGCGACGTGATCACCGCCGAGGAGGCCGAACGGCGCGTGCTGGTGCTGGAAAATCCCGCTCTGCGCGGCCAGGCCAAGGTGACCGACACGCTGTTCGCCGGCATCCAGATGATCCTTCCGGGCGAGATCGCCCCGGCGCACCGGCATGTCGCTTCCGCCATCCGCTTCGTGCTCGACGGTGAGGGCGCCTACACGGCGGTCGAAGGCGAGAAGACGCTGATGTCGCCGGGCGACTTCGTCATCACACCGAACTGGGCCCCGCACGATCACGGCAACACGTCGGACAAGCCGATGCTGTGGCTCGACGTGCTCGACATGCACACCATCAATTTCTTCGCCACGTCGTTCTCGCAGCATTTCGACGACAAGACGCAGCCGACCGGCCGCGAGGACGGGGATTCGCTCGCCCGCTACGGCTCCGGCGTCCTGCCCGACGGGGCGCCGAGGGACCTCAACCGCAGCCCCGTCATCAACTACACCTACGCGCGCACGCGTCCGATCCTCGAACGCCTGCGCAAGGCCGGCGACATCGACAAGCGGCACGGCGCGCGCGTGCAATACGTCAACCCGATCAACGGCGGCCCGGTGCTGCCGACCATGGGCGCCTACCTGTCGCTGCTGCCCAAGGGTTTCACGGGCGAAAGCTATCGGGCGACCGACGGCACCGTGTTCGTCTGCGCCGAAGGGCAGGGACGCACCAAGGTCGAGGACGAGGTTCTGGAGTGGTCGCGCAACGACGTCTTCGTCGTGCCGTCGTGGAAGCGCTATTCGCACGAGGCGGCGAAGGATTCGGTGCTGTTCTCGATTTCCGACCGCCCGGCCCAGCAGGCGCTCGGCATCTGGCGCGAAGATGCCTGAGCGTGGACGCGCGTGAACGAGAGCGGGCGGGTCGCGTCGCGACGCCCGCTCTCTTTTCGTCCTGAGCATGATCCTGTCCGGGAACGGGCGTCCACTTGTCGGGATCATGCTGGAGGGTCTGCGCGTGATCTCATTTGGAAACCGGTATCCACGGTGCGGGATCATGCTCCAGAAGGTTTGAGCATGATCCTGTCCGGAAACCGGTCCCCACTTTTCGGGATCGTGCTCTGATGTCCGCTTCGTTCGTCATGGAGGCGGCCGCGCAGCGCGTCGTCTTCGCCGCCGGGGCCTTGGCGCGCGTTGCCGAGGAAACGGCGCTGCTCGGCATCAACCGGGCGCTGGTGATCGCAACGCCGGGCAGCGGCAGCCGGCTCGGCGCCAAGGTCGTCGCGATCCTGGGCGCGCGCGCCGCCGGCCTGCACGCCGAGGCCGTCATCCATGTGCCGCGCGCGGTCGCCGAAGCCGGATTGGCGGTCGCCCGCGAGAGGCGGGCCGACGGGCTGGTCGCCGTCGGCGGCGGATCGGCCATCGGGCTTGCCAAAATCATCGCCCGCGATACCGGGCTGCCCATCCTCGCGGTGCCCACCACCTATTCGGGCTCGGAAGCGACGCCGATCTGGGGCACGAGCGAGGGCGAGCACAAGACGACCGGGCGCGATCTGCGGGTCCTGCCGCGCACGATCCTCTACGATCCGGATCTGACGCTCGGACTGCCGCCACCCGTCACGGCGGCGAGCGCGATGAACGCGCTCGCCCATTGCGTCGAGGGATTGTGGGTCCCGCAACGCACGCCCGTGTCGGTCGCCTTCGCCACCGAGGCGGTGAGACGATTCAGGGCCGCGCTGCCGCGTGCGGTCGCCGACGGTTCGGACCGGGAGGCGCGCGGCGAATGCCTGATCGGCGCCTGGCTTGCCGGCACGGTCCTG
The DNA here is from genome assembly GCA_964538565.1 of uncultured Hyphomicrobiales bacterium. GTDB lineage: Bacteria > Pseudomonadota > Alphaproteobacteria > Rhizobiales > Xanthobacteraceae > CAYVBN01. The sequence continues at coordinate 25,063 of CAZIGW010000013.1, read as the reverse complement.
GTCGGGGGCACGGGCCTGCACCACAAGCTTGCCCATGTGCTCGGCGGCTACGGCATGCCGCACGCCGAAACGCACGCGATCATCCTGCCGCACGTCGCCCGCTTCAATCTCGCGGCCGCGCACGAGGCGCGGGCGCGGCTCGCGGAGGCGCTTGGCTGCGAGGATCCGGAGCTTGCGCTCGAGAACATGCTGCGCGGCTTCCCGATTCCGCAGCGGCTGCGCGACATCGGCTTCCCCGAGGACAAGATCACCGCCGCCGCCGCGCAGGTCGCCGCGCTGCGCATCGACGAGCCGCGCCCGGTCTCGGCCGAGGACGCACGCGCATTGCTGCTCGGCGCCTATTGATGGCTATTGATAAGGTATCGCCGTCGTCTTCTGATGCGGGGTGCCTGTGCTATGCTGAATCGGGGAAGATGCAGCAAAAGCATCTCAGCGAGGGAGGAGCGATCGTGAAACGGACGTTGTCGGAGTCGAAGCTGTCGGCGGCACTCGTCGGGTTCGGGTGCGCCGCCATCGCACTGCCTTTGTGGTCCGCCACGGCGGCCGCGCAGATGCAGAAGATCGGCGCGCCGCCCGAGGCGATGAACATGAAGCTCGTCGGCTACAACGACCTGCAGGGCCGCAGCGCCTATCAGCCGACGATCGCGCACCAGGGCGACCGTTACATCGCCTACATCGGCCATCACGGCGGGACCGACGCCGTGCCGGAGCCGGTGAATACGCTCACCGGAAAGCCCGAGTTCAACGGCACGTCGATCATCGACGTCACCGATCCGGCCCATCCGAAATATCTCAAGCACATCCCCGGACTCGAAGGAAACTACGAAAGCGGCGGCGCGCAGATGGTGCGGGTCTGCGACGGCAAGTCCCTGCCGAAGGCGGATCACAGCAAGTTCTACATGCTGCGCGTGTTCGGCGGCCACGCGCACGAGATCTGGGACGTGACCGATCCGGCCAATCCCACGTTGCTCACGCGCATCGACGGGCTCAGGGACACGCACAAGAGCTGGTGGGAATGCGACACCGGCATTGCCTACCTGGTCTCGGGCGTGCCCGGCTGGCGCGCGCGCCGCATGACCTCGATCTACGACCTCAGCGATCCGGCGAAACCGGTGAAGATCCGCGACTTCGGCTTGCCCGGCCAGGAGCCCGGATCGACCGGTCCGGTGCCGACCGACCTGCACGGGCCGATCTCGACCGGTCCGCAGGGCAACCGCGTCTACTTTGGATACGGCACCAACAAGGGCGGCATGGTGCAGATCGTCGACCGCGAGAAGCTCCTGAACGGCCCGAAGGAGCCGACGCCGGAGAATCTCCGCTACCCGGAAATCGGCCGCCTCGAGATGTCGTCGCTCAACGGGGCGCACACGACGTTTCCGATGCTCAAGATGCCGATCGCCGAGTTCGCCAACGATAAGGCCGGCAAGACGCGCGACATCGTCATGATCGTCGACGAGGCGATCGCCAACGAGTGCGGCGAGGCGCGCCAGATGGTGTGGTTCGCCGACGTGACGGTGGAGACCCGTCCGATGGTGATCTCGAGCTATACGGTGCCGGAGGCGAGCGGTCATTTCTGCGAACGCGGCGGCCGCTTCGGCTCGCATTCCTCGAACGAGAGCATGGCCCCGGTGTTCTACAAGAAGATGGCGTTCATCACCTTCTTCAATGCCGGCGTGCGCGCGCTCGACATCCGCGACCCCTATCACCCCAAGGAGGTCGGCTACTTCATTCCGGCGATCACCGAGGCAACCGACAAGCGGTGCGTCAAGGTGGACGGACAGCAGCGCTGCAAGGTCGCGATCCAGAGCAACAACGTGGAAACCGACGATCGCGGCTACATCTACGTGGTCGATCGCGCCAACACCGGCATGCACATTCTCGAACTGACCGGCGAGGCGCGCAAGGCCGCCGGACTGCCCTGAGCTTCCCGGCGGGCGCTCTCGCGCCCGCCACCTTTCGGTTGGAATTGTTTCGCTTGGAATCCGCCGCGAACACGGCGCGCTCTCTTTCTCTCCCCGATGGGAGAGAGGGGTGGGGCGAGGGGGATCAGAGACTCTCGATATGCTGATCCTTCACACGGCTCCATGCTTCGCATCTCGCCGATCTCTTCCCTCGGAGTGGTGAGCGGGGCGAAGGCAAGGCCTGATCGCATTGGAATAGACGTGCTTGAACTGAGAGGACATCGATGAACGACGTCGCCTTGGCGGGCGGAGGTTTGACCGCCGCGCGGACCGGAGCCGGACGCGATCTCGTGGTCCTGCATTCGCTGCTCACGGATCGCCACGCTTTCGATCCGGTGCTGCCGGCGCTGGCCGCGAAATTTCGCGTCACGCTTCTCAATCTGCCGGGATTTCACGGTTCGGCTCCGGTCGGGCCGACGATCGACGCCTATGTGGCGCGCGTGCGCGAGGCGTTCGACGAGTTGTCGATTGGCGCGGACGCGGTGCTGGTGGGCAACGGCTTCGGCGGCACCGTGGCGCTCGGCTTCGCCATCGCGCACGCCGGGCGCATCGGCAAGCTCGTGCTGTGCGACGTCGCGGCGGGATTTCCCGAGGAGGGAAAGAAGGCGTTTCGGGTGATGGCCGAGAAGGTGGCGGCGGGCGGTCTCGAGAGCATCGTCGACATTGCGGCGAACCGGGTCTTTCCGGCCGCGTACCTCGCCGACCATCCGCAGGCGGTCGCCGAGCGTCGCGCCGTGCTGCTCAAGATCGACCCGGCCGCGTTTCGCGCCGCCTGCTCCGCTCTGGTCGAGGCGGATCTCGCGCCGCGTCTCGCCGAACTCACGGTACCGACGCTCGTCGTCTGCGGCGAGCTCGACCAGGCGACGCCGCCGGCGCTCAACCGGCTGATCGCCGAGCGCGCGCGCGCGGCGCGCTATGTCGAACTTGCCGGCTGCGGCCATTGTCCGCCGCTCGAGCAGCCGCAGGCGTTTCTGGCCGCGATCAAGGATTTTGTCGGGCTGTGATTGCTTCAGCCCATCTCGATTGGCGCTTCTTCAACTCGTCGGACGACGTGGGCGGAGCGAGACTCGTGGCGCCGACGACAGGCCCGACATCTGATGCGTCTCGCCGTCACTCGACCGCATCCTGCCAGCTCGATGTCAGCATCCGGATCCGCGACGTTGCACCACCGGTTGTCTGCTGGTGACGATCACCCGCGCTTCTTGCGGTAGCTGTGGATCTCGACCGAATCCCACACGCCGTTGAGATGGTAGGGATCGCTGCGGGTGAAGGCGTCGACCGCCGTGCGATCCGGCGCTTCGAGCAGAAACAGGCTGCCGATCGGCGTTTCGCCGTCATCGGCGACGAGCGTACCGGCGGTGACGACGCCGACGCCGTGCCTGTCGGCTTCGTCGAGATGCGTGCGGTGCGCGCGATAGAACTTCGCGCGCGTCGGCAGGCCGTCCCTCCGGTCCATCGCGTGGATGACGAACATCATGGCGGCGCCTCGCAGCAGCGTTCGACCGCGTCATTGTAGAGCGCAATCAACCGATGTGGAAAGCGGCATCACGGCGCTTCGCCGATCGCCGCGGCTTGTCAGCGCCCCGGGGCGCGCGGCGATCCCGGAACCGGCCGCCCTTGCCCGGCCGGCTCAGGTGCCGGCAGGCGTCTGCGGCGCCGCGACCCCGAAGCCGTCGGCGTCGAGCGTGATGCGGCCGGCGGCGATCGCGCCGACCCAGCGCGCCGTCGCAGCGGTTCCGCCGAAGGCGAAGAAGTGCAAGGCGGTGTCGCCCAGTTGTCCGGCCCCGCCCGCCGCCGCGAGCGCGCGCACGATGCGGTCCGGCGCGTTGATGCTGAACATCTGCTTGGCGAGGCCTGCGCGGCGCGCGAGCCCCTGGGCGGAGGCCTTCACGCCGCAGCGCTGGGCGTAGCGCAGGAGGCTCGCGAGACTCGTCGGGCCGGCGAGCCCGATCCTGACCGGATTGTCGATGCCGAGATCGCGCAGTCGCTTCAGCCACGACACGATCGGCTGCGCTTCGAAGCAGAATTGCGTGACGATGTGGACGGCGAGCCCGGTCTGCTGGGCGGCCTCGATCTTGGCGAACAGGGCGCGGTCGAGGTCGACGGTCGAGAGTCGCGGATGGCCATCCGGATGTCCGGCGACGCCGATCTCGCGGATGCCGCGGCGGGGCAGCAGGCCGCGCTCGATCAGTTCGACCGAATTGGCGAAGGGGCCGGCGGGCTGCGAGAGATCGCCGGCGATGACGAGTGCGCGCTCGACCTGCGCTTCGCCGTTCAGTCGGGCGAGGAAGTCGTCGAGCGCGGCGAGGTTTTCGAAATTGCGCGCGGCGAGATGAGGCACCGGCTCGAAGCCGGCGGCGCGCAACTGCCGCGCCGCCTCGATCGTCCCGGCCGGGGAACGCGACGGGATGGCGCTCAGATAGATCGCGGACCCGGCCGGAGCGGCGTTGCGCAGATCGGCGATCTCGGCGGGCGAGAGCCTCACCGCCTCGAAGGACGCGCCACGGACCAGCGCGGAAATGCGCCGGGCATCGGCGCGTTTCGCTTCGTCGTCGGCGCGCAGGGCGGGGGCGGTCGTCATCGGCTCGCTCATCAGTCGCGCCGTCGCGAGATCACGAAGGATTCGTCGTAGAACCACAGGCCGCCGTGCTGCTGCAGCGCCTCGCGTGTCGCCTCGAGATAGTGGCCGTCTGCGACGACGCTCTCCAGCCGGTCGTCTTCGACCTGGGCGACGTAGATCGCCGCGTTCCAGGCCGCGAACAGCGTGGAGGTGCCGATGGAGTTCGACACTTCCGACGGCAGCGTGTGCATGTCGTAGCGAAAGAGCGATCGGTTGTCGGCGTAGGCGTTGAAGTTGAGATCACGGCCGGCGGGGCCGAGCTCCTGCTTCACCGCCTTGAGCAGTTGATGGCGGTCGTGGATGAACGGATTGTCGCCCGGCCAGATGCGCTGGACGATGTCCATGCCCGGATCGTGCCCGTGCGAGTGAATGGTGATCATGCGTCCGCCTGGCCCGAGCGCCTTGGCGAGCGGGGCCAGAACCCGCTTGGTCTTGAACTCGAGCGGGGCGCGCGCCCGGTAGGGCTGCGAGGCGATGACGAGATCGTAGGCCGCCATCGTCCCGCCCGGGCGCGGGATGATCGGGTCGAGCAGGAACTTGTGGTCCTCGCGATAGATCACCAGCACGGCGGGGCGCTCGTAGACCGGGTTGCCGGTCTTCTGGCTGACGCCGGCGCGCCAGCTCTCGGCCAGGAAGGGCTCGAGCTCGACGATCTGCTGCTCGAACTTGTGCGCCGAATTGCCGGTGAGCTGCAGCTCGCGCCAGGCGAGGCTCGAGGCGGCGCTCAGCGATTTGACTGCGAGCCACGGCGCGTCCGCGTAGGCGAGGTTCGTCAGCACCAGGACGGTCGAGGGATGCTCGAAGAAGCGGTCCGCCATCTTCTGCAGCGTCAGCCGGATGTCCTCGAGGCTGATCTCCTTGCCGACGATGTAGAACGGCGTGGTCGGAAAGCGGTCGTGCATCGCCCGCATCACCCGCGCGAGCACCGATCCGTCGCCGACTCCGGCGTCGAACAGGCGCACGGCCGGTGGGCGCGGATGGATGTTGGCAAGCTCGAGCGAGACGCGGTGCGCGATGACCCATTTTTCGCTGCAGGTGTTGACGAACAGCAGATACTTCTGCCGGTTGTCGAAGAAACGGAAATTGCGCTGCGGGTCCTCGGACGTGGCACCGGGCGCCACGGCGGCCGGGCGCGGCGATGGCGTGTCGGCGGGCAGGGGCGTCGGCGCGACGGATGGCAGATCGGACGGCATGGCGATCTGTCTCGGCGGCGTGCCCATGGGCGCGATCACGGCTGGACGGACGGCGGCGGTACGGTTGGTCTGCATGAAGGCGCGGATGCGATCGAGCGTCTCCGTGGTGATGCGCCCGCCGTTGCGCAGTCGGCTGGCGAGCTTGCCGTCGTTGACGGCTCTCCGGCCGAAGGTGGATTCCGCGAGGCCGGTCTGCCGGCAATAATCCGAGATCTCCTGCAACAGCTCTTGCGCGTTCATGCTCCCAGTCCTCCCGGACGCGTGCCCTCCCGAGGTCGTGCCCGTGCTGCCGGTTCGACGCGGCCGTGATGGCCCGTGCGCGGCATTGTTGAGCCCAGCGAAGCAAATCGCCGCGAGCGCCGTCAACCGCAATTCTGCCCACGCCGTAGGTGGGCATGGTGATGGGATATTTCCCATAGGTCATGACGAAGCGGCGCCGCCGGTGGTTGGAACAGAGCCGATGGTGCGAGGCCGAACGAAAGCCGGACTACAATCCGGGCGATCGTTCCGGTAGATTGTTCCGGTAGATCGTGACGGTAGTGGGCAAAATCCCATCCGCCGGTGGGCGGGCACGGAGTCTCAGACAGGGTCGTCGAGGTGGGCCAGCACCGCCTTGGCGACCGCCGCCGTTCCGTCGGAACCGCCGAATTCGCATGGGCGCAGTCCGGCCATGAAGGCGCGGTCGACCGCCCGCTCGATGCGCTTGGCTGCTTCGGCCGCGGGCGCGTGATCGTGCCGCTCGGCCAGCCAGTCGAGCATCATGGCAACCGACAGGATCATCGCCGACGGATTGGCGATCCCCCGGCCCATGATGTCGGGCGCGGTGCCGTGGCACGGCTGGAAGACCGCCTGCGTGTCGCCGATGTCGGCCGATGGCGCCATGCCCATGCCGCCGACGATGCCGGCGGCGAGGTCGGAAAGGATGTCGCCGAACATGTTCTCGGTCACCAGCACGTCGAAGTCCCACGGGCGCCGCACCAGCGCCGCCGCGCAGGCGTCGACGTAGATGTGCTCGGCGGCGACCCCGGGATGGCCCGCCGCCCGCTCGTGAAAGATCTCGCGGAAGAAGGCGAAGGCCTTGAAGACATTGGCCTTGTCGACGCAGGTGCAGACCCCGCGATGGCCGCGCGCCTTGCGCCGGTCGGCAAGCCGCAAGGAGAAATCGAACAGGCGCTGCGACGTCCTGCGGGTGATGACGAGCGTTTCGCGCGCGTCCTCGTGGGTGACGACGCCCTTGCCCATGGAGGCGAACAGGCCCTCGGTCGACTCGCGGATCACCACGAAGTCGATGCCGTGCTGCGCGGCGCCGACGATCGGGCTCGGCACGCCGGGCACGAGGCGCGCCGGGCGTACGCCGGCGTAGAGATCGAAGATGAAGCGCAGCTCGATCTGCGGGACGATTTCGGTGCCGTCGGGATGGCGCACGTCCGGCAGCCCGCAGGCGCCAAGCAGGATCGCGTCGGAGCGTTCGCACAGCCGCACCGTTTCCTCCGGCAGCGCCGTGCCGGTGTCGCGATAGTGGCCGGCGCCGGCGGGCGCTTCGGTCAGGCGCAGCGCAAGGCCGGGGGTCGAGCCCGCGACCTTCTGCAGGATCTCGAGCGCCGGGGCCATGACTTCGGGTCCGATGCCGTCGCCCGGAAGCACCGCAATGTGAAACGCATCGTTCGCGCGCATGGGATTTCCGCAGGATGCGTCGGACCCGATTTGGCGGACGCCAGCCAAGAGGGAATGGTAATGAATACGGCAAGCCTCGCCCGCGCAAGAGACCGAAGGGGGAAACGTGATGCCGCGTCTTGCCGCCAACCTGGGCTATCTCTTCACCGAACGGCCGCTGATCGAGCGCTTCGCCGCGGCGGCGGCCGCCGGATTTCAGGCGGTCGAACTGCAGTTTCCATACGATCAGGCGCCTTCGACCGTGAAGGCGGAGATCGAGCGCCACCGGCTCAAGGTGTTGGGCGTGAACACCGCCTTCGGCCGCAGCGGCGAATTCGGCCTCGCCGCGGTGCCGGGGCGCGAGCAGGACTTCGCGGTCCTGTTCAAGCAGGCGCTCGAATACATCGTGGCGATCGGCGGCAGCGCCATCCATTGCCTCGCGGGCCACGTCCCGCTCGAGCAGCGCCCGGCCGCCGACGCCGTCTTCGTGAGCAATCTCGCCCGGGCGGCCGACGCCGCGCAGAGGCACGGCATCACGCTGCTGATCGAGCCGATCAACCCGCGCGACCGGCCGGCTTATTTCCTCAACCGGGTGGAGCACGCCGCCGACGTTCTCGCCAAGGTGGCGCGGCCCAACGTGCGCATCCAGTTCGACTTCTATCACGCACAGATCGTCGGCGGCGATCTGCTGGTCCGCTTCGAGAAATTCCTGCCGCTCGTCGGACACGTGCAGATCGCGGCGGTTCCCTCGCGCGCCGAGCCGGACGAAGGCGAGGTGAACTATCCGGCGATCCTCGCCGCGCTCGACCGCCTCGGCTACGACGGTTACGTCGGCTGCGAATACCGGCCGCGGCGCACGACCGAGGAAGGACTCGGCTGGGCGCGGCCGTACGGGATCGTTCCCCGGGCGCCCTGACGCCGTCGCGCCCTGTTTTCCGACACTTGACGGCCGGCCCGGTCCTTGCGCGGGGCCAAGCGGCTGATAACGTGGTCGCGACGAGGAATCGCATGTGGGGACGTAAGCACAAGGTCGTCGACGAGGCCCCGGACGCCCCGACGCCGCTGCGCGAGGCGGTGCGGCAGGCGCGAATCGAATCGGCCGAACGCACCGGCGTCGTCGTCGAGATGCGCGACGCCGAGATCGCGCGGCTCGAGATCCTCAACGAGGCGCTCGATCCGGTGTTCGCCGAGGTGCCGGCCGACCTCGAGCTGTTCGACCGCGGCATCTCGCGCGGCGATCTTCCGCGCCTGTGGATCGACGTCGTCGCGCATGTCGCCATGGGACGCGACAAGCACGTCTACCGATTCGTGCAGGACAGCCGATACGGCCGCAATGTGCTTGCCGAATCGCCCGACGTGGAGGAGATCGTGCGGGCGGTGACCGCCTACATGGCCCGCCGCATCGTCGAGCGCGAATGGGCGCTCGGCGGCAACGGCCGCCTGACCGAGCACGATCCCGTGCGCGACGCACGCGCGCGGCGCTGGCGGGCGTTCGGGATCTTCGTGCTGGGACTGCTGATCGGCGCCGCCGCCGTGTTCGCCGCCGCCTGGTTCGCCGCGTTGCCGGGGTGAATTGCGTTCGGCTTCGCGTGATTGCAGGCGCTCTCACGACAGCAACGCCCGCCGCTCCTGTTCGACCACTTCCGCGCCGCCGCGCCGCAATCCGCGCGCGATGAGTTCGCAGCGCCACGCTCCCGGCGTTCCGTCGATGCGGTAGAGGTGATAGGCGGCGGGCTCGTGTGGGCCGTCGGCGCAGGCGGAGGCCGAAGGCACCCCAAGCGCCGGGACCTTGCCGCGCGGGCCGTCGAGCCAGGTGAGCGCGCGCACGTGGTCATGGCCGTGCAGCACCAGCTCGGCGCCGTGCCCGGCGATCACGCTGCGGAATTCGTCGCCGTCGACCAGGCGCTTGTGGCGGTCTTCGGGCCGGCTGCGCGGCGGATGATGAATGAGCACGACGCGGAACAGGTGTTCGCGCGCGAGCCGCGCCAGGATTTCGCCGAGCCGCGCGCATTGCGCCGGTCCGAGCGCGCCGGTCGCCATGAACGGCGGCGTCGGCACCGCCGTGCTGAGGCCGACGAGCGCCGCAGGCCCGCGCCGGCGCACGAACGGAAAGTGGGTGGCGGTTTCGCCGTCGCCCCGCATGTAGGCGCCCCAGTGTCGCTCGGGTGCGCCGGTCGCGGCCCGCACGTAGACGTCGTGATTGCCGGGCACGAGCGTCACGTCGTGCGGCGAACCGAGGCTCTCGAGCCAAAGGCGGCCGGCGACGAACTCCTTGACGAGCGAAATGTTGGCGAGATCGCCGAGCACCGCGACGTGGTCGGGCGACTGCGACTTGAGATCCTGCACGATCCGGGCGAGCACGTCGGGACGATGAATCGCGGCGCGCTTCCTTCGCCAGTTGATGTAACCGGTGATGCGCTTGGACGCGAGTTCCGAAATCTGCGGCGGCGGCAAGGGGGCGAGGTGCGGATCGGACAGGTGCGCCAGCACGAACATCGGTTCACGAGCTGCCGATCAGGATTCCGGCGAGAAACACCAGCACGCCGCCGACGACCACCTGGAACGCGGCGGCGAGGAACGGCGTGTCCATGAAGCGGTAGCGGATCCACGAGATGGCGGCGAGCTCGACCACCACGACCGCGATCGAAATGGCGGTGGCGACGACGAAGCTCGGGATCAGATAGGGCAGGGTGTGGCCGAGGCCGCCGAGCGCCGTCATCAGGCCGCAGACGGAGCCGCGCAGCCACGGCGTGCCGCGCCCGGTCAGCGAGCCGTCGTCGGACAGCGCCTCGGCGAACCCCATCGAGATTCCCGCGCCAATCGAGGCGGCGAGGCCGACCAGGAACGTCTGCCAGGTGTCGTGGGTGGCGAAGGCGGCGGCGAACAGCGGTGCGAGCGTCGACACCGATCCGTCCATCAGGCCGGCGAGGCCGGGCTGAACGTATTGCAGCACGAACATCCGCCGCGCCGTCTCGTCCTCCTCGGCACGCGCCCGGGTGGTCAGGATGCGTTCGGTGAGCCGCTGCGCCAGGCCCTCGTGCCGGTCCTCGGCTTCGGCGAGCTGCGTCAGCAGTTCGCGCACCGAGGCGTCGCGCGCCGTCTCGGCCGCCTTGCGGTAGAAGCGGGCCGTCTCGTATTCCATCTCCTCGGCGTATTTTCGCACCTCGTCGAGGCCGAGCGGCCGCACCAGCCACAGCGGGCGATGGCGGACGAAACCCTTCACGTCCTGGCGCCGGATCAGCGGCAGGTATTCGCCGAACTTCGACCGGTAGAGGTCGAACAGCATGGTCCGGTGGCGAACCTCTTCGGCAGCCATTTCCTCGAACAGCTTGGCGGAAGCCGGATATTGCTCGCGCAGCCCTTCGGCGAAGCCGAGGTAGATGCGGCTGTCCTCCTCCTCGTTGGTAATCGCGAGGGCGAGCACTTCCTGTTCGGTCAGATCGGCAAAGCGCTTCATCGACGGTTCCGACGGTATCGATCGAAACCCTTATACGGGCGTTCCGGCGGCGTGAAAACGTGGGGTTGAGGGAAAAGAGGCAAGGGGCGCCTCCGGTGGAGACCGGAGGCGCCGGGACGGCCGGAGCGTGTGGGGGGATGCCCCGGCCGTGTCGTCGAGAACGAATCGCTAGGATGAGCGCGACGAAACGTCAGCGCGGCGGTACATAACGCAGGAGCGCCACCGCCCCAAAGCCCTTGGCAACAGGGCAGCCATGCGGCATGTGCAAGCGTGTGCGGGGCTTGCGGCGATATGCAGAGGCTTGGGCAAACAATGCAGACGAGTGCCGATGCGATCTCACTGCGGCGCGCGGTCGCGGGCCCGCTGCGTCGCGTCGTTCACCTCTATTGGCGCGTCTCGCGCGGACTGACGCTGGGCGTGCGCGGCCTCGTTCTCGACGGGCAGCACCGCGTCTTTCTCGTGCAGCACAGCTACGTGCCCGGATGGCATATGCCGGGCGGCGGGGTGGAGCCCGGCGAAACGCTGCTGCAGGCGCTGGCGCGCGAACTGCAGGAGGAAGGCAACATCGAGCTGACCGAGCCGCCGGCCCTGCACGGCGTCTTCTACAACGCGCGAATTTCGCGGCGCGATCACGTCGCGCTGTTCGTGGTGCAATCCTTCCGCCAGCTCGCGCCGCCACGGCCCGACCGCGAGATCATCGCGCACGGTTTCTTCCCGCTCGACGCGCTGCCGGGCGACACCACGGCGCCGACGCGCCAGCGCATCGCCGAGGTCGTGCTCGGGGCACCGGTTCGGCCGGAGTGGTGAAGGCCGGCCGTTACTGGGTGAAGCGCCCGCGGTTGTGCGGCGCCGAGAAATCGAGCGCGGGCCCGAGCGGGACGATCCCGCTCGGATTGATCTGCCGATGGCTGCCGTAATAGTGCAGCTTGATGTGCCGCATGTTCACCGTCTCGGCGACGCCCGGCACCTGATAGAGATCGCGCAGATAGTTCGAAAGATTCGGGTAGTCGGCGATCCGGCGAAGATTGCACTTGAAGTGCCCGACGTAGACCGCGTCGAAGCGAACCAGCGTCGTGAACAGGCGCCAGTCCGCCTCCGTCAGGATGTTGCCGACGAGATATCGCTGGCGCGACAGCCGCTCCTCGAGCTGATCGAGCGTCGCGAACAGGGCCCGGAAGGCTTCCTCGTAGGCCGCCTGCGTGGTGGCGAAGCCGGCGCGATAGACCCCGTTGTTGACGTTGCGGTAGACGGTCGCGTTGACGTCGTCGATCTCCGCGCGCAGTCCGGCCGGACAGTAGTCGGTCTTCACCGGCGTGAACGCATCGAAGGCTGCGTTGAACATGCGGATGATGTCGGCCGATTCGTTGTTGACGATCGTGCGCCGGGTCTTGTCCCACAGCACCGGAACGGTGACCCGCCCGGTGTAGTGCGGATCGGCGATCAGATAGACCTCCGAGAGCTTCGAGGCGCCGTTGACCGTGTCCGGAATGGTGTCCTCGGCATCGCTGAAGCGCCACCCGTCCCGGCCCATGAGCGGGTCGACGATCGACACTGAGATCGCGTCCTCGAGCCGCTTGAGCTTGCGGAAGATCAGGGTGCGATGTGCCCACGGGCAGGCGAGGGAGACGTAGAGGTGATAACGCCCGGGCTCGGCCGGAAAGCCGCCCTCTCCGGTCGGGCCGGGGCTGCCGTCCGGCGTGATCCAGTGGCGAAAGAGACTGTCCGGGCGCGCGAAGCGTCCGCCGGTCGAGGCCGTGTCGTACCATTGATCCTTCCAGACGCCGTCGACGAGCAGGCCCAAGTCGCTCTCCATGGGTTCAGTGTGGATGTAGTGCATTTCCGCGTGCGCGAAACGCCCGCAAGCCGGATTTGCACGGCTGCAAGCGCGGACGTGGACCCGCGGGCTCCCCGGTGGTAGAGCATGGCGCCACGAAAGACGCCCGTTCACCCCGCAAGGCCGGCTCGGATCAGAGAAACACGGACGACGGCACGAAGGCGAATCGCTCCGCCGGACGAGTCAGCGGGGTGGCGAGCCGTTTGGCGCAGGACCTGCCCCGGCGAAGGGATCGACGCGCAGAGCCACCGAAACCGATGACGGACCTTTCCCTCACCATTCTGCCCGAGACGGCGGGCGACGCGCTGGCGATCGACCGCCTGCATGAGCGCACGTTCGGTCCGGGTCGATACGCGCGCACGGCCTATCGCATTCGCGAAGGCGTCTCGCATCGTCTCGACCTCTCGTTCACCGCCTGGATCGGCACCCTGCTGGTCGGCTCGGTGCGCCTGTCGCCGATCCGCATCGGTGCGACGCCGGCACTGCTGCTCGGCCCGCTCACGGTCGAGCCGCCGTTCCGCGAGCGCGGCATCGGTCTTTCCCTGATCGAGCGCGCGCTCGCCGAGGCCAGGGCGAAGGGGCACCGGCTGGTCGTGCTGGTCGGCGACGAACCCTATTACGCGCGTGCCGGGTTCAGGCGGATTCCCAAGGGGCAGGCGGTGATGCCCGGGCCGGTCGATCCGGCGCGGCTGCTCGTCGCCGAGCTCGTGCCCGGCGCCTTTGAGGGCGTCGGCGGAATGATCCGCCCGGATTGGAAAGCCGCCTGAGCTGCCAAGTGTCGTGTCCCGCGCGCCGCGCGGGACACGATGTCGGCACAAGCCGAAGCCGGATCGGTCTACAAATCGATCCTCACCGTCCCGCCGCGTAGCCCTGCATGCCGCGCGGATTGGCGGCGGCGCGGCGACGCGGACCGACACGCGAGGCGGCGGTGAGGCGGCCCTCGGACCAGTCGGGTCCGACCTCGACCACGTGACCGCGCCGTCGCAGTTCCTCGATCGTCTTCTGCGGGACTCGCCCCTCGATCACCAGCACGCCGGGACGCGCGGTGCGCGGCCAGAACGAGATCGGGAAATGCTCGGAGTGCCACGCCGGCGCGTCGATCGCTTCCTGCAGGTTGAGGCCGGCGTGGACGTGTCGCAGGAAGAACTGCGTGGTCCATTGATCCTGCTGGTCGCCGCCGGGCGATCCCCAGGCGAGGTAGGGCTCGCCGTCGCGCAGCGCCAACGAAGGCGAGAGCGTGGTGCGCGGGCGTTTGCCCGGCGCGAGCGAAGCCGGAGGGCCTTCCTCCAGCCAGAACATCTGCGCGCGCGTGCCGAGGCCGAAGCCGAGCTCGGGGATCACCGGCGAGGATTGCAGCCAGCCGCCCGAGGGCGTCGCCGACACCATGTTGCCGGCGCGATCGACGATGTCGAAGTGCACGGTGTCTCCCCGCACCTCGCCGAGCCGTCCGACCGTCGGCTCGCCGGCGCCGAGGCTGCCGACCGCCTCGCGCTGGCCTTCGGCGCGCCGCACGGAAACCGTGCCGCCATGGCCCGCGATGGCGCCGGGTCGCAGCTCGAGCGAGGCGCGATCGCTCACGAGCTCGCGGCGCGCGTCGTTGTAGGCGTCCGACAGGAGCTCCTGCATCGGCACGTCGACGAATTTCGGGTCGCCGTAGAAGGTCTCGCGATCGGCGTAGGCGAGCTTCGCGCACTCGACCTGCAAGTGAATGAAGTCGGGGCCGGCCGGGTCGAGTCCGTCGAGCTTGAAGCCCTTGAGAAGCGCGAGCTGCTGCAGCATCACCGGGCCCTGGCTCCACGGCCCGGCCTTGCACAAGGTGTATCGGCCGTAGTCGTAGGTGAGCGGGGCTTCGGCGTGCGCCTGCCAGCGCGCCATGTCGTCGGCCGTGAGCACGCCGCGGTGGCGCTCGCCGCTCACGTCCATGATCTCCTGCGTGCGGCAGAAGCGGTCGATCGCCTCGGCGACGAATCCCTGCGACCACACTTGGCGCGCACGCTCGATCTGCCGCTCGCGGTCGCCGCCGGCGCTCGCGGCTTCCTCGAGCACGCGTGCATAGGTGTCGGCGAGCGCCGGATTGGTGAACAGCGTGCCGGGCTCGGGGACCCGCCCGCCCGGAAGATAGACCGCCGCCGAGGTCGGCCAGTGCTCGCGAAACAGCGCTTCGACCGTGGCGATGGTGGCGCACGCCCGTTCGACCAGCGGATGGCCGTGGCGCGCGTATTCGATCGCCGGTGCGATGACGTCGGCGGGCCGCATGGTGCCGTAGTCGCGCAAGAGCAGCATCCAGGCGTCGAACATGCCGGGCACGCAGGCGGCGAGCAGCCCGGTGCCCGGAACCATGTCGATGCCGAGGCTGCGATAATGCGCGATCGTGGCGCCGGCCGGCGCCGGTCCCTGGCCGCACACGACTTCGGGGCGTCCGCGCCGCACGTCGAAGACGATGATCGGCACGTCGCCGCCCGGTCCGTTGAGATGCGGCTCGACCACCTGCAGGGTGAAGGCGGTGGCGGCCGCCGCGTCGAACGCGTTGCCGCCCTTCTCCAGGATCGACATGCCGACCGCGGTGCCGATCCAGTGCGTCGAGGTGACGACGCCGAACGTGCCCTCGATCTCCGGCCGGGTCGTGAACGGATTGGGATTGATGTAGGACATTCGTGCCGCTCCTGGCGCTCGGTCGGGCTTTCGGGGATCTGGTCGGCTGCGTGGCGGGCGCGGATTATAGAGCGGCCGCGCCGGAGGCACAGCCCGTTCGCGGGGTCTAGAAATCGGTGTCTTCTTCTGCCTCGGCCGCGGCGAGGCGCTCACCTTCGCGCCGGTGCTGCCAGACGGCGAAAACGACGGACAGGACGGAAGCCGCTATCAGCAACCCGGAAATCGGCCGCGTGAGAAAGAGCCACGGGTCGGCGTCGGTCGAGAGCGCGCGGATCAGGTTGGCCTCGATCTGATCGCCGAGCACGACGCCGAGAATCAGCGGGGCGAGCGGAATGCGGGCCTTCACCATCGCGTAGCCGATCACACAGAAGAGCAGCAGCACGTAGACGTCGTTCATGCTGTTGCTCAGCGCGTAGGCGCCGATCACGCACAGCACGAGAATGATCGGGATGAGGATCGACTTCGGCATGGTGATGATGTGCAGCCAGGCGCGCGAGCCGATCCAGATCACCAGCACCATCAACGGCAAGGCCACCAGATAGGCCGCATAGATCCCGTACGCGATCTTGGGATGCTGCGAGATGAACAGCGGACCCGGCTGGATGCCATGGATGGTCAAGGCGCCCATCATCACCGCTGTCACCGCGTCCCCCGGAATGCCGAACGCCATGATCATCATCAGCGAGCCGGCCACGTTGGCGTTGTTGGAGGATTCGGACGCGATGATGCCCTCCGGGATTCCCGTGCCGAATTTCTCCGGACGCTTCGAAAATTTCTTCGCCTGGTCGTACGCCATGATGTTGGCGGCGCTGCCGCCGATCGCCGGCAGCACCCCGATCAGGACGCCGACGAGGGTCGACCAGATGAGCAGGAACGGCCGGCTGATGATTTCCCAGAGAACGGGGAGCGTCGAAACCTTCAGGCTAAGGCGGCCGATGCCGGCGGCGCCGGCGGCCGGCGCGCGGCCGATCTGCTCGACATCGGGCATGAGCTGCGCAAAGGCGAACACGCCGATGAGAACCGGAAGGAACGGCAAGCCGCCTTCGAGGAAGTGGATTCCCATCGTCAGCCGCTGCGTACCCATGATCGGATCGGGGCCGACGACGGTGACCATCAGTCCGATCGCGCCCGACAAGAGGCCCTTGACCACCGAGCGGCCGACGAGGCCCGCGACCATCGACAGGGCGAAGACGAACAGGGAGAAGAATTCCCACGGCCCGAACGCGAGGGCGAGCGAGGCGAATGGGCCGGTCAATTCGATGAGAAAAATTCCGCCGAGCGTTCCGCCGAGGAACGCGGACCAGACGCCGACCCAGACGGCGCGGCCGGGTTCTCCGTTGCGGGTCATCGGGTAGCCGTCGAACGTGGTCGCCACCGCCGAAGGCGTGCCTGGAATGCCGATCAGGCTCGCGGTGATCGATCCGCCGGCCGAGCCGCCGACATAGACGCCGATCATGGCGGCGAGCCCCTGCAGCGGATCGAGGCCGAAGGTGAACGGCAGCACCATGATGACCGTCATGGTGATCGTCACGCCCGGCAGAGCCCCGCCGATCACGCCGGCGACGGTTCCGGCGATCAGTGGAATGAGGTACTCGAAATGCAGGATGGTGCCGATGTGCAGGGCGAGGAGTTCGTAGTGGCTCACAGTCCGCTCCAGCGTCCGCGTGGCAAAAGCACCGACAGGTAATCTTCGAAGACGAGCTGGCACACCAATGTGGTGGCGACCGCGACGATCAGCACCAGCAGCCACTGCTTCCACGAGCGCGGCCATTCCAGCGTGACCTGCAGCGCGCCGACGAACAGGAAAGTCGCGATGCGGAAACCGAGTTCGGGCAGCAGCGCGATATAGATCCCGAACAGGACGAACGTGGCGAGCACCAGCCGATAGTTCGGCCGCTCCGCCGGCGCGCGGGCGGGCGGGGGCATCCCCGCGGCGGCGGCGCGGCGCACGGCCAGCACGTCGGACACGATCAGCAGCAGGCTCAGCGCCCCGGTCAGGCCGAGGATCACGCGCGGATAGAAAGCCGGTCCGAGCGGCACGACAACAGCCGGGGGCAGGCCGCGTGTGAGCCAGAGCAGCGCAATGCTGATCGCGAGGCAGACGAGCCCCGCGATCCCGTCACGGGTAAGCATCATTCGCGCTTCAGCAAGCCAAGATCCTTGGTGATGTCCTTGGTGACGGCGTCGTCCTTCTTCAGGAACTCCGCGTACTGCCTGGCATCCATATAGCGGACCTCTGTGCCCTGCAGCTTCATGGCCTTGGCGAATTCCGGCTCCTTGGCGGCGGTCGCGCAGGCGGCGCCGAGCTTCGTCTTCACCTCCTCGGGCGTGCCCTTGGGCACCATGATGCCGCGGTTCACCGCGTATTCGACGTCATACCCGAGCTCCTTGAGGGTCGGCACGTCGGGCAGTTCAGGACTGCGCTTCTCGCTCATGATGGCGAGGAACTTGAGCAGGCCGGCGTCGACCTTCGACTTCTGCGTGAGATTGGAATCGGCGAGCTGGATGTGGCCGCCGAGCAGCGCGTTCATGCGCGGCGCGGTTCCGTCGTACGGCACGTACTTGAACTTCACGCCCGCCGCCTTGGCGGCCAGCGCGATCGAATATTGGCTGGTCGAGCCGAGCGAGGCGCCGACCGTGATCGTGCCCGGATGCGCCTTGGCGTCCGCGATCATGTCCTTGTAGGTCTTCCACGGCGTCTTGGCGCTGGCGGTGATGACCGAAGGCGTCGAAGCGACGAGGCACACCGGGTCGAATGCCTTGTCATATTTGATGTCGGTCAGCCCGCCGTAATAGACCGAGTGGATGTAGTCGTGCGGCGCGTAGATCGTGTAGCCGTCGGGAGCCGCGTTGGCCGCCTCGCGCTCGCCGACAGTTCCGGAGGCGCCGCCCACGTTAGCGACGATCACCGGCTGGCCGAGGGCTTTCTGGAAGAATGGAACGAAGGCGCGGTAGATCACGTCGGTGTCGCCGCCGGCGGCCCACGGCACGATCATCTTGACGGGGCGCTCGGGGTAGGAGGCGGCGGCGGCGCTTCCGGCGGCGCACAGCAGGGCGGCGGTCGCCCAGGCGAATGATCTTCTCATCACGGACCCCTCGGTTGCGTGCCCATGGGCACGTGCGTTTCTCCCGGGAGCGCGGCCCGTCCGGGCGGCAGGCTCACGCCCACGCCACCCGCTTCGCGCCGATTGCGTCGGCGTCTCCGCAACCGCGCTCCATTCCTGTCCATGACGCACGATCTCGGTCAGCCAGTCCCCTTCGCCGGATCCTGCGCCTGAGCCGAAACATGTCGGCCGCTTCGAGCCTAGGGTGATGGTCGCCGAGGGTCGAGGGGGCAAATTCCCGCACGACCCGCCCGGCAGGGTCCTCGCGGCGGGCCGGCGAGCCAGGTGAGACGACGCGGCGCGGGCGGGCGGATCAGCGGCCTTCGCGCGCCCACGTGGCGGCGAGGCTGCCGACGAGGAGCAGGAGCCCGAGCAGGCCGGCGAACATCGGCAGCACACCGATGCCCCGCACCACGCTGGCGTCGCGCATCTTCAGGCCGATCCAGTCGTCGCCGCGGAAGGTATCGCTCGAACGCACCGCGATCACCCGCGGAACGTTCACGCCCGAGCCGTCGGCGATGCGCTTGGCGTCGCCGCCGGTCGCCGCCGTCAGCGGCGAGAGGACGTCGGTGGTCGACGTCACTTCCGAGAACTCGCGCGGATTGGCCGGGCCGACGTTGGCGAGCGCGGTGAGCTTGCCGTCGGTCGCGCGCCACAGGCCAAGCTCGTTCGCCTGGATGGTGTGGCGCCACACGCCGGGCTCGGCCTGCTCCAGGGTGAGGGTGCGGGTCGCCCCGGACGGGGTCGTCAGCGTCACCGGGTTGACCTTGTCCTCCATGGTCTGCCGCTGCACGGTCAGATCGTGGCCGCGCACCATCAGGCGCAGCGCCTCCTCCTCGAGGTCCGGTTGCTTCATCAGCCAGTGCGAGAGGCGGCGCAGCAGGTCGAGATGCGGCCCGCCGCCTTCGTAGCCGCGCGCCCACAGCCAGATCTGGTCGGAGAGCAGCAGCGCGACGCGGCCTTCGCCCTCGCGCGAGAGCACCAGCAGTGGCTTGTTGTCCGGCCCCTGCATCAGGGTCGTGCCGTTCGCGTTCTTGGTATCGACGAGACGGAACCAGCGGCTCCAGTGCGGCGGATCTTCGTTCGAGCCTTCGAGCCCGCGCGTGACGGGATGGCGGCGCCCGAGATCGGTCAGCCGGGCATGGAACGGGCGCTCGGTCATCTGCCCGCTGGGCTCCGCCGGCAGAATGGAGTCGAGCGGCGTGCGCCAGATGCTGGTGGGGCTCGCATAGTCGGGACCGGCCGCGATCAGCACGGCGCCGCCGTCGTGCACGTAGCGCGCGATGTTGTCGAAATAGACGATCGGCAGCACGCCCTGGCGCGCGTAGCGGTCGAAGATGATGAGCTGGAACTCGTTGATCTTCTGCTGGAACAGTTCGCGCGTCGGAAAGGCGATGAGCGAGAGCTCGTTGATCGGCGTGCCGTCCTGCTTCTCCGGCGGCCGCAGGATGGTGAAGTGCACGAGATCGACGTTGGCGTCCGACTTGAGCAGATTGCGCCAGGTACGCTCGCCGGCGTGCGGTTCGCCGGAGACGAGCAGGACCCGCAGCTTGTCGCGCACGCCGTCGATCGAAACCACCGCGCGGTTGTTGACCGGCGTCAGTTCGCTTTCGAGCGGCGAGGTCTCGATCTCGACGATGTTCTGGCCGGCGTGCGGGATCGGCACCTGCACCTTCACGTCCTGTCCGGAGGTGACGGTGCGCTCCTCGAGCGGCTCGCCGTCGCGGCTGATCTTCACCTGGGCGGGCGCGGCCGGAGCGCCGGTGTCCTCGATCCGGAACGTGATCGTCTGCGACTGCCCGACGATGCCGAAGCGCGGCGCGGACACCAGCGCGACCCGACGGTCGCGCTCGCTGGCGTGGCCGGTGATGAGCGCGTGCACCGGCGCCGAGAATCCGAGCGCGCTTGCGTCGGCCGGCACGTCGTGCACGCGGCCGTCGGTGATCAGGATCGCGCCGGCGACGCGATCGGGCGGCACGTCGGAGAGCGCGGTGCCGAGCGCGGAGAACAGCCGCGTTCCGTCGGTTTCTCCGTCCGCCTGCCCGGCTTCCACGACACGGACTTCGAGACCGGGGATGCGGGAGAGCCGCTGCGTCAGCGCGGCGCGGACGGCTTCGGTCTGTTGCGTGCGATCGGCGAAATTCTGGCTCGGGCTCTTGTCGACCACCACGACCGCGACCGACGACAGCGGCTCGCGATCCTCGCGGGTGAGAGACGGGTTGGCGAGCGCCGCGACCAGGAGGCCGAGCGCGATCGCCCGCAGCCACGCGCCGCGGCTGCGCACCACCAGCAGCAGGCCCGCGGCGATGACCGCGACCGCGAGCGCCGCCCAGACGACTTCCTGCGGCACCAGCGGCGCAAACGAAATACCGAATCCCACGCGACTGCTCCTATTGCCCGAGCCGTTCCAGCAGCGCCGGCACGTGCACCTGGTCGGCCTTGTAGTTGCCGGTGAGCGTGTACATCACGATGTTCACGCCGGCCCGGAAGGCGAACTCGCGCTGGCGCGGTTCGCCCGGAACGAGCGGGAGCATCGGCTGTCCGTCGGGGCGCATGGCCCAGGCGCCCGCCATGTCGTTCGAGGTGATGAGGATCGAGGACACGCCGTCGCCCGCGCGTGCCGGCCGGCGCGTGTCGTCCTCGTTGTCGTTTTCCGGCGGAAGCGCCTCGACCCAGAGCCTGCCGGAGGTGAATCGGCCGGGGAAGTCGCGCAGCAGGAAGAACGTCTTGGTCAGCACGTGGTCGCGCGGGACGGGCTCGAGCTCGGGAATGTCGAGCGAGGAGAGGATCGAGCGAAGCGCCACCATGCCGGGACTGTTCGTCTCTCCGCCCGGACCGGGCGGCGCCTCGACGGCGTCGCGCGTGTCGAACAGAACGGTGCCGCCGTCCTTCATGTAGGTATCGATGCGCGCCAAGGCGGCCGCCGAGGGTTTCGGCGCGCCCGGCACGATCGGCCAGTAGATCAGCGGGAAGAACGCCAGCTCGTCGTGCGAGATGTCGACCCCGATCGGCTCGCCGGCCTCGAGCGCGGTGCGCTGGGCGAGAAACAGCGTCAGCCCTTGCAGGCCCGCCTTGCTGATCTCGTCGACCTCGGCATTGCCGGTGACCACGTAGGCGAGCCGCGTCTGCAGCGTCGCCTTCATGGCGAAGTCGTCGGCCGCCGCATCGGCGGCGAACGCCGGGGAGGCGGCGAGCGTCAGGGCGATGCCGCCGGCCGCGATGAGCAGAACGCCCGCGGCCCGGCGGTAAGGCAAGAGGCGCTGGAAGCCGCCCGCGAGCCAGAACACCACGAAGGCATCGACGAGAAGCAGGAGAAGCGCGGCGAGGAACACGGGCCCGCGCAGATCGCGCGGCTCGCTGACCCGGTAGGGTTCGACGCTCGCCGCCAGCGGCGCATAGTCGAGCGTGTTGAGCTGGTCCGCCGCCGCCAGCGTGTTGACGGCGAGCAGGCCCTCGGGCGGGCCGTAGAATCCGGGCGGATGATCGGCATCGGCCCGGCCCGTGAACGACACCGGAACCGGCCGTGCGGTCGGCGGCGGCGGGCCGAACACGCCGAAGCCGTCGAGAATGCGGTTCGGCGGGACGACCTCGCGCGCCGCCTTGCGGGCATCGCCCGGGGTCTCGTTGGTCGCGACGGTGCCGGCCAGACTGGTGATTCGCTTCAGCATCTCGACGAAGGTGCCGGACAGCGGCAGGTTCGACCAGCGCGTGTCGGCGGTCACGTGAAAGAGCACGACCAGACCCTTTCCTCGGCGGCTGGCGGTGACGAGCGGGGTGCCGTCGCCGAGCGTCGCCCAGGTGCGATCGGCAAGACTGGCGTCGGGCTCGGCGAGCACCTGGCGGGTCACCGTCACGTCGTTCGGCACCGGCATTCCGGCGAACGGACCTTCGCGCGAGAAGCCCGTGAGCTGCTGCGGCTGCTCCCAGCTCAGGCTGCCGCCGAGGATGCGGCCGCCGCGCCGGATCTTGACCGGGACGAGATCGTCCTCGGAGGCCGCGAGCCGCGGGCCGGCGAAGCGCACCAGCACACCGCCCTCGTCGACCCAGCGGGCAAGCCGGTCGTGCACGTCGCCCGCAATGTTGCCGACGTCGGCGAGAATGAGCATCGGCACGTTCTGATCGAGGAAGCGACCGATCGATTCCTGCGGCGCCACCGGGCCGGCCAGGCGGACGTCGGCGAACGGACCGAGCGCGCGAGAGAGATAGTAGGTCGAGGCGAGCAGCGGCTGCGCGGTGTCGGCGGTCGTCCCCGACACGATGCCGATCGAACGCCGGTGCCAGCGCTTGTCGAGCAATTGCACGGCGCCGGCCGAATGTTCGGAGGCGATCTCCAGCCGGGCGATGTCGTTGCGGATCTCGACCGGCAGGTCGAACTGCGCGTCGGCCTCCTTGGCGTCGGAGGCGAAGGCGTAGCGCGCCTCACCCAGAGGCAGGCCCTTGAGGTCGAGGGCGCGCACCAGTCCGTTGTCGCCGCCGCCCGTGCTGGCGCGCAGGACCTTGACGGAGAGCGCGCCGGCCGCGTTGTCGGCGGCGGTCAGGGCGTGGGCCGGCCCAAGGCCGCCGTCGACGACCGTCAACCGCCGCTTGCCGAGCGTGCGCGCCAACCCTTCGACGAAATCCTTGCCGCGGCCGGTGTCGATGCCGTCCGACAGCCAGACGAATTCCGAGTCGGGCGTCGCATTCAGGAAGCGCGCGAGCGTGGGCAGGATGTCGTTGCGCTCGACGTTGTAGGGCCTGGGCCGCAGCTGCTGCAGCCGAACGCGGGCGGCGGCGGGCGTTTCCAGCGAAATGTCGCGCGTGCTTTCCGACAGCGGCACGATCGCGACCCCGCGGCCGTCATTCTCCGCGCGGACCAGCAGGTCGTCGGCGGTGCGCAGCCGCGCCTCCCAGGTCGAGGCGGCCGCCCATCCGTCGTCGATGAGAAGCGCAAGCGGCGTGTCGGCGTGCGAAGTGGCGATCGCGGGGTTCCACATCGGACCGGCCGCCGCGACGATTACCAGGGCGGCGAGCGCGAGCCGCAGCAGGGTCAGCCACCACGGCGTACGCGCCGGCGTCTCCTCCCGGGGCGCGATGTCGAACAAGAGCCGCGTGGGCGGGAAGGCGATGCGGCGCGGGCGCGGCGGCACCAGGCGCAGCAGCCACCACAGCACGGGCAGGCTGAGCAGTCCGAGCAGGACCAGCGGCTGGGCGAAGGCGAGCGGCAGGCCGGGGATCATGCGGCGCTCCCCGATACATCAAGCGTGCGCGTGCGCGCGCGCCCGACGCTCGTGCCGTTCGGGCCGACTCCCATCTGCATGTGCAGGCGCAGGAGCAGCTCGCTCGCCGGCCGGTCGGTGCGATGAATGCTGAAGGTCCAGCCGAGCCGGTCGGTTTCGGCGCGGATCTCGGCGCGGTGACGTTCGATGCGCGCCGCGTAGTCCTCACGCCAGGTCTCGGCGCGTCCGGCCGTGATGGTCCCGGCGCCTTCCGGTTCGACGAACTCGATGCGGCCGGCGTATGGGAACGTCTCCTCGGACGGATCGACGATCTGCACCAGATGGCCGTGGGCGCCCGTGGCGGAAAGCTGCGCGAGGGTGCGACGGACCTCCGCGATGGGACTCCACAGATCGGACAGCAGCACGACCTCGGCGAGCGGGGAGGGCGAGAACGAGGGCGGCAGGCTCGCGCGCTCCGCCGGATCGTGGACGATCGCCTCCGCCATCTTCTCGATTACGTTGCGGCTTGCCGTCGGACGCAGGAGGTCGGGCACGCCGATGCGCTCGCCGCCCTCGACCAGCACCTCGGCGAGCGCCATGGCGACGACCAGCGTGCGCTCGACCTTGCTCTCGATCGCGAGCGGCGAGACGAACGCCATGGACGGCGATCGATCGGGCCAGATCCAGACGGTGTGCGCGGCCTCCCATTCCTGCTCGCGCACATAGAGATGATCGTCGCGCGCGGAACGCCGCCAGTCGACGCGTGCGGCCGGCTCGCCCGAGACGAAGCGGCGGAACTGCCAGAAGTTCTCGCCGGTGCCCGCGCGGCGCCGTCCGTGCAGCCCATGGATGATCGTCGCCGCGACGCGCCGCGCTTCGAGGACGAGGCGCGGCATGGTGGCGGCCAGCGTCCGGCTTTCGCCGACCGCCCGCGGAACAGCCCCGACGTCGTGGTTGAACGCGATTGCGTCGCTCGCCATGCTCTATCCGATGCGGCTCTTCAGCCGCTCGATCACCGCCCCGATCGTCTCGCCGTCGGCCCGCGCCGCGAACGTGAGCGCCATGCGATGCTTGAGCACCGGCTCGGCGAGCGCGACGACGTCGTCCACGGAAGGCGCATAACGCCCGTCGAGCAGCGCCCGCGCGCGCACCGCGAGCATCAGCGCCTGGCTGGCGCGCGGACCCGGGCCCCAGGCGATCAGCTTGCCCTGGGCTCCGCCTTCGGGGCCCGGACGCGCCGAGCGCACCAGCGCGAGGATCGCCTCGACGACGGATTCGCCGACCGGCATCCGCCGCACGAGCTGCTGGATCGAGCGCAGCGTGATCGCGTCCAGCACCTGCTCGGCGTGTGCCTCCGTAGCTCCGGTCGTCTCGAACAGCATGCGCCGTTCGGC
>CAZIGW010000012.1:0-9910 GCA_964538565.1 uncultured Hyphomicrobiales bacterium | reverse complement strand
CGAGCTTGCCTATGCGGCGGCCGAATCCGCCGGCACCGATTTCGCGCTCGGCAGCGTCGGCGCCGGCCACGGCGCCACCACCGCCACCTTCAAGGGGGGAATCGGCACCGCCTCGGCGCGCACGCGCGACGGCGTGACGGTCGCGGCGCTGGTCGCGGCGAACGCGGCGGGCAGCATGGTGGTCGGCGACGGGCCGCATTTCTGGGCGGCGCCGTTCGAGCAGGACGGCGAGTTCGGCGGGCGCGGATTTCCCGCCTTTCTGCCGCCCGAGGCGCTCGAGATCCGCACCAAGGGCGCGCCGCGCGCCAACACCACCCTCGTCCTCGTCGCCACCGACGCGATCCTGACCAAGTCGCAGGCGAAGCGCCTCGCCGTCATGGCGCAGGACGGGGTTGCCCGCGCCATCTACCCGGTCCACACGCCGCTCGACGGGGATGTGGTGTTTACGGTCTCGACCGGGCTGCGCCCGCTGCCCGACCCGGTCTTCGGCCTGATGCGGCTCGGCGCGGAAGCCGCCAACGTCGTGGCACGCGCGATCGCCCGCGGCGTCTACGAGGCGGCCGCCCTGCCCTTCGCCAACGCGCAGCCCTGCTGGCGCGATCGCTTCGGACGCGGCTGAGGAGCATGCCCTAGCCAAACCGCTCCGCGCGGTAGGGGGCCGGATCGCAGAACGGCGTCTCGCCGCGCAGCATCTCGGCGATCAACCGCCCGGTCGCCGGACCGAGCGTCAGTCCCCAATGCGCATGCCCGCAGGCGAGCCAGAGTCCCGAGTGCCCCGGCGCATGCCCGATCACCGGGCGCGAATCCGGAAAGCACGGTCGCCGCCCGAGCCACGGCTGCGCCTCGCGCGGCTTGCCGAGCGGCAGGAGTTCGCGCGCGGCCGGCATCAGGCGATCGAACTGCACGGGCGTCGGCGGCGCGTCGCGATCGGCGAATTCCGCTCCGGTGGTGAGTCGGATGCCTTCAGCCATCGGGGCAAGACAATAGCCATTCTCCACGTCGACCACCGGACGCGACAGGCCGCCGCCGGCCGGCGCGAAATGATGGTGGTAGCCGCGCTTGACCGCCATCGACAGGCGGATGCCGAGCGGTTCGAGCACATCCGGGCTCCACGGCCCGAGCGCGACGACGACGTCGTGCGCATCGACCGGACCTTCCGCGGTGTCGATGCGCCAAAGCCGCGGCCCGGCGCGGTGCAGCGTGCGGGCGTCGCCCTTGAGCACCAGGCCGCGCAGCCGCGTGAAGTGCCGGGCGTAGGCGCGCGTCACCTCGAGCGGATTGGTCACGCTTGCCGCTTCTTCCCAGTGGACGGCATGGCGAAACGCCGGCGCGAGCGCCGGCTCGAGCGCGCGCGTCTCCTCGACCGTGAGCGCGCGCCACCTGATGCCCCAGCGCGTGGCGAGATCGCGCTCGGCCGCGCCGTCGGCGAAGCCGCGCTCTGACCGGTAGATCTTGAGCCATCCGGCCTTGCGCAGATAGCGGTCGGCGCCGGTCGCCGCCATCAGGGCCTCGTGCTCGGCGAGCGCCCGCGCGAACAGCGGGCGCATGCGCCGCGCGGTTTCCACCAGGCGGGCCGGCCGCGACCAGCGCCGGTATGCCAGCAGCCACGGCGCAATGCGCGGCAGGAAGCACAGGTGATAATTGGCCTCCGGGGCGCGCTTGAGCATGACCCGCATCAGCGCCGAAAATCGGTCGGGAAATGCCGGCGGGAAAACCGTCTGGCCTTCGATCACGCCGGCGTTGCCGAAGGAGGTCTCCGCGCCGACGCGGCCGTTGCGATCGACGAGCGCCACCGACAGGCCACGCATCGCCAGATGCAGCGCCACCGAGGTGCCGACGATGCCGGCGCCGAGCACGAGCGCGTCGGTGCGAGCCATGGTTTGCTGCTCCCGGACAGGAGAGTCCTCGCGCACGACGATGCGTGCGTTGGCGCGCTGACCCGAAGAGGTTGCAGAAGATATATGGCGGCCCGCGCGGCTCCGCCATCCGATCGGCTGACGACCTCCGGACGAATCGGACAGCGGGCGTTGCCGCGGGCGCGCGGCCGCCCGCGGCGTGCAAGCTTCGCGGTCCGTGCGGCCGCTACGCGCTTGCCGCGTTGCTCGACGCCGACGAGAGCTGCGCCTGCAGGTCGATCAGCTGTTCGAGCAGATTGTGGCCGCCCGATCCGGACGTGCCGCCAGCCGGTGTCGTCATCGTGACGGTCGATCCGTCCGCGTATGTGATCGTCGTCGTGGTCGATCCGTCGGAGTTGGTCGTGGTGCTGGAATTCGCGCCCTGCAGGCTGTTCGACAGCGAGGCGTCGAGACCGCCGGCCGGCGCGCCCTGCCCCAGGTGATGATGACCGCGACCGTGGAAGACCGAGGCGAACTCGCTCCGGCTGACCGATCCGTCGTTGTTGGTGTCGAGCCTGGCGAAGATCGAATCGGCGAGCGTGGTGTCGCTCCCGCCGAACAGATTTTCGAGCTCCGACTTGTCGATCTGGCCGTCGCCGTTGGTATCGATTCCGGCGAACAGCCTCGCGCCGCGCGGCGAAAGCGTGGTGCCGGAGTCGGACTGGTTCTGCTGCTGCCCCTGCTGTTGCTCCTGGGCCTGGATCAAGGCGGCCATGACGCAGGAACTGCAGTTGGGTGCGCTGCCGCCCGAGACCGGAGGCGTCCCGCCGGCCGGCGGCGACGTCGGGGCGGCGGTCGAAGGCGTGAAGAGCGAAGCGGTCTGGTCGCCCGCTCCACTGGTTCCCTGCGCGCCGGAGGCGCCCATCTGCTGCTGCAAGGCGGACAGCAGCGACAGCGCGCCGTCGGCGGCGGCTCCGAGAAAGAAGAGCATGACACGATACCCGTGTGATGGCCCGAAGGCCGGGTGCCCCGGACACCACCTCGCAAGAAACGTGCCGGGTGCATCCATGCGGAAAGGCCGCTGTTTGCCGGACATGCGAGGGCGGGAGGCGCGGCAAGAGTTGCCGCCACGGCCCCGACGCGGCACTTCTTGCCGCCCGGGCGGTCCCCGAGACGTCCGATGACCGCATCCCGAGCCCCGCGTTGCCCCACCGGACGCCGCGTGTTAGGCGAACGGCGGATTCCGGAGGAATCGATGTCCCGTCCGCTGCTGGTCGCCCCGTCCATTCTGGCCGCCGATTTCGCCAGGCTCGGCGAGGAGGTGCGCGCGGTCGACCAGGCCGGCGCCGACTGGATCCACGTCGACGTGATGGACGGCCATTTCGTCCCCAACATCAGCATCGGGCCGGACGTCGTGAAGGCGCTGCGCCCGTACAGCCGCAAGGCCTTCGACGTCCACCTGATGATCGCGCCGTGCGATCCCTATCTGGAGGCGTTCGCCAAGGCGGGTTCCGACATCATCACGGTCCACGTCGAGTCCGGGCCACACGTGCACCGCTCACTGCAGGCGATCCGCGCGCTCGGCAAGAAGGCCGGCGTCACGCTCAACCCCGGCACGCCGGAATCGACGATCGAGCACGTGATCGACCTCGTCGACCTCATCCTGGTCATGTCGGTCAATCCGGGGTTCGGCGGCCAGGCGTTCATCCCGGCCGCGGTCGAGAAGATCGCGCGGCTGCGCGCCATGGCGGGCGGGCGGCCGATCGACATCGAGGTCGACGGCGGCGTCACGCCGGAGACGGCGCCGCTCGTCGCCCGCGCCGGCGCCAACGTGCTGGTCGCCGGCTCCGCGGTCTTCAAGTCCGGCAGCCCCGACGGCTACCGCACCAGCATCGCGGCGATCCGCAACGCCGCCGCCCTCGCGCGCGGAGAGGCGGCATGATCCCGCGCTACACACGTCCGCAGATGGCGGCGATCTGGGACGCGCAGACCCGCTACCGCATCTGGTTCGAGATCGAGGCGCACGCGGCGGACGCCATGGCCGAGCTCGGCATCATCCCGAAGGCTGCGGCGAAGACCATCTGGCAGAAGGGCAAGGACGCGACGTTCGACATCGCCCGCATCGACGCGATCGAGCGCGAGGTCAAGCATGACGTCATCGCCTTCCTGACGCATCTCGCCGAGATCGTCGGGCCGGAGGCGCGCTTCGTGCACCAGGGCATGACGTCGTCCGACGTGCTCGACACCTGCTTCAACGTGCAGCTCGTGCGCGCCGCCGACCTGCTGATCGCCGATACCGACGCGCTGCTCGCCGCGCTCGAGCGGCGCGCCTTCGAGCACAAGCTCACGCCGACAGTCGGCCGCTCGCACGGCATCCACGCCGAGCCGACGACCTTCGGCCTCAAGCTGGCGCAGGCCTACGCGGAGTTCACGCGCGCGAAGGAGCGCCTCGCCGCCGCGCGCCGCGAGGTCGCGACCTGCGCGATCTCGGGGGCGGTCGGCACGTTCGCCCAGGTCGATCCGCGCGTCGAGGCGCACGTCGCCAAGGCGATGGGACTCGCCGTCGAGCCGGTCTCCACTCAGGTCATCCCACGCGACCGCCACGCCATGTATTTCGCAACCCTCGGCGTCGTCGCCTCCTCGATCGAGCGGCTCGCGACCGAGATCCGCCACCTGCAGCGCAGCGAGGTGCTTGAAGCCGAGGAGTTCTTCTCCGAGGGGCAGAAGGGCTCCTCCGCCATGCCGCACAAGCGCAACCCGGTGCTCTCGGAGAATCTCACCGGGCTCGCCCGCGTGGTGCGCGCCTATGTGACGCCGGCGCTCGAGGACGTCGCCCTCTGGCACGAGCGCGACATCTCGCATTCCTCGGTCGAGCGCATGATCGGCCCGGACGCGACGGTGACCCTCGACTTCGCGCTGGCGCGGCTTGCCTCCGTGATCGACCGGCTCGTGATCTATCCGGACAACATGCGCCGCAATCTCGACCGCCTCGGCGGGCTCGTGCATTCGCAGCGCGTGCTGATCGCGCTCACGCAGAAGGGCGTCGCGCGCGAGGAGGCCTATCGCCTGGTGCAGCGCAACGCCATGAGGGCGTGGCGCGGCGAAGGCGATTTCCTCGCGCTGCTGCAGGCCGACCCCGACGTCGCCCGGCATCTCGGCGCCGCCGAGCTCGCGGAGAATTTCGACCTCGCGTATCACCTCAAGCACGTCGACACCATCTTCACGCGCGTGTTCGGACACGCGTAGGATCGAACGTGCCACGAGCGAACGGGTCATGACGGCCGATCATTCGTCCGAGGGCAGCACGGGGGCGGGCTCCCCGACCATCCTGGTGTTCGATTCCGGCCTGGGCGGCCTCACCGTCTTTCGTGAAATCGCCAGGGCGCGGCCCGACGCGCGGCTGGTCTACGCGGCCGACGACGCGTTCTTTCCCTACGGCGACCACGGTGAGGCCGAGCTCGTCGCGCGCGTGCTAGCCGTCATGGGCGAACTGGTCCCGGCGCACCGGCCGGACCTCGTCGTCATCGCCTGCAACACCGCCTCGACCCTCGTGCTGCCGCAGTTGCGCGCAAAATTCCCGGTGCCTTTCGTCGGCACGGTGCCGGCCATCAAGCCGGCCTGTGCCAGTTCGCGCACCAGGCGCGTGTCGGTGCTCGGCACGCAGGCGACGGTGGCGCGCGAGTACACGAAGGCGCTGATCCGCGATTTCGCGCAGGGCTGCGAGGTGACACTGGTGGGCTCCGCGCGCCTCGCGGCGATCGCCGAGGCGGCGCTGCGCGAGGAGCCGGTCGACGAGGCAGTCATCTCGGCCGAGATTGCCCCGGCCTTCGTCGACGAGGGGGCCCGGCGCACCGACACGATGGTTCTCGCCTGCACGCATTTCCCGCTGCTGCTCGACCGCCTCATCCGGCTCGCGCCCTGGCCGGTCGCCTTCGTCGACCCCGCCCCGGCCATCGCCCGGCGCGTGGTCGACCTCATCGGGCCTGCCAGCGCGGCCGCGCAAACCGGTCTCGCGCCAGCGGTTTTCACCTCCGGCCGGAGCCCCTCGCCGGCGCTCGCCCGGGCCCTTGCCCGGTTCGGGATCGGCCAGCCGGCCAGGCTTGCCGCGGTTTGACAGGTCCGGGCTTTGCCCCTAGAAACACGACGTTGCGCGGGCCTCTTGCGGGCCCGCGCGGCGTTTCGCGACCCGTGGTCTTCCCCGGCGCTCGGGGTCAAGACCTGTCGGTTCCGGGCCCCGCCCGGGACAGAGGAGGGCGCGGTTCCTCGACAACCCGCATGACAGACCTGAGGACGCGATGACCAAGCGCAATGAGGCGAAGTACAAGCTCGATCGCCGCATGGGCCAGAACATCTGGGGCCGGCCGAAGAGCCCCGTGAACCGCCGCGAATATGGCCCCGGCCAGCACGGCCAGCGCCGCAAGGGCAAGCTCTCCGACTACGGCGTGCAGCTGCGCGCCAAGCAGAAGCTCAAGGGCTACTACGGCAACATCTCCGAGCGCCAGTTCCGCGCCATCTACCAGGAAGCGATCCGGCTGAAGGGCGACTCGGGCGCGCACCTGATCGGGCTGCTCGAGCGCCGGCTCGATGCCGTCGTGTTTCGCGCCAAGTTCGTCCCGACCCCGTTCGCCGCCCGCCAGTTCATCAACCACGGCCACGTCAAGGTGAACGGCCGGCGGGTCAACATCCCGAGCTTCCGCGTGAAGCCCGGCGACGTGATCGAGGTGAAGGAAAAGTCCCGCCAGCTTGCCATGGTCCTGGAAGCGAGCCAGCTCGCCGAGCGTGACGTGCCCGACTACATCGAGGTCGACCACTCCAAGATGACCGCGAAGTTCACGCGGGTGCCGCAGATCGGCGAGGTACCCTACCCGGTGCAGATGGAGCCGCACCTGGTCGTCGAATACTACTCGCGCTGACGCCTCGCGCCCGGGCAGGACGCCTCCGAACGTCCTGCCCGGGAATCATCCCGCGGCGATTCTCCGGTGATTCTCCAAGCCTGCGGCCCGTGCCGCAGGCTTTTTTGCTGCCGTCCGCACGCTCGTCCCGTTCGGGGGGCGGTTTCGGCGTCCCAACGGGCCCAATTGCGGGGGATATCCCGCCCCGCCGCGCCGATGCGGCCTTGATGTAGTGGGCAATTGGGAGCAGCTTTCTACATCTGGTGGCAGTTTGGGTACCTGCTTCGCGCGTGATCCGGCGGGGTGGAATTCCGGTCGGCCGAGACAATCACGCGTCGATTGAATGCGTTAGGGCGCGATCGACCGCAAAACCGGGATCCACTTTTGCTGATCGCGCTCCCGGAGCTCACTAAGGGGAGAACTGCTCATGGATAAGTTGCAGGCTGTGAAACATTGGATCGGGGCACTGACGGAAGTCGGGCTGATGCTGCTCGCGCTCGCCATCGTATGCGCGCTGCTGGTGGGGGCGAATCTTCCGTTCTTCGGAACCGTCGTCGCCAACATCATGGGTATCGTGAAGGATCTCGGCTCGAACGGGCTCGTCGGCTTGATCGCCCTCGGCATCATTCTTTGGCTGTTCTCGAACCGTAAGCTCGCCTGACGGCGCCGTTCTCTCGTTCTCGGACGACCGCGACCGAGCCGCGTCGCGACTTGCGAACCGGGTGCGGGGGGCGCCAGCCTCCCCACCCCTCACGCGGAGGGGAGCATGTTGGAGGTGCTCGAACGGACTCGGCAATTTCTCTGGCGCTTCGTCGAGCTGGGATTCCTGACGGTCCTGGCGCTGATCCTGATCTATCTCATCCTCGGGCAGGATTCGGGTGTCTTCGTCTCCTCGGTGGCGGACAACGTGCTCAAGTTCGCCAATGGGCTGCAGCCGCAGACCCTGGTCGGGCTCGCCATCGTGCTCGCGCTCGTCTTCCTGATCCTCAGCCGCGCGAAAGCCCCGCGTCCCGACTGAGCGACCGCAAGCCCGGCGGGCATGCCCGGTCGCCACACCCGGCGCCTTGCCACACGACCGGGGGATCGGCCGGGAATCGCCCGAGCGAAAGACGAATCACGAATTGGGCTGGACGGGCCGCGGGAGCGACGCGCCGGATTCAGGCCTGTGCGGCGTCCTTCACCGGCACGCCCTTGTCCTTGAGCAGCGTCTGCAGCTCGCCGGCCTGGAACATCTCGCGGATGATGTCGCAGCCGCCGACGAACTCGCCCTTCACGTAGAGCTGGGGAATGGTCGGCCAGTTCGAGTAGGTCTTGATGCCCTGGCGCAGGTCGTCGGATTCGAGCACGTTCAACCCCTTGTAGGGCACGCCCAGATAGTCGAGGATCTGCACGACCTGGCCGGAAAAGCCGCACATCGGGAACTGCGGCGTTCCCTTCATGAACAGCACCACGTCGTTCGACTTCACCTCGTTGTCGATGAATTGTTCGATTCCCATGAAACTCGTCCTTGCTTCGGTACGCGCCCGCACGGGCGCCAATCGGCATTCGACCTGACATATATGTAGCGCAGGAGCGGCCCGCCGCCAAAGGGCGGAGCGATGGCCCCGGCGCGGCCCCGCTCACCTGTCGGGAATACCCGTCTGCAGCGCCAGCGCATGCAGCTTGCCGCCCATCTCGGCGCGCAGCGCCTCGTAGACAAGCTGATGCTGCTGCACCCGCGACTTGCCGCGGAAGGATTCGGCGATGACCGTCGCTGCGTAGTGGTCGCCGTCCCCGGCAAGATCGCGGATGCTGACCTCGGCGTCGGGAATCCGCGCCTTGATCAGCCGTTCGATCTCGCGTGCGTCCATCGGCATCGGTGGTCTCCGTGCTCAGGCCCGTTCGCCCGCCATATAGGCGGGAAACCAGCCTTCGAAGCGTTCCCTGAGTGCCTTTATCAGACTCGGCCGCTCGCCGGAAAGCGTCAGCGCGTCGCCGCCCGTTGTTCCGATGCGCCGCGCCGGGACGTTGCCGCGCGCCGCGCGCGCGAGGATTTCGGTTTCGCGCGCGGCCGGGACCGTGAGCAGGTAGCGCGCCTGGTCCTCGCCGAACCAGAAGCCGTGCGCCGGCACGCCGCCCGGCGCCGCGGCGAGGTGCGCGCCGATGTCGGACGCCATCGCCATCTCGGCCAGCGCGACGAGCAATCCGCCGTCGGAAACGTCGTGCACCGCGCCCGCGAGACCCTCGGCGATGAGCGCGCGCACGAAATCGCCGTTGCGGCGCTCGGCGGCGAGATCGACCGGGGGCGGCGCCCCCTCCTCGCGCCCGCAGATCTCGCGCAGGTAGAGCGACTGGCCGAGCCAGCCGGCGGTGTCGCCGACGAGCAGGATGACATCGCCCTCCGCCTTGAACGCGATCGTGGCCGTCTTGCTGAGATCCTCGATCAGCCCGACGCCGCCGATGGTGGGCGTCGGCAGGATCGCCCGGCCGTTGGTCTCGTTGTAGAGCGAGACGTTGCCGGAGACGACCGGGAAATCGAGCGCCCGGCAGGCCTCGCCGATGCCACGGATGCAGCCGACGAACTGGCCCATGATCTCCGGCCGTTCCGGACTGCCGAAGTTGAGATTGTCGGTGAGCGCGAGCGGCCGCGCGCCGACCGCGGTGAGATTGCGCCACGCTTCGGCGACCGCCTGCTTGCCGCCCTCGAACGGATCGGCTTCGCAGTAGCGCGGGGTCACGTCGGCGGTGAGCGCCAGCGCCTTCGGGCCCTCCTCGACGCGCACCACGGCTGCGTCGCCACCGGGCCGCTGTACGGTATTGCCGAGGATCACGTGGTCGTACTGTTCCCAGACCCAGCGCCTGGAGCAGAGATCGGGACAGCCGATCAGCTCTTCGAGCGCGTCGGCGAGCCCCGTCGGCGGCGCGACCTCGGCCGCCTCGACCCGCGGCCGCGGCGCAGCGAAGCGGAATGGCCGGTCATAGACGGGCGCCTCGTCGCCGAGTTCCTTGATCGGCAGGTCGGCCATGACGTCGCCGCCGTGGCGCACGACGAAACGCTTCGATGGATTTGTCTCGCCCACGATGGCGAAGTCGAGCCCCCACTTGCGGAAGATCGCCTCGGCTTCCTTCTCCTTCTCCGGGCGCAGCACCATCAGCATGCGCTCCTGGCTCTCGGACAGCATCATCTCGTAGGCGCTCATGCCG
>CAZIGW010000011.1:0-7727 GCA_964538565.1 uncultured Hyphomicrobiales bacterium | reverse complement strand
TCATCCGGTCCTCCGAGAAAAGCGTGAAGCTTCAGCAACTTCAGCTTCCCCGGTCCGGACCGGATGGACAACCTATTGAAAGCTCACAGTTAGAGCGCGAACGGGGGTGGAAAATCCGTCCGGCATCGGTTTTCGTCCGAGTCCTCAGGCGCCTCCCGCGTCCGGGCCCGCGGACCCGAGGGGCGGCGCGAGGCTTTGTGATCCGCAAGGAACTGCTTCCCATGCATCCCATGTTCGTGGTGGGCGACGGCGCCGGGGCCATTCCGATCTGGTTCGTGACCGCTCAAGCCTGGGCGGACGAAGCCGCGATGGATCGCGCCATCGGCCCGGCGGGCCGCAGGTTCGCCATCGCGGCCGGGTTCGAGCCGCAACCGGGCCGGCATCTGCTGCTGCCCGGACCGGACGGCGCCTTGTCCGGCGTTCTCTTCGCCGTCGATCCCGCCGACAGGCCCGCGAAGGATCGATTTCTCGCCGGCCGGCTCGCCGGGCTGCTGCCGCGCGGGACCTACCGGTTCGTCGACGCGCCCGAAGACCCGCGGCTCGCCGCGCTCGCGTTCGCGCTCGGAGCCTATCGTTTCACGCGCTATCGCAAGGCGGAGGCGAAGGAGGTGCGGCTGTGGCTGCCGCAATCGGTCGATGCCGAGGATCTCTCCCGCGTGGTCGATGGCGTGACGCTCGCACGCGACCTCGTCAACACGCCGGCGAACGACATGGGGCCGGCGGAACTCGAGGCCGCTACGCTCGCGCTCGCCGAGCGCCATGGCGCCGCGTTCCGGGCGCTCGTTGGCGAGGATCTGCTGGCGCAGAACTTTCCCCTCATCCACGCGGTCGGGCGCGCGGCCGAACGTGCCCCGCGCCTGCTCGATCTCACCTGGGGAGACGCGGCGCGCCCCAAGGTGACGCTGGTCGGCAAGGGCGTGTGCTTCGACACCGGCGGGCTCGACCTCAAGCCCGACCACGCCATGCTGCTGATGAAGAAGGACATGGGCGGCGCCGCAGCGGTGCTCGCCGCCGCCCACATGATCATGGACGCCCGCCTGCCGGTGCGCCTGCGCGTCCTGATTCCGGCCGTGGAAAATGCCGTTTCCGGATCCGCTTTCCGCCCGCTCGACGTCTACACCTCGCGCAAGGGCCTGACCGTCGAGGTCGGCAACACCGATGCGGAAGGGCGGCTGGTGCTCGCCGACGCCCTGGCGCTCGCCGACGAGGAAGCGCCCGACCTCCTCGTCGACATGGGGACCCTGACGGGCGCCGCGCGCGTCGCCCTCGGGCCTGATCTGCCGCCGTTCTACACCGAGGACGAGACGCTTGCGGCCGATCTCGCCCGCCATGCCGCGGCCGAGAACGATCCCCTGTGGCGGCTTCCGCTCTGGCGGCCATACGATTCGATGCTCGACTCCAAGGTGGCCGACCTTGGCAACGTCGCTTCCGGCGGATTCGCCGGATCGATCGTCTGCGCGCTGTTCCTCAACCGCTTCGTGTCCGCCGCCAAGAGCTGGCTGCATCTCGACGTCTACGCCTGGACGCCGGCGGCGAAATCCGGCCGGCCCGAGGGTGGCGAATGCCAGGGGGCGCGGGCGCTCTATGCGCTGCTGAAGGAGCGCTATCCGTCGTGACCGGCATCTGGCGCATGCGGCAGGCTTCGTCATGACCTACGATCCGCGGGTCACGCCCGCTCGTCCCGATCTCGCCGCCGCCCATCTCGCCGGAACCGTCCGGGCGACGCGCTTCGCGGAGGGAGAATCGCGCGAGGTCGTCGAGCCGCAGACGCCGCTGCGGCACGCGCCGTCGCCCCACGCACCGCTCGACACCGAGGCGCTCAAGGGAGAGCGGGTGACCGTCTACGAAACGACCGAGGAGGGCTGGGCCTGGGGTCAGCTCGAGTCCGACGGCTATGTCGGCTGGCTGTCGGCCAACGCCCTTGTGCGTCCCGGACCGCGTCCCACCCACAAGGTCGCGGCGCTGCGCACGTTCGTGTTTCCGGCGGCCTCGATCAAGGCGCCGCCGCTCGAAGCGCTCTCGCTCGGATGCCAGCTCGCGGTGACCGGCATCGAGCGGGAGTTCGCGGTGCTCGCCGCCGGCGGGTTCGTGCCGGCCGTGCATCTTGCGCCCATCGGCGTGCACGCGAACGACTTCGTCGCGGTCGCCGAACGTTTCCTCGGCGTGCCCTATCTGTGGGGCGGCAAGACGAGTCTCGGGGTCGACTGCTCGGGGCTTGTCCAGCTCGCGCTCGGCGCGGCCGGCATCCGCTGCCCGCGCGACAGTGACATGCAGCAGGATGCGCTCGGCGAGAGCATCGCGGCCGACCCGGCGCTCTGGCGCCGCGGCGATCTGGTGTTCTGGAAAGGCCACGTTGCCATCGTTCGCGACCGCACCAATGTCGTTCACGCCAACGCGTTTCACATGGCGGTGGCGGTCGAGCCGATCGGCGAGGCGCTCGCCCGCATCGCGGCCGGCGGCAGCCCGGTCTCGCAGGTGAAGAGGCTGACGCTCGCGGAGAACGGGCTTCTCAGCACGTGACCTTGTCGCAGCGGCGCACCGCGTCGACGACGCCGGCGAGCGACCGGCGGCCCGGATAGCCGACGATCGCCGTCGACTTGATGACGAAGGCCGGGGTGGCGGCGAGCCCGAGGCGATCGCCCAGCCGCACGTGCGCCTTCATGGCCTCGGTCGTCGCGTCGGTATTCGCCGCCGCGATGAGCTTCTGCCGGTCGAAGCCGAGCGCGACCGCCGTCGCAAGCGCGCGCTCCCCGTCGGCGACGCCGCGCCCCGCATAGAGATTGCGGTGGAATGTGTAGAACGTCTGCGCCGGCGCCATTCCGATCAGCGCCAGCTCGACGCGCGCAGCCTCGATCGAGGGTACGCCGAGCACCGGAAACGGCACCAGCACGAGCTTGAGGTCGTGGTCGGCCTTGACGAGCGCGGCGATGTCGGGAGCCGCCGCACGGCAGAACGGACAATTGACGTCGTAGAATTCGACGAGCGACACGCCGCCGTGCGGATTGCCGACCACCGCGATGCCGGGCAGCACGGTGATGTCGGCTTCGAGGTCGTTGGGAACCGGATGATTGGCAACCGGCGTGCCGTCGTCGGCCTTGAGGGGATACCAGGCCTGGTCCTGTTGTGCCTGCGCGGGCATGCTCAGGATCAGGAACAGCAGAAGGGCGAGAAAGCGCGTCATCGGATCGTCCGGAAGCTCTGGTCTGTGCCGAATGCCTACGCCAAGGGCGGCACACGGGCCAGTCACGACCGCGTGCCGAATGGCGGCCCTCAGTATCCGGCGGCCCGATCGACCACGTGCGCGAGCGCAAGTCCGGCCTCGAAGCGTTCGATCTGCTGCAGCACGTTGTCGACGAACGCCGTGGGGACGGACACGGCGGCATTGTGCGGCGTGATGGTGACGTCGGGCCGATCCCACAGCGGGCTCGACGACGGCAGCGGCTCGGTCGGGAACACGTCGAGCGTCGCGCCCATGAGCGTGCCTTCCTCGAGCGCGGAGAGGATGTCGGCGTCGACCTGCAGCCGGCCGCGGCCGGCGTTGATCAGACAGGCGCCGCCGAGCGCGCCGTCGCGCCTGAGCTTGCGGAAGAGGCCGAGGTCGAGAATGCCTTCGGTCAAGGGCGTGTGCGGCAGCAGGCAGACGAGGATTTCGGTGCGCGCGAGGAAACGATCGAGCCCGTCGGCCCCGCAGAACGCTTCGATGCCCGGAATTTCCTTTTTCGTCCGGCTCCAGCCCGCGACCCGGAATCCGATCCGGCTCAGCGCTTCGGCGCAACTGCGGCCGAGCTCGCCAAGCCCCATGACGCCGACCCCGACTTCGCTCGCCGCCGGCTGCGGGTGCTCGCGCCAGAGGCGTCGGCGCTGCTGCGCGTCGTAGATGCGCTGGCGGCGATGGTGCATGAGGACATGCAGCACGACGTATTCGCGCATGCGCATCGTCAGGTCGGGATCGACGAAACGCACGATCGGAACATTCGGCAGGGACGGATCGGCCAGCAGGTGGTCGACGCCCGCCCCGAGCGAGAAGATCACCTTCAGATTGGGAAAGGTCGCAAGCAGACCGGGCGGCGCCCGCCAGGCGCACACGTAGGCGATCTCCGCCGGATGGCCGACATCGTCGGGCCAGGTCCGGATCGTCCGGCCGGGCGCGCGCCTGCGGAACCGGTCCGCCCAGACGACATGGTCCATGTCCGCGATGGCGAGCAGCAGCACGCTCATGGGGCCGCGACCCGCGCGGAACGGATCAACGCGTCGAGGCGATGCCGATTGAGCGCGAGCCACTGCAGGGCGATGATCAGCAGCGCGTTGGCGATCCGCCCGGTCGAAAGCGCTGCAAGCGCGTCGTCGATCTTGACCCGCACCGGCTCCGTCTCCTCCGCCTCATGAGCAGCGCCGCCGCGGTCGCCGACCTTGCCGGCATCGACCGTTCCGACGAAGAACACCGCGTATTCGTCGGTGATGCCCGGCGTCGGCAGAAATCCGAACAGTTCGACAAGCACGTCGGGAGCGACCCCGATCTCCTCCAGGCATTCGCGCCGCGCGCTCTCGGCCGGACTCTCGCCGGGATCGACACGTCCGGCGACGATCTCGACGAGCTCGCCCTTGCCGGTGGCAAGATGCGCGGCCAGTCGGAACTGGCGGATGAGCACCAGCTCGTCGCGCGCGGGATCGACGGCGAGCACGCCGACGACGACGCCCCCGCGCACGATGTCGCGCGTCTGCGCGAGCGGGGCGCGATCCGGGCGGGGCAGCACGACCTGATAGCGCTCGTAGGCGCGATATCCTGCCGCCAGCACCTCCGGGGAGGAGACCGACACCTCGACAGGGCGGTCGGCGAGCGGTCCGCCCGTCGCATACTTCGACATCCCGCTCTATCCTTTCAATCCGCGCGTGATCTCATCCGAAAACCGGACGCACCTTTCGGGATCATGCCCTTTCGTTTGAGCATGATCCTGTCCGAAGACCGGAGGCCACTTTTCGGGATCATGCTCTATTGCGACACCACGCCTTCCGGCGCGGTTTCGAGGTTGAAGGCGGCCGCGAACAGCGCGCGGGTGTAGTCGCTCTTCGGGTGCGCGAACACGTCCGCGGCGGCGCCTCTTTCCACGATCTTGCCCTGCCGCATGACCACGAGGCGGCTCGCGAGCGCGGCCACGACCTTGAGGTCGTGCGAAATGAACAGATAGGTGAGGTCCCGCCGCTTCTGCAGGTCGCGCAGGAGGTCGACGATCTGCGCCTGGATCAGCATGTCGAGCGCGCTCGTCGGCTCGTCGAGCACGACGAACGTCGGCTCGAGAACGATTGCGCGCGCCACGGCGATGCGCTGGCGTTGCCCGCCGGAGAACTCGTGCGGATAGCGGAAGCGCGTGTGCGGATCGAGCCCGACGTCGGTGAGCGCCCGCACCACGCGCTCCTCGCGCTCGGCCGCGGAGAGCCGCGGCTGATGCACCCACAGCCCTTCCTCGATGATGTCGGCCACCGACATGCGCGGGCTGAGCGATCCGTAAGGGTCCTGGAACACGATCTGCATGTTGCGGCGGTACGGCCGCATCTCCTTGAACTTCAATCCCTGCAGGCTGTCGCCCATGAACACGATGGGGCCGTCCGAGGAGATGAGCCGCAGGATGGCGAGCCCGAGCGTGGTCTTGCCGGAGCCGGATTCGCCGACGATCCCGAGCGTCTCGCCCTTGCGCACCTCGATGCTGACGCCGTCGACCGCCTTGATGTGGCCGACGACCTTGCGAAGCAGGCCGCGCTTGATCGGAAACCAGACCTTGAGGTCATCCGTACGCACGACCACCGGTCCGGCAGGATTGAGCGGAGCCGGCTCGCCCTTCGGCTCCGCAGACAGGAGGTCGCGCGTATACACATGCTGCGGGTCTGCGAACACCGCGGCGACCGCGCCCTGTTCGACGATCTGGCCCCGCTTCATCACGCAGACCCGGTCGGCGATCTTTCGCACGATCCCGAGGTCGTGGGTGATGAACAGCATCGCCATGCCGAGACGCGACTGGATGTCCTTGAGCAGCGCGAGGATCTGCGCCTGCACGGTCACGTCGAGGGCGGTCGTCGGCTCGTCGGCGATGAGGAGATCGGGCTCGTTGGCGAGCGCCATGGCGATCATCACGCGCTGGCGCTGACCGCCCGAGAGCTGATGCGGGTAGCTTCCGAGCCGGCCCTCGGCGTCCGCTATGCCGACCTGCGTCAGGAGTTCGACGATGCGGGCGCGCGCGGCGGCGCCGGTCAGCCCCCGATGCAGCAGCAGAATCTCGCCGATCTGCTTCTCGATCGTGTGGAGCGGATTGAGCGAGGTCATCGGCTCCTGGAAGATGATCGAGATGTCGTTGCCGCGCACCTGGCGGATGCGGCTTTCGGGCATCGTGAGCAGAGACTGGCCCTTGAACACGATCTCGCCCGAGGGGTGGTGCGCCGCCGGATAGGGCAGGAGCTTCATGACCGACAGCGCGGTGACCGACTTGCCCGAGCCGGACTCGCCGACGAGCGCCACGGTCTCGCCCTTGCGGATCTCGAAGGAGACGCGGTCGACCGCGAGCACTTCGCGCTCGCCCTGGCCGAAGGCCACCGAGAGCTCCCGAACGGAGAGAAGCGGACTGGGTTCGGCATCCATGGCGATCACCTGAATGTCTTGCGCGGATCGAAGGCGTCGCGCACCGCCTCACCGATGAAGATCAGGAGCGACAGCATGATGGCGAGCGTGAAGAAGCCGGTCAGGCCGAGCCACGGCGCCTGGATGTTGGCCTTGCCCTGCGAGAGCAGCTCGCCGAGCGACGGTGAGCCCGGCGGAAGCCCGAAGCCGAGGAAGTCGAGGGCGGTCAGCGTCATGACCGAGGACGACAGGATGAACGGCAGGAACGTCATGGTGGCGATCATGGCGTTCGGCAGCAGGTGGCGGAATATGATCACCGGGTTGGATACGCCGAGCGCCCGCGCCGCCTGGATGTACTCGAAGTTGCGCCCGCGCAGGAATTCGGCGCGCACCAGGCCGACCAGCGAGACCCACGAGAACAGCAGGAGGATTCCGAGCAGCACGAAGAAGCCCGGCACCAGCACCGAGGAGATGATCAGCAGCAGATAGAGCGAGGGGATCGAGGTCCAGATCTCGATGAAGCGCTGGAACAGCAGGTCGGTCCAGCCGCCGAAATAGCCCTGCACGGCGCCGGCCGCGACGCCGATCGCCGAGGAGCTGATCGTGAGCGTCAGCCCGAAGAGAACCGAGATGCGGAAGCCGTAGATCAGCCGCGCGGCGACGTCGCGTCCCTGGTCGTCCGTGCCGAGCCAGTTGTACTCGAGGTCGCGGCAGCTCTTAAGGCCTTTTCGCTCGACCACCGGCCGGCATTCCTTCTCCGTGAGCAGCCACGTCGGCTTCGACGGAGCGGGCGTCGGCAGGTCGAGGTTGTGCGTGTCGTACGAATAGCGGATCGGCGGCCAGATCATGAAGCCGCCCTTCTCGGCGATGAGTTTCTGCAGATAGGGATCGCGATAGTCCGCCGCCGTCTCGAAATCGCCCCCAAAGGTCGTCTCCGGGTAGGTGACGAACACGGGCATGTAGAAGTGACCATCGTACTTGACCAGGAACGGCTTGTCGTTGGCGATGAACTCGGCAAAGAGCGAAACCACGAACAGGACCAGGAAGAGCCAGAACGAGATGTAGCCGCGCCGGTTCGCCTTGAAGTTCTGCCAGCGCCGCCGGTTGATCGGCGAGAGCT
>CAZIGW010000010.1:0-48077 GCA_964538565.1 uncultured Hyphomicrobiales bacterium | reverse complement strand
CGGGGCAGGACGCCGGTTCCGAAGGCTTCGCGCAGGCGCCGCCACACGCTCTCGTAGTCGCCGACAAGATCGCCCGCCTCCACCACGACGACATGGTTGTCGGGGAGAAAGTTGAGCGTGGTCGGGTTGTTCCGGCCCGATATGAGCACCAGGGTTCCGGTCTCGGCCACAGCCGCGAAGGCGTGCGAGACGGAGGCGAGCTGATGGCCGTCGGAGGGACCGGTCGTCACATCGAGCGCGCCGGCGCTTTCCCACGGCAATCCCGCCAGCAGCGGATCGTCTCCGCGGCGCACCGACATCGGCAGGTTGTGCTGGCGCAGGAAGGCCACGATGGCGGCGGGTATGTCGGCGATGTCGGATACCTGTTCGACGCTGGCGGACGACGCCTTGGCCATGCGGATGAACAGGGCGAGTTGCGCCTCGGCGCCGCCCTGCCCGCGCGCCGGCACGACCCCGGGCGGATGACCGGCGAGCCGATCGGTGACCGCCCGTCGGCGCGTCGCTTCCGCGCCGGTCACGCCGAGCGAGCGGCGGATCGAGGCGATGACGCTCGCGCGCGCGCTCACCGGCTCCTCCGCGCCTTCCACTGCGACTGGAACGTCGCGCCCTGCGGCGCCGGGAAATCGCGATGGCGCGTCCAGCCGGAGGCGAGCGGCAGCCAGCGGAAGCGGCCGTTGCCGCGGCCGAGGAACGCGAGCAGGCGCGCGGCGGCCGCCGTCGCCAGGCCATAGAGCCACGGCCGTTCGGCGAAGAAGCCCCACAGCCGCAGGCCCGCGCGCGCCGTCGCCGGCGAGAGATGGCGTTCGAATTCGCGTTCGCGCCAGAACCGCATCAATCGCGGCAGCGGAATGCGGACCGGGCACACTTCTTCGCAACGGCCGCAGAACGTCGACGCGTTCGGCAGGTGGCCGGCCTTGTCGACGCCGAGGAGGCTCGGCGTGAGCACCGCTCCCATCGGCCCGGGATAGACCCAGCCGTACGCGTGGCCGCCGACCGCGTGATACACCGGACAGTGATTCATGCAGGCGCCGCAGCGGATGCAGCGGAGCATGTCGCGAAATTCGCCGCTCAGCATGGCCGAGCGCCCGTTGTCGAGAAGAACGACGTGGTATTCGCCCGGCCCGTCGGGATCCTCGGCGCGACGCGGACCGGTCGAGAGCGTGGTGTAGACCGACATTTCCTGCCCGGTCGCCGAGCGGGCGAGCACGCGCAGGAGCTGCGACACGTCCTCGAGCGTCGGCACCATCTTCTCAATGCTGGCGAGCACGATGTGCGCCTTGGGAAGCGTCTGCGTGAGGTCGCCGTTGCCCTCGTTGGTGACGATGATCGACGTGCCGGTCTCCGCGACCAGGAAATTCGCGCCCGTGATGCCGACATCCGCGGCCAGAAACCGGTCGCGCAGCACCGTGCGCGCTTCGCCGAGCAGCGAGGCCGGTTCGGCGAGCGAGCGATCGGGCGGCAGACCGCTGTGCACGCGGCGGAAATCGGCCTCGATCTGCGCCTTGGTCAGATGAACCGCCGGCGCGATGATGTGCGAGGGCATCTCGTGGCGGATCTGCAGGATGTATTCGCCGAGATCGGTCTCGACCGGCGTGATGTCGTTGGCCTCGAGAAAGTCGTTGAGGCCGATCTCCTCCGCCACCATGGATTTTCCCTTGGTGACCGTTCTGGCGCCGAGCTTGCGACAGAGGCCGAGGATGATCTGGCGCGCGTCCTCGGCGCTGACCGCGTAGTGCACGTGACCGCCCTGCGCGGTCACGCGCGACTCGTATTGCTCCAGATAGAGATCGAGGTGCGCGAGCGTGTGATTCTTGATGTCGCGCGCGGAATCGCGCAGAGCGTCGAACTCGGGCAGATTGTCGGCCGCCTCCG
This sequence comes from uncultured Hyphomicrobiales bacterium, assembly GCA_964538565.1. Lineage (GTDB taxonomy): Bacteria > Pseudomonadota > Alphaproteobacteria > Rhizobiales > Xanthobacteraceae > CAYVBN01. Next base: position 46,205 of record CAZIGW010000010.1, on the reverse strand, counting down.
CCCGTCGCGCCACGAAATTCGTCTCGATGACGCCAAGCGCGCGCTGCAGCTCGCCGTCGGCGAGCGCCGCCCGGACGTTCTCCCTGAATCGCGGCGAGGACGTGACCGTCATGACTTGGCGCCGACTTCGCTTTCCGCCGCCGCGCCGATCGCCGGTTCGTCGGTGACGCCGGCCAGAACCTCCGCGACGTGGCGCACCTCGACCCGCCTGCCCTCGCGCTGCAGCTTGCCGGCGATGTTCATCAGGCAGCCGAGATCGCCTGCAAGCAGAGTCTCGGCGCCGCTCGCCTCGACGTTGGCCGCCTTCTTGCCGACGATGACGTTGGAGATGTCGGGATACTTCACGCAGAACGTACCGCCGAAGCCGCAGCATACGTCCGAGTCCGGCATCTCCTTGATGGTGAGGCCCTGCACGGTTCCGAGCAGCCGCCGCGGCTGAACCCGGATTCCGAGCTCGCGCAATCCCGAGCAGGCGTCATGGTAGGTGACCGTGCCTTCGAACTGCGCATTGACGCGTGCGACGCCGAGCACGTCCACCAGGAACGAGACCAGCTCGTAGGTCTTCGAAGCGAATGCCTGCGCGCGCGGCAGCCAGTTCGGATCGTCCTGGAACAGCTCGGGATAGTGAACCTTCAGCATTCCGGCGCACGACCCGCTCGGCGCGACGACATATTCGCAGGAGGCAAACGCGTCGATCACCTGCTGGGCGATCCGCCGCGCCGTCGCCCGATCGCCCGAGTTGAAAGCCGGCTGGCCGCAGCAGGACTGCGGCGGCACTTCAACCGCGCACCCGGCCTCCTCGAGCAGCTTGACCGCCGCGAATCCGACCGAAGGACGAATGAGGTCGACCAGACAGGTGACGAGAAGCCCGACGCGTTTGGCCTGCCGTTCGGCCATACATTCCTCCTCACCGCCCTCGAGCGATGCGCAAGGTCTCATCGGACGGGCGCGAGACTCTGGCCGAAACGGCCATATGACGCAAGGGAGCGGGCCGGAACGCAGTCCCGGACTGGCACGAACGGTGCTTCGTCCCGGGGAGCCCCGGAGTCGGGCCACCTCCGGCTTGCCGGGAAGCGCGGCGCGTCCCGTGCGCGCTCGGCTCAAGCGGTATTTGCATTTCGGTGACCCCATGGTGACGATGTTCCGCTAGCATCCACCCGGCCATGCGGCGGCTTCCGGCATGCCGAAATCCCTGTCCTTGGCGCGCCGCGATGCGGCCTGCCGCGCGGATCGACGGACCGGTACAGGAGACGAGGTGAGTGCAGACGTTACCATCGGCGAAGGGAACGGCGCCTCGCTGACCCCGCATCCCTTGCGCGCCGCCGTGCTCGGCGAGGTTCATGCCCGCCCGTTCACGGCGATCGAGACACCGCGCCGGGTGCTGCATTTCGCCTTCGATACGACGGCGCAGCGCGGCGAAACGGACCGCGCGGCCCTCGTCGACTTCTGCCTGCGGCGCGGGCTGCCGGCGCCGAAGCCGACCGACAAGCATCACCGCGTCACCTTCGGGAGCACGGCGCTTCGCTGGGAGCAGCACTCCGAGTTCACGACCTACACGTGGGAACTGCCGGCCGAGACGACGTCCGGCGCCACGCCCTTCCATCCGGCCGCCAGCACCCTGGCGGGACCCATGGGATTCGTGCCGCAGCCCGGACCGGTTCTCGTCGCGGTCGACCTGCACCTGGTGGCGGCCATGGACGCAATGGTGGAGCGGCTGTTCGACCGCGCGAGCCTGGCGGCCGCGGAAAATTCCGACGGGACAGCGCTCTATGCCACCGACTTCCAGTGCGATCCGGCCGGGTTCGTGCGGATTCTGGTGGTCGACCGCGGCCTCGGCGCCGAGCGCGCCGGCGCGCTGGTGCAGCGTCTGCTCGAACTGGAGACCTACCGGACGCTGGCGCTGCTCGGCCTGCCGGAGGCGCAGCGGCTCGCGCCGTCGGTGCGCCACATCGAGACGCGGCTCTCCGTGGTGACCGAAGAGATGCGGCGCAGCGAGGGCCTCGCCGCCGATCATCATCTGCTCGACGACCTGACCGCGCTCGCCGCCGAGCTCGAGGCCGGCGCCGCTGCGAGCCTGTTCCGCTTCGGCGCCAGCCGCGCCTACAACGAGATCGTCTATCTCCGCCTCGAGACGATCGGCGAACGCAAGTTCGGCGGACTGCCTACATGGTCGTCGTTCCTGGCGCGCCGGATGGCGCCGGCGATGCGCACCTGCATCACGATGGAAGAGCGTCAGTCCAATCTCTCGCGCAAGCTCGCGCGCGCGGCGCAATTGCTGCGCACCCGCGTCGACATCGAGCTCGAGCGGCAGAACCGCGACCTGCTGCGCTCGATGAACGAGCGCACCCGCCTGCAGTTGCGCCTGCAGACCACCGTCGAAGGCCTCTCGGTGGCGGCGATCAGCTACTACGTCATCGGGCTGATCGGCTACGTGGCCAAGGGCGTCCATGACGCCGGCGTGCCGCTCGATACGACCTACGTCACCGGCGCGGCGGTGCCGATTGTCGTTCTGGCGATCTGGTATGTCGTGCGGCGCATCCGCCAGCGCCACGTCCGCAGCTCCGGATGACCCGCACGTCAACTTCGGCTCGCCGCGAACGCGGCCCGCTTACTGCGGCACGACGCCGTCGCGTCCGACGTTGATCCGGTCGGCCTCGAACGATCCGTCCGGTTTCTTGAGGGCGCGCGCGATGCTGACGTGGGCGCCGGTCTTGAGCTCGCTCTTCTCGCCCGGTTCGTAGCGGACGATCGGCGTGCCGGGCGGTACCACGATCTTCTTCTCGCCGCCCTTGTACTTGACGGTGAGCGTCTGTCCCTCGACGCTGGTGACGGTTTCGTCGACGGTGCCGTTGGTCATCGTGCTGTTCGGAATCCGAAACGGCCGGTGTCCCTCGCCGGTGCCGCGCTGCGAGGGCGCGAAGATGTGCACCTCGATCGCCTTCTGCGTGCCGTCCGCCTGCGGCATGGCGGCGCTGCCCACGTAGGAGCCCGCCTTCACGTCCGCCAGCGACGCCTTTGCCACGCCGAACACCTGCGCATCTTTGGCAAGCACGACCTTCAGATCGGCGCCGTCGCGCGACCTGAGCGTCAGCGCGTTGCCGTCGACCGCCTCGATCGTGCCGCGCAGCCGCACGGTCTGCTGCGCCGCGGCGGCCGACAACGTCACACCGAGCGCAAGGCAGCCAAACAAGACCCTGCCGAGCAGGACGCTCCCGTGAATTCCACGCATTTGCGATCTCCCGATCTTTCGTCTCGAGCGCCGCCCCGGTGAATTCAATCCGCCCAGGCGACGGCGCGGCCGCACGAGTGTCCCAATCGCGACCCCACGAGGGCCGTTGCCGCCCTGTCGCTGCCGTCATGCCATGAGGCCTGCCCAGAACGGCCCTTCCGTTGCCGCGCTCACATCGGCGGGGTCACGCCGTCGCGACCGACGTTGATGGAAGGCGCTTCCAGCGTACCGTCCGGATTCTTCTTCGCCGCCATGATGATGACATGCGCGCCCGCCTTGACCTCGCTCTTGTCTCCCGGCGCGTAGGCGACGATCGGTGTTTCGGGCGGAACGAAGACCTTCTTTTCGCCGCCCTTGTACTTGAGGGTCAGAACCTGACCGTCGACGCTCTTCACGCTGGTGTCGACCGCCGCGTTGGTCATCGTGCTGTTGGGACGCAGATCCCACGGCCTGAAGCCTTCCCCGACGCCGCGCTGGCTCTCGAGGAAAATGTGAATGGCGATCGCCCGCTGGCTGCCGTCGGGCTGCGGCATGGCGGTGACGCCGATGTAGGAGCCGGGCTTCACCTCGGCAAGCGAGGCCTTCACCATCCCCATCACGCGCGCCTTGTCGGAGAGCTTGACCGCGAGGTCCTTGCCGTCGCGTGACTTGATGGTGAGGTTCGGCCCGTCGACCTTCTCGATCGTGCCGCGGATGCGAACGGTCTCCTGCGCCGAAGCGGTCGAGGCGGCAAGCGCGAGGACGAAGCCCGTCGCGCTCAGAATACTCCGGGCGCATTGGTGCATGCGGTTCGGCATAGGCGTGTTTCTCCCAGACTTAATTGTTGAGCGAGACAACCAGACCTTAAACAGTTGGGCCGGGGCCGATATTCCGGCCGTTCGAGCCGGAAGGGAAATCACGCCTTGATGAGATCGGCCTCCAGGAGCGCGCGCAGTTCGCCGGTGACCTCCGGCCGCACCCCGAACCACAGCGAGAAGCCGCGTACCGCCTGGTGCAGCAGCATGCCGAGCCCGTCGGCGATGCGCAGGCCGCGCCGCCGCGCGGCCCGCAGCAGCGAGGTCTCGAGCGGCGTGTAGACGATGTCGGCGACGATCGCGTCCGCCCCCAGGCCCGCGAGGTCGACGTCGAGCTCCGGCTGCCCCGCCATGCCAAGCGACGTCGTGTTGACCAGAAGATTTGTGTCGCGGAGGTGCCCGGCCACGTCGCGCCAGCACACGGCTGTGACCCGCGCGCCGAAGCGGACGGCGATCGCCTCCGCCCGCTCGATCGTCCGGTTGACGACGCAGACCCGGCCCGCCCCGCGCGCGAGCAAGCCGAAGACGACCGCGCGCGCCGCCCCGCCGGCGCCGAGCACCAGCGCGACGTCGAGCCCGCGTTCCCATCCGGGCGCGCAGGCGTCGAGATTTTCGACGAAACCCTCGACGTCGGTGTTGGTCGAATGCAGGACGCCATTCTCGAGCCACAACGTGTTGGCGGCGCCCACCGCCTGCGCGCGGTCGTCCGGCTGCGACAGCGCGAGTGCGGCTTCCTTGTGCGGGAGCGTGACGTTGGCGCCGACGTAGCCGCGTTCGGCGAGGCGCGAGACGAAACCGGCGAATTCCGGCGGCGGCACCGCCTCGCGGCGATATTCGCCGGCGATGCCGTACTGCCGGATCCAGTAGTTGTGGATCATGGGCGAACGCGAATGCCCGGCCGGCCAGCCGATGATGCAGGCCGCGCGGAAGGTCTCGCCCATCGTTCGTTCCGTGGCTGTCTCCGCTCCCATCCCGGCGCCGTTTTAGACGAAAGGCTGCCCGGCGCAAGCAAGCCCGCGTTGGATTTGCCCGCCCCCGATGCTATCAAAGATGGCGGACAACCGCGGCGCTCGACCGCGGAGATTCAGGGAGGAAGGCGGTGAAACCGGCGGCGTTCGCCTACGCGAAGGCCAGGACGCTCGATCACGCGATCGAGCTGCTCGGCTCCGACCCGGACGGAACGAAGATCCTCGCCGGCGGTCAGAGCCTCGTCGCCACCCTCAACATGCGGCTCAGCGCTCCGCGCCTGCTCGTCGACATCAACGGTCTCGACGCCCTGAAGACGATCACGGTCGCGGACGGCCACATAGAGATCGGCGCGCTCGTGCGCCAGGCGCAGGCCGAGCGCTCGGTCGAGATCGCCGGCCGCGCACCGCTGATCGCCCGCGCGCTCCCGCACATCGCCCATCCGGCGATCCGCAACCGCGGAACGATCGGCGGCTCGGTCGCCTTCGCCGATCCGTCGGCGGAACTGCCGGCGTGCCTGCTGGCGCTCGACGGCGAGATCGTCGTCGCCGGAACCGGCGGCGAACGCCGGGTGCGCGCCGACGGCTTCTTCAGGAGCCTGTTCGAGACCGCGCTCGCTCCGCAGGAGGTGCTCATCAGGATCCGCATTCCGGCGGCGCGGCCTGACACGCGCATCGGTTTTGCCGAATTCGCGCGCCGGCACGGCGACTACGCAATGATCGGGCTTGCCGCCTCGGCGCGCGCCCAGGGCGAGAACCTCGGCGACGTGCGCCTCGCCTACTTCGGGGTCGGATCGACGCCGGTGCGGGCGCGCCACGCGGAAGCCGCGCTCGGCGGCGGCTCGCTCGAGGACGCGCTTGCCGCGCTCGACCAGGATCTTGATCCGCCCGCCGACCTGCATGCGTCGGGCGCGACGAAGCGTTATTGGGCGCGCGTCCTCCTCGGCCGCGTGGCGCGACAACTCCGCGAGCCGCCGCCATGAGAGACACCCATGTCGAGATTGCCCTGCGGGTGAACGGCGAGGACGTGCGCGAGCGTGTCGAGGCGCGCAGGACACTCGCCGACTTTCTGCGCGAAGACCTCGGCCTCACCGGCACGCATGTGGGTTGCGAGCACGGCGTCTGCGGCGCCTGCACGGTGCGCGTCGACGGGGAGATCGTGCGCGGATGCCTGATGCTCGCGGCGCAATGCGACGGCGCGCGGGTCGAGACCATCGAAGGCGTCTCGCGCGCGGGCGAGATCGCCGATCTGCAGGACGCATTTGCCAGGCGCAACGCCGCGCAATGCGGCTTCTGCTCGCCGGCGATGCTGCTGACCGCGCAGGACCTGCTCGCCGGCGGACATCGACCGAGCCGCGAGGCGATCCGCCGGCATCTCTCGGGCAACTACTGCCGCTGCACCGGCTACCAGGCGATCGTGGACGCGGTCGAGGCGGTCGCGGCCGCGCGCGCGGAGAAGGGCTCATGAAGATCGTCGACGACCTGCCGCCGACATTGACCGCGCTCGACCGGCCGAATTCCTACATCGGCCGCGCCGTGCCGCGCCCCAACATCGCCCGCCTGCTGCAGGGGCACGGGCAATTTGTCAGCGACGTCGTGCTGCCGCGCATGGCGCACGTCGCCTTCGTGCGCTCGCCCTACGCGCACGCGCGCATCACCGCGATCGACGCGGAGGCCGCCCGCAACGCGCCCGGCGTGATCGCCGTCGTGACCGGCGCGGAGCTCGCCAAGGTCATCGCGCCCTGGGTCGGCGTGCTCTCGCATCTCAAGGGCATCAAGTCGGCGCCCCAGCACGCGATCGCGGTCGAGCGCGCCTGCTGGCAGGGCGAGGCGGTGTGCGCGGTCGTCGCCAGGACGCGCGCGCAGGCCGAGGACGGCTGCGAGCTCGTGCGCGTCGACTACGAGGAGTTGGCCCCGGTCACCGATCCGGAGACGGCGCTCGATCCCGCCACGCCCGTGATCCATCCCGCGCTCGGCGACAATCTCACCTTCGAGCGCCGCTTCGAGGCCGGCGAGGTCGACAGGGCGCTGCGCGAGGCCGACGAGGTCGTGGAGGCGACGTTCGTGTTCGGCCGTCACACCGGCGTCACCAACGAGCCGCGCGCCATCGTGGCCGACTGGAACCCGGGCGAGCAGCGGCTCACCGTCTACCAGGGCACGCAGGCCCCGCATATGATGCAGGATCTGTTCGCCAGGCACCTCGGGCTCGCCGAGCACCAGGTGCGGGTCGTCACCAGGGACGTCGGCGGATCGTTCGGCATCAAGGTCCATGCCTACGCCGACGAGATGGCGACCGTGGCGCTGTCGAAGCTGCTCGCGCGGCCGGTGAAGTTCGTGGCCGACCGGCTGGAAAGCTTCGTCACGGACATCCACGCGCGCGATCACCGCATCCACGCGAAGATCGCCGTCGATCGCGACGGAATCATCAGGGCCTGGGAGATCGACGACCTGACCGGCATCGGCCCCTACTCGGTCTATCCGCGCACCAGCGGCATCGAGGCCAACCAGGTGGTCAATCTGGTGGGCGGCCCCTACGCGTGCGCGAACTACCGGGCGCACGCGCGCGTCGTCTTCCAGAACAAGAACGTCATGTGCCAGTACCGCGCCGTCGGCCATCCGATCGCGACGTCGGTGACCGAGGGCCTCGTCGATCTCGCCGCCGCCCGCATCGGCATGGATCCGGTGGAGATCCGCCGCCGCAACCTGATCCGCGACGACGCCTATCCGTGCACGGGCGTCTCCGGGCTCAAGTTCGAGAAGCTCTCGCACCACGCCTGCCTCGACAAGATCCTCGCCATGATGGACTACGCGGCGTTGCGCGCGGAGCAGGCGCAGCTGCGCGAGCGCGGCATCCATCGCGGCATCGGCCTTGCGAGCTTCATCGAGGTGACCAATCCGTCGGCCGCCTTCTACGGCGTGGGCGGCGCACGCATTTCTTCGCAGGACGGCGCGATGCTGCGGCTCGACGCCACCGGCACCGTTCATTGCCACTCTGGGGTCACCGAGCAGGGACAAGGCACCGACGCGGTGCTCGCGCAGGTCGTGGCGAGCGCCTTCGGGGTGCCGATCGAGCGTGTGCGCGTGACGACGGGCGACACCGACAACACGCCCTACGGCGGCGGCACCTGGGCCTCGCGCGCGGCCGGCATCGGCGGCGAGGCCGCCTGGCAGGCCGGCAAGGCCCTGCGGCAGAACGTGCTCGCCGTCGCCGCCTCGATCCTGCAGGCGGAGCCCTCGAAGCTCGACATCCGCAACGGCGTCGTGGTCGACGCCGACAGCGGCCGCGAGCGCATCGAGCTTTCCGAAGTAGCGCGCATCGCCTATTTCCGCCCCGACACCTTGCCGCCGGGATTCCAGGCCGAGCTGATGGCGAGCCGCCACTACGTTCCGCGCGAATGGCCGTTCGCGTTCACCAACGGCATCCAGGCTTCGCTGGTCGAGGTCGACGTCGAAAGCGGCTTCGTGACGCTGCTGCGCCACTGGTGCGTGGAGGATTGCGGCACAGTCATCAATCCGCAGCTCGTCGACGAGCAAATCCGCGGCGGCATCGTGCAGGGGCTCGGCGCGGCGCTCTACGAGCACTGCCTCTACGACGAGCGCGGGCAGCTCCTCAACGGCAACATGGCCGACTACCTGGTGCCGATGGCGGGCGAAATGCCGGACATCGAGGTCGGCCACGTCGTCACGCCGACGGCCGATTCCGAGCTCGGCGCCAAGGGCGCGGGCGAGGCCGGCACGGCGGGCGCGTCAGGCGCCGTCGTCAACGCCGTCAACGACGCGTTGCGCCCGCTCGACGCCGCGCCGATCACCGCGATCCCGCTCACGCCCGAGGCGGTCCTGCGGGCGCTCGGCAAGGTGCAATGAGCCGGATCGACGGTCGGCGGCCGTTCAGAACTTCACCATGTCGATCCTGGTGATCGTCACCCGCTTGCTGAACGTCGGCCCGTTCGCCAACTGCCAGGTGCTGAACTGCTCCGAATAGGCATCCTCGCTCGAAATCCCGTCGACCGGCACGATCACGTCGAAGCCGCGCAAGCCGGCTGCGCTGCCGGTGTAAAGCACGGCGCCGTTGGCCGACGTCCCGACCGTGATCACCGTCTTGATGCCCTTGTCCCTCAGCATCTTCTCGAGATCGGTGTGGAGGAACTTGTCGGCGGAGGTCGTGACCGACGCTTCCCCCGCCACCGGTGCGAGGCCCTTGTCGAGAATGTCGGCCGCCGTGTGATTGGCGAAGAAGCTGTAGATCACCGTCGCCTTGGCGGCGCGCGCCCGGTCGAGCAGCGTCTTGACCGCCGGGACCGTGGCGACGCAACGCTCGCGTTGTCCGCAATTTTGCTTGAGGAAGTCGAGCATCAGCAGCGCCGTCGTCTTGGGATCGACCGTGACCGGCTTCAGCGCCGGCGGCGGCGGTGCCTTGACGATTGCCCATTCGGCGACGACGTCGCTCGCGTGGGCGCACAATGCCGTTGCGCCCCACGCGACGGCGACGGAAAACACTGCGGCAATCTGCCGTTTCATGGTTGCTCCTCCCCTCTGTCATGGCAGACCCTGGCCGGGCCCGCGTTCGCGGCCGATCATGAGATATCGGCGAGCGTCATCAAAGGTGTTCGCGACGCACCGCTTGATGAAACACCGGCCTCCGGCGCAATATTGCGCGGCTCGCCGTTCACCTCCAACATCAGGCGCGCGCTGCACGCCAAGAACGGACCTCCAACCAGAACACGTCCAAGCAGGACACGTCCAACCAGAAGAAGGAAACGCCTCATGAACATCAGGGTCGGCAAGCAGGCGATCGCCGAGGCCACGGAGAAGCTCAAGAACTGGGGCCGCTGGGGCGCCGACGACCAGATCGGCACGCTCAACCACATCCGCCCCGAGGACATCGTCAAGGCCGCGAGCCTGATCCGCAAGGGCAAGGTGTTCGCGCTCGGCATTCCGCTCGACCGCAACGGTCCGCAGACCGGGCTGTTCGGCGGGCGCTGGAATCCGATCCACACAATGCTGGCGACCGGCACCGACGCGGTGGCGGGGCGTCAGGACGTGGTGCCCAACATCCGCTACGCCGACGACGCCATCAACATGCCGGTGCAGTGCGCCACACACTGGGATTCGCTCGGTCACATCTTCTACGAGGAGAAGATGTACAACGGCCACGACGCGCGCCTCGTCGACAGCAACGGCCTCGGCAAGCTCGGCATCGAGCACTCGCGCGACAAGATGGTCGGGCGCGGCGTGCTGCTCGACGTCGCACGCTTCAAGGGGGTCGAGTATCTCGCGGACGGCTACGGCATTTCCAACGACGAGCTTGATGCCTGCGCCAAGGCGCAGAAGGTGACGGTCGGGCGCGGCGACTTCGTCATCGTCCGCACCGGCCAGCTGGAGCGCTGCCTCAAGGAAAGGAACTGGGGCGGCTACGCGGGCGGCGACGCGCCCGGCGTCAAGTTCGAGAACTGCTACTGGTGCCAGGAGAAGGAGATCGCGGCGATCTGCTCCGACACCTGGGGCGTCGAGGTGCGTCCGAACGAGACCAAGGAAGCCAACCAGCCGTGGCATTGGGTGGTGATTCCGGCGATGGGCCTGACCATGGGCGAGATGTTCTACCTCAAGGAACTCGCCGAGGACTGCGAGGCGGACGGCCGCTACGAGTTCTTCTTCTGCGGACCGCCGCTCGTCATCACCGGCGGCACCGGATCGCCGATCAATCCGCAGGCGATCAAATAGCCGGCGACAATTCGCCCGCCGATACGGAGACCGTGATGCAATCGACGACGGCGTTCGACCTGCCCGGCTATCGCATCGTCCGGTGTCTGGGCGTGGTGCGCGGCCTGACCGTGCGCACGCGCTCGCTCCCGGTGACGATCGCCGGCGGACTGCGCACGCTGTTCGGCGGACGAGCCGGAATCTTCACGAGCCTGTGCGAGAACGCGCGGGAGGAAGCCTTCCGCCTCATGCTCGACCATGCCGGCAACGTGGGCGCCAACGCAGTCGTCGGCGTGCGATACGATACCGGCCCGATGGTCGGCGCCGCGGAGGTCCTTTGCTACGGAACCGCCGTCGTGGTCGAGCCGGCCGACGGCCGGCCATAGCCGCGGGGCCCTGCTCGGCCCGCGCGTGCCTCTCAATTCCGGCCGGCGGCAATCGCCGGTCCCCGCGCCGCCTCCCCGCGTGGCGCGATTGATACGGAGGAGTGTTCCCATGGTTCGTCATCTCAAGCGCGGCATGGACGCGAGCGACGTCAAGGCCGCTGACGCCAAGGTGCGCGAGACCGTCGAACAGATTCTCGCCGACGTGGAAGCGCGCGGCGACACGGCGGTGCGCGCGCTGTCGGAGAAGTTCGACAAGTGGTCGCCGCAAAGCTTCAAGCTGAGCGAGGCCGAGATCGAGCGCGCGGTCGGACAGGTCGCCAAGCGCGACCTCGAGGACATCAAGTTCGCGCAGGCGCAGGTGCGCAATTTCGCCGAGAAGCAGAAGGCGACGATGACGGACCTCGAGGTCGAGACTTTGCCCGGCGTCGTTCTCGGCCACCGGCACATCCCGGTTTCCAGCATCGGCTGCTACGTGCCGGGCGGTCGCTACCCGATGGTCGCCTCCGCCCACATGTCGATCGTCACCGCCAGGGTGGCGGGCGTATCGCGCATCAGCGCCTGTGCGCCGCCCTACCAGGGCGGCCCGCATCCGGCGATCGTCGCCGCGATGCATTTCGGCGGCGCCGACGACATCTACGTGCTCGGCGGCGTGCAGGCGGTCGCAGCGATGGTGCTCGGCACCGAGACGATTCCGGCGGTCGACATGATCGTCGGTCCCGGCAACGCCTACGTGGCGGAAGCCAAGCGCCAGCTGTTCGGACGCGTCGGCATCGATCTCCTCGCCGGCCCGACCGAGACGCTCATCATCGCCGACGACAGCGTCGACGGCGAGATCTGCGCCACCGACCTGCTCGGCCAGGCCGAGCACGGGCCGACCTCGCCGGCGGTCCTGCTCACCACCTCGGAGAAGCTCGCGCAGGAGACGATGCGCGAGGTCGCACGCCTGCTCGCCATCCTGCCGAGCGCCGACATCGCCGGCAAAGCCTGGGAGGATTTCGGCGAGGTCATCGTCTGCGACAGCGACGACGAGATGGTACAGGAGGCCGACCGCATCGCCTCCGAGCACGTGCAGGTGATGACGCGCGACCCCGACTATTTCCTCGCGCGCATGAAGAATTACGGCTCGCTGTTTCTCGGTCCCCGCACCAACGTCGCCTATGGCGACAAGGTGATCGGCACCAACCACACACTGCCGACCCGCAAGGCGGCGCGCTACACTGGCGGGCTGTGGGTCGGAAAGTTCCTCAAGACCTGCACCTATCAGAAAGTCCTCACCGACGAGGCGAGCGCGATGATCGGCGAATACTGCTCGCGCCTGTGCGTGCTCGAGCATTTCCTCGCCCACGCCGAGCAGGCAAACGTGCGCGTGCGCCGCTACGGCCGGCGCAACGTCGGCTACGCACAGGCGGCGGAATGACGACCCCTTCGACGGTCGAACTTGCCGGAACGCCCTCCTTCCGCCTCGACGGTCGCCGTGCGCTCGTCACCGGCGGCGGGCGCGGCATCGGGCTCGCCGCGGCGTCCGCCCTGGCGCAGGTGGGCGCGCATGTCACGCTCGCCGCACGCACCAAGGCCGAGGTCGAAGCGGCGGCGGCGGCGATCCGCGAGCGCGGCGGGAAGGCCGACGCGCTCGTGCTCGACGTGACCGACGTCGCGGCCGTGCGCCGCGCGGTCGAGGAGGCCGCCCCCTTCCAGATTCTCGTCAACAACGCCGGCACCAATCGCCCGGCCATGCTCACCGAGGTGACGGTCGAGGACTTCGACCACATCTTCGGACTGAACGTGCGCGCCGCCTTCTTCGTCGCGCAGGCGGTGGCGCGGCGGATGATCGCCGCCGGCCGCGGCGGGTCGATCATCAATATTTCCTCGCAGATGGGCCACGTCGGCGCGGCGCGCCGCACAGTCTATTGCGCCTCGAAACACGCGGTCGAAGGATTCACCAAGGCGATGGCGATCGAGCTCGCCCCGCACCAGATCCGCGTCAACAGCCTCGGGCCGACGTTCCTCGAGACGCCGATGACGCGACCGTTCTTCGAGAACCAGCAGTTCCGCGCCGAAGTCCTCTCGAAGATCAAGCTCGGCCGCCTCGGCCGGCTCGCGGACGTGACCGGGGCGATCGTGTTTCTTGCCTCCGACGCGTCGGCGCTGATGACGGGCTCGGCGCTCGTCGTCGACGGCGGCTGGACGGCGGAGTGAAGACTTCCGACGATCGGGTCGCGGTCAGCTTCGTCTCTGCCCGGGGCATGTTGCTCCGAGCATCACGCCGGGATCACCCCTTGACCGGATAGACCGGCGGCTCGCCGCTGAGCACGCGCGCGACGTCGCTCGCGCACTTGGTCTGCAGTTCCTCGAGCGCCTCGACCGAGTAGAAAGCGATGTGCGGCGTGAGGATCACGTTGTCGCGGCCGAGCAGCGGCGAATCCTTGGCGAGAGGCTCCGTCGTGACGACGTCGAGCGCGGCGCCGCCGAGATGGCCGGAATCGAGCGCCGCCACCAGTGCCTGCTCGTCGATCAGCGGTCCGCGCGCCGTGTTCACGATGAGCGCGCCCTTCTTCATCCTGGCGAATGCGTCCGCGTTGAGCAGGCCGCGCGTCGCCGGCAGCAGCGGCGCATGGACGGACACGTAGTCGGAGATTTCGAGCAGTCGCTCGAAGCTCACGCCCTCGACCCCGGCTTCGGCGAGGACGGCGGGCGAAACATACGGGTCGTGGGTGACGACCCGCATGCCGAACGCCTTCGCCTTCGGGGCGACCGCGCGCGGAATGTTGCCGAAGCCGACAAGCCCGAGCACGCTGCCCTCGATGCGCCGGATCGGCACGACGGCCGGCATTTCCCAGCGCCCGTTCTGAACGAGCGCGTTGGAGAACGCCACCTTGCGCACAAGCGCGAGCAGCAGCGCCATGGCGTGGTCGGACACTTCCTGCAGGCAATAGTCGGGCACGTAGGTGACGACGATGCCGCGCTCGCGCGCAGCCGGCACGTCGATGTTGTCGACGCCGAGGCCGAAGCGGCCGATCGCCTTGCAGCGCGTGAGCTGGCGCAGCAGATCGCCCGGCAGCTTGGCGTAGGTGACGAGGATCGCGTCGGCGTCCCGCGCGACCGCCAGGATGTCCTCGGCGGAGGCGCTTTTCGCCATGCGGACCTCGGGGTCAAGCCGCGCGAGCGCCGTCACGGCGGGATCGAGATTGGGAAAGACGCTGTCGGTGACGGCGATCAACGGTCGGGGCATCGAAAGGCTCCGCTTGGCGACGTGCGGCCTCCCGGTCCGGAGACCGTCGCCACCGGCATCGGGAGGGTCTCGGGATTGATGCAGTTGGGCGGCCGTTCGCCGCGCAGGATGGCGAGGATATTGTCGACCACGATGTTCGCCATCTGCGCGCGCAGCTCGGCGACGGCGCTGCCGAGGTGCGGGGTGGCGACGAGATTCGGATACCGCAGCAGCGACTTCGGAACGCGCGGCTCGTTCTCGAAGACGTCGAGGCCGGCGCCGGCGATCCTGCGATCCTTGAGCGCCTGCGCGAGCGCCGCCTCGTCGATGATCGCGCCGCGCGCGGTGTTGATGACGAAAGCGGTGGGCTTCATCAGGGCGAATTCGCGCTCGCCGATCATGTGATGGGTTTCGGCATTGAGCGGCGGATGCAGCGAGACGAAATCGGACTCGGCGAGCAGGCGGTCGAGCGGCACGAAGCTCATCCCGAGCGCGCGTTCGTCCGCCTCCGGCATGCGGCGCGGCCCGCTGTAAAGGATCCGCATCGAGAAACCCTGGGCGCGGCGCGCGACGGCACGGCCGATGCGACCCTTGCCGCCGACGAGCCCGAGCGTCTTGCCCCATACCCAGGAGCCGGCGAGGTAGTTCGACTGCGAGCCGGGAAACTCGCCGGCGTGCACCATCCGATCGCCTTCGACCACGCGCCGCGCCACCGCCAGCATCAGGCCGAAACAGATATCGGCGGTCGCCTCGCCCACGATCGGGGGGATCACGGTGACGGGAATCCCGCGCTCCGTCGCCGTCGCGACGTCGATCCGGTCGGGCGTGATCGCCATCGAGGCGACCGCCCTGAGCTTCGGGTTGGCCTTGAGCACCGCGCGGTCGATCGTGTCGTGCAGCAGCGAAAAAACGATGTCGTGCTTGGCGGCGGCGGCGACCAGCCGGCCCTTGTCGAGGACGCGGCGCGAATCCTTGTTCACCGTCACGTCGGCGACGGCGCGCAGGCGCTCGAGCGCGCTCTCGGCGATCGGCTGCGTGACGAAGATGCGCGGCCGCGTCATTGCATCCATCGCACGACGCCGGCGACGCCGTCGACCGCGACCTGCGCCCCGTCCGGAATGGCCTGGGTGGCATTGAGCACGCCGAGCACCATCGGGGTGCCGCGCTCGCGCGCGAGCGAGGCAAGATGCGAGGTGCTGCCGCCGAGCTCCGTGACGACGCCGGCGACGTGCGGCAAGATGTGGCTGAGCGCGGGACCTGCGACCCGGGTCACCAGCACGTCGCCCGGCGCGACGCGCGACAATTCGCATTCGCAGTTGACGACGACGGCGCGCCCGGTGCCCCAGCCGATTCCGGCCGGATGGCCGCTGAGCTTGGGATGCTGCAGCCAGATCTCGTCCGGCACGTGCGCGGACCGCACGTGCAGCGGGCGCGCCTGCAAGAGCTTGAAGCCCTTGTCGTCGAGCGCCCATTCGATCTCGACCGGCACGCCGATGACGTCCTCGGCCTTGCGCAGCATGCGCCCGAGCGTCACCGCCTCGCCGGGCGTGAGACATGGCTCGCGCACCAGATCGGCCAGTACGGCCTGCGGGCCGGCCTGGCCGCCGTGCCCGCAGGTCTCCCGGTGATCCTTGCGGCCGGCTTCGATCTTGCGCACGAAACCCTGGCGGCTGAGCACGATGCGGTCCGGCACCACCTCGCCCTGCGCGATGGCGGAGCCGAGCCCCCAGGTCGCGCTCAGGAGCATCCGCCCCTCGGCGGTCTTGCTCAGGCCGCCGCCCGAGGCGCGCGCCGACACGAGCGGCTGGATGAGCACCGCCATGGCGGTGTCGGCCGGATTGAGCCCGTGATTGTCCATGTAGCGGCGCGCGTTGGTGGTCCACAGCGCCGCCCAGCAGGCGCGCACCGCCGTGAGAAAATCGGCTTCGTTGTCGATGCCGAGAAAGCTCTCGAACTGCCCGGCGAAATTGGCGTCGGCGCGGTCCTCGATCAGCGCCGAGGAGCGTACCGCCCACGGCTCGGTCGCCGCGCGGTGCGAGCGCCAGGCGGCGAGCAGCGGCTCGGCCACGTCGGGCGCGATCGGCTGCTCGTAGAGGCCAAGCCGGATCTCGACCGACAGCCGGCGCGCCTCGCGCAGGTCGGCCGATCCGAACCGGCGCAGCGCCTCGGCGAGCCCGAGCGCGTCGATCTGGCGGCGATAGGCCGCCGCCGTCAGGCAGAAGCCGCCCGGCGTCGGAAGGCCGGCACGCCCGGCGAGCGCCAGGTTGGCGGCTTTCGGCCCGACCCGCTCGGCATCCGTGGCGCCGTCATGGTCGAGCGGCAGCACGAAGGCGTCCGTCACGGATGCGGTCACCGTCGATGCGGTCATTGCCAGCGCCGTCATCGCGATGTCCTCGAGAGCGATGGCGCGGCGGGGCGCATGCGCTGCAGCCCGCCGCCCCGGTGCGACGTTCGCGCGATCAGGTGCTTCACAGGCCCGACGGCGCGTCCTGTCGTCACTTCACGTGATCGCCGTATCCGGGCAGCGGATCGACGACGGTGATCTGCTTGACCGGGAAATTGGAGACGATCTCGATCTCGTTCTTGTGCACGATCAGCATTTCCTCGATGCGCACGCCGTAGCGGAATTTCTTTCCGTGCTGCGTCTCGAGCGCGAAGGTCATGCCCTCCTTGATCTCGACCGGGTGATCGAGCGACCAGATGCGCGAGATCACCGGCTGGTCGTACTGGGCGAGACCGAGGCCATGGCCCCAAAGGTTGGCGGCCGCCTGGTCCTCGTCCTCGTAGCCCCAGGTCTCCATGGCGGACGGCCACTTCTCGGCGATCTCGCGCGTGGTCGTACCGACCCGCACGGCGCCGATCGAATCGTACAGCCACTCGAGCGCCGTCGCGTAGGTGTCCTTCTGCTCCTGCGTGGGCTCCTTGCCGACGCAGTACGTGCGGTAATAGCAGGACTTGTAACCGTTCCAGGTGAGCGCGGCCAAATCCATGAACACGATGTCGCCCGGCTGGATGATGCGGTCGGTGAAGTTGCGCCAGTTCGGCCACGTGTTCGGCCCGGAGGAGACGATCACGTCCTCGACGTCCTCCATGCCGGGGATCGAGTAGAGAAACTTCATCAGGTGCGCGGTGACCTGGTTCTCGGTGACGCCGGGACGCAGGAACTTCATGCACTCCCAGTGGGTGGCGTCGCCGATGGCGCCGACGATTCGCATGCACTCCTGCTCGTCGACGTTCTTGACGGCGCGCGCTTCCATCATGGGCGTCATGCCGTCGGCCCAGTGGATGCCCTTGTCCTGGAACACCTGGATCATGTTGATGTCGATGAAGTCGACGCCGAGTTTCTGGCCCCAGACGCCGTGGCGCTTCATCTCCTGCTCGATCGCGTTGGTGAACTTGGTCACCTGCTGGATCGAGGCCGGACCGGCGGCTCCCTTGATCCAGGCGAACGAGTGGCGGACGTTCTCCTTCGGAATCCACGGCGCATGGCGCTCGATCTGGAAGCCGATGTCGCCCTGCTCGAACAGCACGGGCTGGCCGTCGCCGCACAGGATGGCGTAGCGCAGGCCGGGCTTGAGGCGGTTCCAGCCGGGTGTCAGCGTGCCGGTGATATAGCGGCAGTTCTCGTCGTACATGCACAGGAGCGCGCCAAGCCCGTGCTTCTTCATCATCTCGCGCGCCCGCTCGATGCGGTACTTGCGCAGGCGATCCCAGTTGACCTTCTGCTGCCAATCGTTCCCGGCGATCCCGAAATTCGCACCCATACGCGTCCTCCCGTCGGCGCGCGTTCGCGCCTGGCTGGTTTCGCCGCCAATCTAACCCGGTCGGGTCCCTCGGAAGAAATAATATATTTTGCGTTTGGTCATCAGGTCTTCTAATAGGCCGGACATGGCCAATATCGCCCTCCGCCAGATCCGGGCCGTCATCGCCGTGTGCGAGGAAGGCTCGTTCACCCGCGCCGCCCAGCGCGAGAACGCCACCCAGTCGGGCCTCTCGCAGCACGTCGCCACGGTCGAGCGCGCGCTCGGGGTACGGCTGTTCGAGCGCTCGCCGACGGGGGTGCGGCCGACGCCGGCGGGGCTGCGCTACTATCGCCGCTGCGTCGAGGCGGTCGGCCTCCTCGACAAGGCCGGCGAGGAGGTGCGGGCGCTCGCCGGGTTCGTCACCGGCGACCTGCGCGTCGGCCTGATGCCGACGTTCACGCGGGCGGCGCTCGCCCCCACCCTCGAACGCTTCGTCCCGCAATATCCCGACGTGCGCCTGCACATCGTCGAGGGCTACAGCGGCATGCTCACCGACATGGTGCTGGCCGACGACCTCGACTTCGCCATCGTGCCGTCCTTCGAGGGCCGAACCGGCCTCAGGTCGCGGCTGCTCGTGCGCGACCGCGAGATGCTGGTGTCCGGGCCGCAGCGCGGACTGACCTCGCTTGTCCCGGTCGAGCTCAAGAAGCGCGCGCCGTTCAAGATGGTGGTTCCCGGCAAGCACAACGTCCGTCGGCGCAACCTCGAGATCTACTTCGACACCCACGGGGTGGAGGTCGAAGCCATGATCGAGATGGACGCAATGATCGGCACGCTTGAATTCATCGCGCGGTCGGACTGGGTGACGATCCTGCCAGGCCTCATCTGCGTCAACGACATCGACAAGGACGATCTCGTCATCAGCCCGATCGCCGATCCGCCGATGTTCGCCGAATTCGTCGTCATCGCGCCGTCGCGGCGCACGCTCAGCACGCAGGCGCGGCTGTTCCTCGAATGCTTCGAGGACGAGATCGCCCGCATCCAGGAGGTCTGGGCCCGGGCGAGCGCGCGATCCGAAACCGCGGTGCAGTCGCTCGCGCTCAGCCGACCGTCTGCCAGGCGCCGTTAGCCTCGGCCGAGCGGAAGACCGCTTCGAGCGCGGCGACCGTGTGGAGGATTCCCGCGGCGTCGATCGGGAAAGCCCCCTCTCCGAGCGCCGCGGCGGCGAATTGCTCGACGTTCATGCCGAGGTGATTGACCGGGGCGAAATCCCGCGTCTCCGGTTCGCGGCCGGCGCAGTGAACGACGAGACGCGTCTCGCTCACGCTTTCAGCCCAGGCTTCCGCGCCGTAGACGGCAATCCGCCAGACGAACGGGGTCTTGAGCGTCGTCGCCAGCGTTCCGGTCGCTCCGTCGGAGAATTCGACAAGCGCGGCGGTCGTGTCGCCGGTCGGCAGCGAAAGCACACGGCGGGTCGAGAGCGCGGCCACGCGCCGCATCGGGCCGACCAGATGGCTGAAGCCATCGAGCACGTGGATCCCCATGCCGGTCATGCCGCCAGCCCTGGTTTCTTCCGGAGCGGAGCGCCAGTTGTCCGCCGGCTGGTTCGCCAGCCAGTCGTGGCTGTAGTTTCCCTCCGCATGCATGATGGCGCCGAGCGCCCCGCCGGCGACGAGTTCGCGCAACGCCTGCATCGATGGCATCAGGCGGAAGTGCTGGCCGACCCCGACCGTGATCCCGGCGCGGGCGATCGCGGCGAGCGCCGCCTCGGCGTCGGCCTTGGTGAGCGCGAACGGCTTCTCGCAGTAGACGTGCTTGCCGGCGGCGGCCGCCGCCTCGACCTGCGCGCGATGGCTCGTGTGCGGCGTCGCCAGCACGACCGCGTCGATCGACGGATCGGCCAGCACGTCCTCGTAGGACGTTCCGACCGCAAGACCGGTTTCGGCGGCGAAACCGCGCGCGAGCTCCGGTTCGAGCGTCACCGCGCGCGCGAACCGGATGCGCTTCGAGCCCTGCGCGGCGCGCACCAGCTTCTGGCCCCACCAACCCAGGCCGACGATCGCCGCGTTGAGCATCGTCGTCCAGCCCGCCTCACGCCGCGGCCGGCGCGCCCGGCTGGCGCAGCGGATGCGCGCGGGCGAACGCGTCGATCGCCAGGCACGTGTCGGTGATGCGCGACACGGTCGGATAAGGGGCGAGGTCGACGTTGAACAACCTGGCGCCGACCGCGTGGCTGACCAGGCACAGGTCCGCGATCGTCACCGCGTCGCCCTGGCAGAACCGGCCGGTCTCCCGATTGCTCGCCAGGTGGCTCTCGAGCGCGCGCAGGGCCTCGACGATCCAGTGCCGGCACCACGCCATGCGCCGCGCCTCGTCGAGCCCGCATTCAGCCTCGAGATACTCGCGCACGCGCGGGACGACGAGCGGATGCGCGTCGCAGGCCACGATCTGCGCGAGCCCACGGACGCGCGCACGCGCCCGCGGTTCGCGCGGCAGCAGCGGCGGCTCGGGATGGGTCTCGTCGAGATATTCGACGATCGCCAGCGATTCGAACAGCGCAGGTCCCTCGCCGTCGACCAGCGCCGGAATGACCATCAGCGGATTGACCGAGCGATAGGCGGCCTCGCGCTGATGGCCTTTCATCAGATCGACCTCGATCACCTCGGGCGCGAGCCCCTTGAGGTTGAGCGCGATACGCACCCGGAAGGTGGCAAGCGATCGCCAGAACGAGAAGAGCTTCACGGCCGATCTCCCCTCAGCCCTTGCCGAGACCAGTTTCCGGCGTGAGGCCCGCCGCCTCGATGCCGGCGACCGCGCACATCTCGTCCTTGTCCGAGGTGTCCCCCGAGATGCCCACCGCGCCGATCGTCTCGCCCTGGGCGTTGAGGATCAGCACGCCGCCCGGATTGGGAACGACGCGGCCGCCGCTCGCCGCCGTGAGCGCCCCGATGAAGGCCGGCGCCTTGGTGACGCGTTCGGCAAGTCCGCGCGATCCGAATCCCATGCCCAGCGCGCCCCAGGCCTTGCCGAAGGCAATGTCGAAACGCAGGATGCCGGAGCGATCTTCGCGCTTGAACGCCACCAGATGTCCGCCGGCGTCGAGCACCGCGACGGTGAGCGGCGCCAGGTTGAGTTCGCGGCCCTTGCTCAGGGCCGCATCGACGATGGTGCTGGCTTGGGCAAGCGTAACAGACGACATGTGGGCTCCTTACAACGGGTACCGATGGAAATTCACGAGCGGCCGGCGCCGCGCTCCGACCAGTAGACGGACAGGCCGGAGCCTTCCTGATCGCCGAGGCCGGCGCGGCTCGCCTCCTCGAAGCAGGCGAGCGTGCGCTGGACGAGCGGCAGTTCGTCGCCGCGCGAGGCGCCCTCGGCGAGCATGGCGTGCAGATCCTTGATGGCGCTGTCGACGTTGAACGTCACCGGACCGGCGTCTCCCCCCTTGAGCATGGCGGCGATCATCGGACCGCGCACCTTGAGCACGTTGGCGCCGCCCGAAGTATCCGCGAACAGATCCATCAGGCGATCGGGATCGACGCCGAGCGGCCGGCAGAGCGCGAGCGCTTCGCCGAGCGCCTGCCAGTAGACCATCAGCGGCAGGTTGATCGCGAGCTTCATCACGGCCCCGCTGCCCACCGGCCCGCAGTGCTCGAGCCGCCGGCACAACTGCTCGAGCAGCGGCCGGGCGCGCGCGGCATCGGCCGGTTCGCCGCCCATCAGTCCGATCAGCTTTCCCTGACGGGCCGGTCCCGTCGTGCCGCCCACCGGGCATTCGACGAACGCCGCGCGCCCGGCGCGGACCTTGCCGGCGAGCACGACCTCCGTTTCGGGCCGAACCGTGCTCATCTCGATGAACAGTTTGCCGGCGACGTCGGCGGACAGGAGGCCCGACGGCCCCTCATAGACCGCCTCGATCGCAGTTGCGTCGGTCAGGATCGTGATGATGCACTCGGCCATGCGCGCCAGTTCGGCCGGGCTCGCCGCCACCGTCGCACCCGCGTCCGCGAGCGGCTTGGTCTTCTCGCGCGATCGGTTCCAGACGACGACCGGGTGCCCGGACTCCATCAGCCGCGCGCCGATCGCGGCGCCCATCCGGCCAAGGCCGGCAATGCCGACAAGCATCTTCGACAATCTCCCTGAATCCGGAAGGCGGGAAGAGCGACGGGTTCACGCTGGCGCAGGCGTCCCGGGCGGCGATGCGCTCGCGGGGTCGGCGGCCGCTCCGATCGGCCGGACCAATGGCGTGATTGTCCCTCCCTCGCCCACCGACGGTCGCGGCGGTTGCGGCAACGATAGGCGATCGCGGCGCGTCGCGAAAGACGGTTGCAACCATCCGGGCGGTCACATCCCGGAGAGTCATTTCGCGACCGCCACGAGCCCGCTGCCAAGATCGCGCTTGAACGGGCGGTCTCCGTGTGTGCTAGCGTCCGCCAACAAACAAAGTCGTATCCCTGGGAGTGGCGGGACATGAACGCAAAGAAGACGAAGGGCACGATCGGCATCATCGGCCTCGGCATCATGGGAGGCGCCTTCGCCCGCAATCTCCTGGCCGACGGCTGGCATGTCGTCGGCTATGACATCGACGCCGGCCGCAAGCGGGCCTTCGCGCGCGCCGGCGGAGACAGCGCGGACAGCGTCGGGGCGCTCGCCTCCGCGGTGCCGACCATCATCACGAGCCTGCCGAGCCCGCAGGCCCTGCACGCGGTCGTGGCGGAGATCGCCGCCGCCAAGCTGCCGCGCCGCGTCGTCATCGAGGCGAGCACCTTCAGCCTCGACGACAAGCTCGCGGCGGAGCGGGCGCTGAAGAAGGCCGGTCACGTCGCGCTCGATTGCCCGGTGAGCGGGACCGGCGCCCAGGCCAAGGTGAAGGACCTCGTCGTCTACGCCAGCGGGGATTCGGCGAGCGTCGCCAAGCTGCGGCCGCTGTTTCTCGGATTTGCGCGCGCGGTGCACGATCTGGGCGCATTCGGCAACGGCAGCCGCATGAAGTACGTTGCCAACCTCCTGGTCGCGATCCACAACGTCGCCTCGGCGGAGGCCATGGTGCTCGGCATGAAGGCCGGGCTCGATCCGCAGAAGATCTTCGAACTCGTGTCGACCGGGGCCGGAAATTCGCGCGTGTTCGAGCTGCGCGCGCCGATGATGGTGAAGAACCGCTATGACGACGCCACCATGAAGATCAAGGTCTGGCAGAAGGATCTGGCGGTGATCGGCGAATACGCGGCCTCGCTCGGCTGCCCGACGCCGCTGATGAGCGCGACCCTGCCGATCTACGCGGCCGCCATGTCGACGGGACACGCGATGGACGACACCGCCGCCGTCTGCGCGGTGCTGGAATCGATGGCAGGCGTGAGGCGCGGCAAGCCCGGGCGCAAGCGCTGATGCAGGATTGGCGTCGAGGTCGCGGCTTCGCGTTCGCACTGTCCCGCCGTCCCGGCCGCCGCAACGAGAACAGGATCAGGAGGATGACATGAGCCACGAGGAAACGGTCGCGCCGCGGCCGAGCGAGGGCAAGATCGTTTCGCGCAGCGAGACGCGCGACGGCATGCGCATCGACTGGAACGTGCCGATCGAGATGGACGACGGGCTCGTGCTGCGCGCCGACGTCTTTCGCCCCGTGAAGGACGGCCGTTATCCGGTGATCCTCAGCTACGGCCCCTACGCCAAGGGGCTTGCCTTCCAGGACGGCTATCCGAGCGCCTGGGAGCGGATGACGAAGCAGCATCCCGACGTGACGGCGAACTCGACCAACAAGTACCAGAGCTGGGAGGTGGTCGATCCGGAGAAATGGGTGCCGCACGACTACGTCTGCGTGCGGGTGGATTCGCGCGGCTGCGGCTGCTCGCCGGGCTACATCGACCACTTCTCGCC
This sequence comes from uncultured Hyphomicrobiales bacterium, assembly GCA_964538565.1. GTDB lineage: Bacteria > Pseudomonadota > Alphaproteobacteria > Rhizobiales > Xanthobacteraceae > CAYVBN01. The sequence goes on along the minus strand of CAZIGW010000010.1, from coordinate 22,306 downwards.
ACGCGAGACCAAGGATTTCCACGATTGCATCGAGTGGGCCGGCGTGCAGCCGTGGTCGAACGGCAAGGTCGGCCTGAACGGCATTTCGTATTACGCCATCAACCAGTGGCATGTCGCGACCCTGCAGCCGCCGCACCTCGCCGCCCTGTGCATCTGGGAAGGCGCCGCCGACTGGTACCGGGACATGACGCACCACGGCGGCATTCTCAGCACGTTCTGGGCGAACTGGTACGACATGCAGGTGAAGACCGTGCAGTACGGCGCGGGCGAACGCGGAGGGCGCAGCCGTGTCACCGGCGAACTCGTGTGCGGACCGGAAACCCTGTCGGAAGACCAACTGGCCAAGAACCGCACCGATCTCGGCGCGGTGATCCGCTCGCATCCGCTCGACGACGACTACCACAAGGCGCGTTCGCCGATCTGGTCGAAGGTCACCGTTCCGTTCCTGTCCGCGGCCAACTGGGGCGGCCAGGGCCTGCATCCGCGCGGAAACTTCGAGGGATTCATGCGCGCCGCCTCGAAGCAGAAATGGCTCGAGGCGCACGGCATCGAGCACTGGACGCATTTCTACACCGACTACGGGCGCGAGCAGCAGCTCGAGTTCTTCGATTATTTCCTGCACGGCAAGCAGAACGGCTGGGACAGGCGGCCGAAAGTGCTGCTGCAGGTGCGCCACGTCGACCGCTTCGTCGAGCGGGCGGAGAACGAATGGCCGCTCAAGCGCACGCGCTGGACGAAGTTCTACCTCGATCCGGTCAACGGCTCGCTCAACGCAAGGCGGTCGTCGAAGGGCGCCAAGGTGAGCTTCGCGGCGCTCGGCGACGGCATCACATTCCTGATGCCGCCGGCGGAAAAGGAGACCGAGATCACCGGGCCGATCGCCCTGAAGCTGTTCGTGTCGTCCTCGACGACCGATGCCGACATTTTCGCGGTGGTGCGCGTCTTTTCGCCCGACCTGAAGGAGGTCGTGTTCCAGGGCGCGATCGATCCGCATACGCCGATCGCGCAAGGCTGGCTGCGCGCCTCGCACCGCCGGCTCGACAAGAAGCTCTCGACCCCCTACCGGCCGTATCACACGCACGACAAGCACGAACCGCTCAAGCCCGGCCGCATGGTCGAACTCGACGTGGAAATCTGGCCGACCTCGATCGTGGTTCCCGCCGGCTACCGCGTCGCGCTGACCATCCGGGGCAAGGACTACGAATACGGCGGCGCAAGCGGCGGACGCCTGTCGAACTTCAAGAACGAGCTCAAGGGCTGCGGTCCGTTCCTGCACGACGACCCGGTCGATCGTCCGGCCAAGATCTTCGGCGGAACGACGACGCTTCACTTCGGCGGCCGCTGCGCACCCTATCTGCTGCTTCCGATTGTCCCGCCGCAGAGCAAGGCGCGAAAAAGGACGACAAAGAGGAGTTGACGCACTTCCGGAAACAACTCTGGCACGCCAGAGTCGTCCGGGCGTGCAGTCCGTGATCGGACTGAAATTGCGTGTTCAGTCCGAACAAGCAGGTCTCAGTTCGCTGCCAGCACCGCGAGCGCGCCAAGCGCCGCGGCGAGCCCCGCCGCTTTGCGCAGCGTGATCGGTTCGCGCAGGACGATGACGCCGAGCGCCGCCGTCACGATGAAACCCATCTGGGCGATCGGTACGAGAACGCTCGCCGCGCCGTGGACGAGGCTGCGCAGGAGCAGCAGAAACGCGCCCATCAGCAAGAGCGCGGCGAGCGGCGAATACCGCCACGTCGCCGGAATGGGCCTGATGCCGCGATCGGCCAAGCCGGCGAACGCGGTGGCGAGGCTGACGAAGACGGCGGCCTGACCGCACAGCATGGTGGCGGGCGGCGCGCCGTGCATCAACCCGATCTTGTGGAAGAAATTGGCAAGACCGAGCGCCAGCGTCGCGGTCATGACCTGCAGCAGCGAGCGCCGATTCACGATCCTGCTCTCGCCGCCCGGCGCGCCACCCTCCCCGAGCAGCAGCCACACGGCGGCAAGCGCCAGAGCGAGCCCCAGGGCTTTCATCACGGTCAGCGCTTCTCCGAGAAGCGCCACCGCCAGCACCGCCGTGACCACGAAATTCAGCCGGAAGATCGGCGCGTTGATGCTGACCGAGCCGGCCGCCAGGCTGCGGGCGAAATTGTAGAAGGCGACGAAGACGAGCAGGCCGGCAAGGCCGCCCCACAGCGCCGCCGGGACGAGCACCAGCGTGTGCGTGACAACCGCGTACGCGAAGGTCAGCGAGGAGAAGAACCAGGCCTGGACCATCAGAAACTGATGCGCCTTCACCCCGGCAGCCGCCGCGCGCTTGAAGACGAAATCAGCGAGACCATAGAGAACAAGCGCCGCCACCGCGTATCCGGTCTCGCTGCTCATGCGACCTCCCGCGCGCCGGATTTTGACGGGGCGGAATTCGCGCCCTTATAATCTTCATCGGTCCGACGCACACGAGACGTCATAGCACGTGCGAGAGGCTCAGGTGGGAACGCATCAATCGTCGTCGCGCAGGCGCGCCGTCATCGTCGGCGGATCGATGTCCGGGCTGTTCAGCGCGGCCTTTCTGCGGCAGATCGGATGGGATGTCGACGTCTACGAGCGCTCGCCGGTCGAACTCGTGGGTCGCGGCGCCGGCATCACCACGCACCCGGAGCTTCTCAACGCGCTCGAGCTCAGCGGCGCCGGCACGCGCGATCTCGGTGTCGAGGTGGACAAGCGCATCACCATCGACCGCAAGGGCCGCGTCATCGGCGTGAAGCCGCTGCGGCAGATCCTGACCTCGTGGGACCGGCTGCAGCGCCTCCTGCGGGAGACGGTCGCGCCCGAGCACTACCACCTCGGCCGCGCCTTCGAGCGTGTCGAGCAGGACGGTGACGGCGTGCGCGTCTTCTTCGCCGATGGCGGCATGGAGCAGGCCGATCTGCTGGTCGGCGGGGACGGCATCCGTTCGAGCGTGCGCGCGCAAGTCGCCCCGCAGGCGCAGCCGATCTACGCCGGCTACTACATCTGGCGCGGCGCGCCGAACGAGGCCGACCTTTCGCCCGCAACGCGCGAGAGCATCTTTCCCTATTTCACCTTCTTCCTTCCCGAGCGCCAGCAGGTCATCGGCTACCCGATCGCCGGCCTCGACAACGACCTGCGCCCCGGCCACCGTCGCTACAACTTCATCTGGTACCGCGTGGGCGACGCCGACCTGCTTCGCCGGATGTGCGTCGATGCGGAGGGGCGCCAGCACGAGTACTCGGTCCCGCCGCCGCTGATCCGCAAGGACCTGATCGCCGAGATGCGCGCGGAAGCCGAGCAGGAGCTGCCGCCCGCCTTCAACGACGTGCTGCGCAACATCGAGCGGCCGTTCTTCACGCCGATCTACGACTTCGCCGCGCCCAGCATGGTGTACGGCCGCGTGGTGCTCATCGGCGACGCCGCCTCCTCGGCCCGTCCGCACATGGGCTTCGGCGTGGCCAAGGCGGGCGACGATGCCCGCGTGCTCGCCGAGGTGCTGCGCGAGGCGCGCGACATCGACAGCGCACTCGCGCGCTTCAACGCACTGCGCCAGCCGATCGCGGAACGCATCATGATGCATGGCCGCAAGCTCGGCACCCACCTCGGCGTCGGCCTGCGCACGCCCGAGGACCGCGCCATGTGGAAGACGCTGCAGGACTATCGCGCCATGATGGACTGGATCGCGGTTCCCGATTTCCTCGCCGCCTGAGTCGCACCTGCGCGGAGCGCCCCGATGACCGACGACCTGCCGAAGCCGGATCACGTCCGCAACATGCGGCTTCTCTCCCACTGCGACCAGGGCGGGCGCCCGGATGGCGTGCAGATCATGGTGCATCGCGGCCACGCCTACATCGGCCACATGTTCTCCAAGGGCTTCAGCGTCATCGACGTGCGCGACCCCCGACGTCCGCGCGCCGTGAACTACTTTCCGGCGCCGCCGGGTACCTGGAACATCCATCTGCAGGCGCACGACGACCTGCTGCTCGTCATCAACGCCAAGGACATGTTCGCGGAAGCCGCTTTCGCGGACGAGCGCGCCTACTATCGCGGCCAGGTCGGCAAGGTGGTCGGCACCGCGCAAGCCAAGCAGACGACGGCGCGCGACTGGACGGCGGGTCTTTCCGTCTACGACATCTCCACCCCCGAGGCGCCGCGCCGGATCGGCTTCATGCCGGTCGAGGGCGGCGGCATTCACCGCATCTGGTACGTCGGCGGACGCTGGGCCTACGTGTCGGCGCTGATCGACGGATTCACCGACTACATCTTCATGACGGTCGACATGGCAGACCCGACGAATCCCCGCGAGGCCGGACGCTACTGGCTTCCCGGCATGAACCAGGCGGCGGGCGAGAGGCCGACCTGGGCCGAGACGCGACGCTACGGGCTGCACCACGCCATCGTGCACGGCGACATCGCCTACGGAGCCTGGCGCGACGCCGGGCTCGTGGTCATCGACGTTTCCGACCGCAGCGCGCCGAAGCTCTTGGCGCACCGCAACTGGTCGCCGCCGTTCGGCGGTGGCACCCACAATTGCCTGCCGCTGCCCGACCGCGACCTCCTCGTGGTGCTCGACGAAGCGGTGCTCGACAACCAGGAGGACGGCCTCAAGCTCATCTGGATCTTCGACAACCGCGAGCCATCCAACCCGGTCAGCGTCTCGACCTTCCCGACGCCCGCGGAGGCCGACTATGCGGCCAAGGGCGGGCATTTCGGGCCGCACAATCTGCATGAGAACCGGCCCGGCAGCTTCGTGAGCTCCGACCTGATCTTCACCACCTACCAGAATGCGGGCGTGCGGGTGTTCGACATCCGCGACCACTACCGTCCGACCGAGGTCGGCGCGCTCGTGCCCCCGGCGCCGCGCCGGCTGGTCGATCACCGGCCGAACCGCCCCTGCGTGGTGCAATCGACCGACGTCTTCGTGGACCGCGACGGCGTTGTCTATTGCACCGACTACAATGCCGGGCTTTACATCATGGAATACCTTGGCCGATGATGCCGGCCCGGAGCCGGAAGATCGGTCTTTTGCCGACTCGCCCGGCATCGATCAAGCCAGAACAGGCGCGCCCCGATCATCGGCATCACAGAGGGCGAACGAGGGAGGACATGACATGTCTCGGAAGTTGAGTCGCCGGACTTTCCTGGCCACGACCGCCGCCGCAGCCGCGAGCTTCAAGGTCGCGGCCCCTGCGATCGCGCAGAACGCCCCGTTCAAGATCGGCCTGCTCACGGTCAAGACCGGCCCGCTCGCCCAGGGCGGCATCCAGATGGAACAGGGCATCGCCACCTTCCTCAAGGAGAAGAACAACACGCTCGGCGGCCGCAAGGTCGAGCTGATCTCCGCCGACACCGGCGGCAATCCGGCTGGCGCAAAGACCAAGGCGCAGGAAGTGATCGAGCGCGACAAGGTCAACGTCATCCTCGGCCCGCTCGCCGCCTTCGAGCTGCTCGCCATCACCGACTACGTTCGCGATCACCAGACGCCGCTGATCAGCCTGGCCGCGGCCGAGGACGTGACGCAGCGCCACGCCAACCCCTATGTCATTCGTCCTTCCGCCACGTCGGCGCAGTGCTGCCACGCGATGGGCGACTACGCGGCGAAGGAGCTCAAGTACAAGACCGCGGCCACGATCTCCGAGGACTTCGCCTTCGGCTACGAGCAGATGGCCGGCTTCCAACGTGTGTTCGAGGACGACGGCGGCAAGGTCGTGCTCAAGCTGTGGCCGCCGCTGGTGACGCCCGACTACACGCCCTACATCGCCCAGCTCCACGACGTCGACTGCGTGATGAACGGCTTTGCCGGATCGAACCCGGTGAAGTTCATGCGCGCCTACTCGGATCTCGGCGTGAAAGGGAAGATTCCCCTGCTCGCCGGCTGGACCGCGATGGACGACGCGCTGCTCAAGAGCCTCGGCGACGAGGCGGTCGGCGTCATCTCGGCGAGCTGGTATTCGGCGGACTTCAACTCGCCGAGCAACAAGCGCTTCGTCGCCGACATGCAGAAGGCCTACGGCGTGCTGCCCGGCGGATATTCGGCCGGCATGTACATCGCGGGCCAGTGCGTCGAGGCTGTGCTGCAGAAGACCGGCGGCAAGGCGGACGACCGCAAGGCCTTCGCCGAGGCGCTGCACCAGGTGTCGCTCACCGACACGCCGCGCGGCGCCTTCCACTTCGACCACCTCGGCAACGTGGTCGGCAGCGTGTTCATCCGCAAGTGCGAGCGCAAGAACGGCACGCTCGTCAACACGGTGATCAAGGAATATCCGAACGTCAGCCAGTTCTGGACATACGACGAGAAGGCGTTCCTGGCGCAACCGGTGTACTCGCGAGACTATCCACCGGCGAAGAATCTCCGCGGCTGAGCTGCGCGACAGGCGCTCCGTGGTCGGCGCTCGAAGGTAGGCGCAGATGAGCCTTTGGCTGATTCTGGCAGTGAACAGCATTGCGCTCGGCGGATTGCTGTTCCTGCTCTCCGCCGGGTTTTCGCTGATCTTCGGATTGATGCGCATCCCCAACCTGATGCACGGCTCGTTCTTCATGCTGGGGGCGTATCTCGGCGCGACCTTCCTCGCCGACGGCATGAACTTCTGGCTGGCGGCGCTCGCGAGCGGCGCCGCCATGGCGGTGATCGGCGGGGCGATCGAGCGCCTGCTCCTGCGCCGCCTCGCCGGGCAGGAACTGCCGCAGGTGCTGCTTACGCTCGGGTTCTCCTTCATCATCGCCGACATCTGCCTGATGGCCTGGGGCGGCGATCCGATCCAGCCGTCGACGCCCTCCGGCATGGCCGGCGCCGTGCGGGTGTTCGGCGGGTTCTTCCCGATCTATCGCCTGGTGATCGTCGGCATCGCGGTCGCGATCGCGATCGCGCTCTGGCTGATGATCGACTGGACGCGGCTCGGCGCCATGATCCGCGCCGGCGTCGACGACGCGCCGATCGCCCGCGTGGTCGGCATCAAGGTGTCGCGGCTGTTCACGCTCATCTTCAGCCTCGGGGCGGCGCTCGCCGCCTTCGCGGGCGTGATGGGCGCCCCCTATCTCTCGGTCTACCCGGGACTTGACGCCGACATGCTGCCGCTTGCGCTCATCACCGTCATTCTCGGCGGCACCGGCAGCCTGCTCGGGGCGCTGGTCGGCAGTTTCGTCATCGGATTCCTCTACAATTTCGGCCAGGCGATGTTTCCAGACCTCGCCTACGTCATCCTGTTCCTGCCCATGTTGCTGGTGCTCGTGCTGCGGCCGCAGGGTCTGTTCGGCAGATTCGTTCCATGAAGCGCAGCCGGCCCAACCAACTGGCGATCGTCGTGGCGGCCGCGCTGCTGTTCTCGTTGCCGCTGTGGATCGGCAATCCCTATTACATCAACATCGTCAGCCAGATTCTGTTCTGGGCGATCTTCGCGCTCGCCCTCAACGTGCTGGTCGGCTACGCCGGTCTCGTCTCGCTCGGACACGCCGGGCTGTTCAGCATCGCCGGCTATACGGCGGCCCTGCTGCTTGCCGCCGGCTACGGACAGACCGCCGCCGGCGCAAGCGCGATCGTGGTGACGCTCGCCACGTCCGCGGTGTTCGCGGTGTTGGCGCTGCGCGCCACCGGCATCGGCTTCCTGATGATCACGCTGGCGCTCGGCCAGATTCTCTGGGGCATCGCCTATCGATGGGTGAGCCTGACCCACGGCGACAACGGCGTGAACGTGCACAGCAGGCCGATGCCGTTCGGGCTCGACCTGAGCGACCCGACGGCGTTCTTCTACGCGACGCTCGTGATCTTCCTGATTGCGGTCGCCTCGATGGCGATCTTCGTGCGCTCCCCGTTCGGCGCGAGCGTGCGCGGCACGCGCGACCAGCCGCGGCGGATGAACGCGCTCGGCTACAACGTCTGGCTCATCCGTTTCATGGCGTTCCTGGTGTCCGGCTTCTGGACCGCCATCGCCGGCCTGCTCTATCTCTACTACAACCAGTTCATCAGCCCGCAGGTGGTGAGCCTGCAGACCTCGGCCGAGGTGCTGCTGATGGTGATCTCCGGCGGCACCGCGACGCTGCTCGGCCCGATCGCCGGCGCCGCCATCGTGGTGGTGATGAAGAACGTGGTGAGCGCCTATATCGTCCGTTGGAACCTCGTGCTCGGGGTCATCTTCATCGTCATCATCAGCTTCATGCCCGAGGGGCTCGTTCCCGGCTCGGTGCGGCTCGTGCGCGCCATCTGGCAGAACCTGCGGTCGCGGCCGGACGCCCCGGTCGCGACCGGCAAGCTCGACGAGCGCAGGCCATGACTGCGCTGCGCATCAACGAGCTCTCCAAGTCGTTCGGCGGCCTGCGGGTCACCGCCAACGTCAGCTTCACGGTCGAGCCCGGCGAGCGGCGCCTGATCATCGGACCGAACGGGGCCGGCAAGACCACGCTTTTCAACCTCATCACCGGCGAGATCACGCCGGACAGCGGCTCGATCCTGTTCTTCGATCATGACATCACGTCCCTTCCGAGCCGCAAGCGCGCGCACCTCGGCATGGCGCGGACCTATCAGATCATCACGCTGTTCGCGCACGACACCATCATGCGCAACGTCGTGCTGTCTCTGCTCGGCCTCTCGCCGCGGCGCTGGAACCCGCTGACGGATCTCGACCGGCAGCACGACCTGATGGCGCGCGCGCACGATGTTCTCACCCAGGTCGGGCTCGGCGACATCGCCGAGCGCCCGGTCTCGCAGACGTCCTACGGCGAGCGCCGCCGCGTCGAGATCGCCATGGCGCTCGCGCAGCAGCCCAAGGTGCTGCTGCTCGACGAGCCGTTCGCCGGCCTGTCGATCGACGAGCGCCGCGACGTGCGCCACCTGCTCAATACCATCCCGCGCGACGTGACAATCGTGATGATCGAGCACAACATGGACGTCGCGCTCGATTTTGCCGACCGCATCACGCTGCTGCATTTCGGCGAGGTGATCGTGGAAGGAACCCGCGCGGAGGTCGTCGGCAACCCACGCACCCGAGAGGTCTACCTTGGCGACTAGCGCCCTGCGTTTGAGCGACATCGACGCCTTCTACGGCGACAGCCACGTGCTGCAGAAGGTCTCGTTCGATCTCGGCGAGGGCCGCCTGCTCGGCCTGCTCGGCCGCAACGGCGCCGGCAAGTCGACCTGCATGAACGTCACGGTCGGACTCCTGCCGCCGCGCGCCGGAACGGTCGAGGTGTTCGGCGCTCCGGTGACGAAATCGCCGCCCGAGGAGATCGCCGCGCACGGGGTCGCCCTCGTGCCGCAGGGCCGCCGCATCTTCAAGAGCCTCACGGTGCGCGAGAATCTCGTCGTGGCGGGGCGCCGGCCGGTCGACGGGCGCCGGCCGTGGACGATCGAGCGCGTGTTCGAGACCTTTCCGCGCCTCTCCGAGCGGCGCAACCAGATGGCCTCGCTGCTCTCCGGCGGCGAACAGCAGATGCTGGCGATCGGCCGCGCCCTGATGGGAAACCCGCGCGTGCTCCTGATGGACGAGCCTTCCGAGGGGCTCGCGCCGCAGATCGTCGCCGAGGTGGGCCGCACCATCGCGCGGCTCAAGGCCGACGGGCTGTCGATCGTCCTCGTCGAGCAGAACATCAAGCTCACCCTCGAGCTTGCCGACGACATCGTCATCATCAACACCGGGGCCGTGGTCTATCAGGGCGCGGCCGACCGGATCAAGATGGACGATGCCATCGTCTCGCAGCATCTCGGCGTCTTCTGACGCCTTCGCTTCAAAATGCAGGAATCGACATGGCGAAGAACTGGAACCGCTACGGACCGACGGCTGCGCGCAAGCAGGTGAAGAGCGGACGCGAGCTGCGCCCCCAGAGCACCACCGTGGACATCCATTCGCACGTGGCGGTGCCGCAGGCGGCGGCGCTCGTGCAGGGGCATCTCGACCTCTCGACCATCCCGCTCGCCCATTTCGCCACGCCCGACACCAAGGCGATCGGCCAGCAGCAGGAGACCGACCGGCGCTCGCGCATGACCGAATACGACGAGCGACTCGCCGATCTCGACGCCATGGGGATCGACGTCCAGCTCGTCATGCCGCCGCCGCCGCAGTGCTACTACACGGTGCCGCTCGACATCGCGGTCCCGGCGACCCGCGTGCTCAACGACGGAATTGCCGAATACGTCGCGCGCCGGCCGGACCGCTTCGTGGCGCTCGGCAGCGTGCCGCTGGCGGACGGCGCGGAGGCCGCGAAGGAGCTCGAGCGCTGCATGACGTCGCTCAAGTTCAAGGGCGTCGAGATCCTCACCAATGTCGCCGGCAAGGAATTGTCGGACCCCGCCTTCGCGCCGTTCTGGAAGAAGGCCGAGGAGCTCGGCGCGCTCGTGCTGCTGCATCCCAACGGCTTCACCGAGGCGCAGCGGCTCTCCCGTTTCTATTTCAACAACGTGATCGGCAATCCGCTCGAAACCACGATCGCGCTGCACTACCTGATCTTCGACGGCGTGCTCGAGCGTCATCCGCGCCTGAAGATTCTCGCCGTGCACGGCGGCGGCTATCTCGGTGCCTATTGGGGCCGCATCGACCACGCCTGGGGCGCGCGCTCCGACTGCCAGGCGGAGCTGCCTCACCCGCCGACCAGCTATCTGCGCAAGATCTACTTCGATTCCGTCGTGTTCACGCCGCAGCAGCTGCAGGCGCTGGTCGGCACGTTCGGGGTCGACCACGTGCTGATGGGAACCGACTATCCCTACGACATGGCCGACTACGATCCGATCGGGCATGTCGCCTCGGTCGATCAGTTCGATCCGCCCACGGTCGCGGCGATCGCCGGCGGCAACGCCCGGAAGCTGCTAGGCCTCTAAGAAATCGAGCACGGCGGTTTCCGTCAGCACCGCCTCGGGCGAGCGGTGGATTTCCGCCATGCGCCGCTCCTCGCTCGTCGCCTGGCGCGGCTGCATGTAGGCGCCGAGGTGGCGCGCGTGCGCGATGATGCGGCGGCCGACGCCGGTGCGCTCGCGTTCGAACCGCGCGAGCGCGGCTTCGATCTTCCCGCCGGCCTCAAGGCATTCGACGAGCGTGAGCGCGTCCTGCGCCGCCTTGGCGACGCCGGCGCCGACATGCGGGCGCGCCACGAACGCCGCGTCGCCGATGAGCACCGAGCGGCCGAACGCCATGCGCGGCGACTCGATGTCGTAGATCGGCTGCAGGAACGGCTGTTCCGCGAGCCGCATCAGGTCGCGGAACTGCGGCGCCAGCACGCGTTCGGCCGCGGCGCGCATTGCGGCGATGACCGCGGCCGCGATCAGCGGCGGCGGGATCGAGATGACATGGGCATGGCCAGCCTCGTCGGTCAGCAGGCGGTCGAGCTCGCGCTCGTCGGCCGGCCGGTACCAGACGAAGTTGTAGCGGCGATGCCCGGCGCGCAGATCGTTGTTGGGGCCGGCGACCGGGTAGCCCAGCATCTGCTCGCCGGGCGGCAGGCAGAAGGCGAGATATTCGAACAGTTCGCGGTGCAGCGCCGGGGGGAAGCTGCTCTCCGGAACCAGCCCGCGCCAGGCGACGTAGCCCACATAGAGTGGCACGACTTCGGGCAGGAACTGCGCGCGCACGCTCGAACGCAGCCCGTCCGCGCCGACGAGCAGGTCGCCCTCCGCGGTCGTGCCGTCGGCGAAATGCGCGACGACGCGAGCGCCCGCCTCTTCGATGCGGACGAGCTCCCGGCCGCGGTGGTAGTGCTCCGACGGGAATGCGCCACGCAGCATCGCGTAGAGGCGGTCCCAGGCGGTGAACGTCTGCCGGCACGGATGCTCGAGCGTCAGGCGGCCGTCGAGGCCGAACATGCGGCGCGTCGACACCGTGACGCCGAGTTCCATCCGCCATTCGATCCCGAGCGCGTCGAGTGCGTCCCACACCAGCCGGTGGGTGACGATGCCGGCTCCGCGGCCGGCGAGTTCCGCCTCCACCCGCTCGTAGATGTCGACGCTCCAGCCATGCCGTCGCAGGAGCAGGGCAGCGAAGAGCCCGCTCAGAGAGCCCCCGACGACCACCGCGCGCCCCCTTTCGCCCGCCACCAATTCCTCCATCGCTTTTCCCGGCCGAGACCGAGTATAGTGGCTCCGGAAAGCGGAGGAATGCCATGGCGAACGCGATGACCATGATGGACAAGCCGGCGCTCAGCACCGAGAAGGCGGAATGGCCGAAGTGGCTTGTCGAGGAATTCGAGCAGGAAAGCCGTCAGCCGAACGCCTGCGTCGGCAGCGAACTCCTCTCCGAGAACGACAAGGTGCGGGTGTGGATGATCCGCCTGAAGCCAGGCGAGCGGATCGGCTTTCACCGCCACGTGCTCGACTATTTCTGGACATCGGTGAGCGGCGGCCACGGCCGCCAGCACCTGATGGACGGCACGACGGTCGAATACACCTATCAGCCGGGCGAGACCCGGCACGAGACCTACGGGCCCGGCAAGTTCAAGGTGCATGACCTCGAGAACATCGGCGACGCCGATCTCGTGTTCATGACGGTCGAATTTCTGCAGAGCGCCAATCGGCCGCTGCCCATTCCGGAAACGGTGCGGCGTGCCGCCGCGTGACGACGTGACCCGCCGCGGCCCGGCTCGCCTGACGGAAGCCGGCCGTGCGCGGGAGCTGCCCCGACCCCGAGGTTTGGTCTAGCCAAGCCGCCCCGCTTCTTGCAAACTGCCGGCCGAACGTCCGCACAACAGGACGACTCGGGGGGGGACGCATGTCCGGATACAGTGTGCTGAGCGCGCGGCCCACGGCGGCACGCGAACGGGCCATGCGACGATGGCAGCGCCCGGATCCGTGATGAGGCATGCCAAGTTGCCCGTAGGCTGAGGCTCCGGATCGAAGCGCGCATGTCCGTTCCGTACGATCTCATCCTCAACGCGTTGATCGCCGGCCTGCTGCTCGGCGGCTTCTACGCCGCCGTCACGGTCGGCATTTCGATCTCGTTCGGGATTCTCGACATCGTCAACATCGCCCACCCGGCATTCATCATTCTCGGCTCGTACGCGGCGTTCTATCTGAACGGGCTGTTCGGCATCGACCCGATCGTTCTCGGCGTCCTGGTCCTGCCCGTGTTCTACGCGCTCGGCGCAGGCGTCTATCAGGTCTACTACGTCTCGTTCGAGAAGCGCGGGCACGAGCGGCTGCGCAGCCTCGCGTTCTTCTTCGGCCTCCTGTTCATCACCGAGGTCGCGCTCATCCTCGTGTTCGGCGTCGACTACCGCTATGTGCAGACCTTCTACACCGACCGCACGTGGCACATCGGCTTCATCGATCTGCCGATGCGCATGCTGATTCCCTGCCTCGTGTCGCTCCTGGTGCTGGCGGTGCTTCAGCTCTTCCTGACGCGCACGTTCATGGGGCGCGCCATCATGGCAGTCTCGCAAGACGAGCTGGCGCTGCGGCTCATGGCGGCCGATCCGGTCCGCATCAAACGCCGAGCGTTCGCGATCTCGATCGCCACCGCCGCGATGGCGGGCGCGTTCCTGATCGTCATTCAACCGGTCGAGCCGTCGATCGGGCGTGAGTACATCGGCCGCGTGTTCGCCATCTGCGTGCTCGGCGGACTCGGCAGCCTGCCGGGTACCCTGATCGGCGCGATGCTGCTCGGGGTGGTCGAGAGCTTCACCGCCACCTTCTACGGTCCGTCGTGGGCGCCCGCCGTGAGCTTCGGCCTGCTGTTGCTCACGCTCGCGGTCCGGCCCGCCGGCCTCTTGGGACGGTGACGATGCGAACCTCGACCTTCCTGCTGTTTGCCACCGTGGTTGCGGCCGCCGTGTTCGCCGTCGCGCGTTCGTTCGGCAACGACTACGTGTTCTTCGCCGGCTACACGATCCTGCAGTTCGTCGTGCTGGCGACGGCCTGGAACATTCTCGGCGGCTATACCGGCTACGTGAACTTCGGCACGGCCGCGTTCTTCGCGGTCGGCGCCTACACCTCGGTGTTCTTCCACAAGATGTATCCGCTGCCGATTCCGGCGCTGGTCGTCATCGCCGCGATCGTCTCCGGCCTGATCGGGCTCGGAACCGGCTATCTCACCCTGCGTCTGCGCGGCGCGTTCTTCGCCATCGCCACGCTCGCGCTCGCCGTGGTGCTGCAGACCCTGGTGGTCAACTGGGATCTCGTCGGCGGCTCGCGCGGCGCCTACGTGGTGCGGCCGCGCGAGATCGCGGTCATCGGCAGCTACGTGCAGTACCTGTTCCTGATCATGCTGGTGCTCGCCGTCATCGTGGTGACGACTGCGCGCACCATCGAACGGTCGCGGCTCGGTTATGGCTTCAGCAGCATCCGCGACGACGAACTGGCGGCGGAAGCCTCCGGCGTGCCGACCCTCAAGCTCAAACTGATCGCGACGACGCTGTCGGGCGCCTTCATGGGCATGGCGGGCGCGCCGTTTCCCTACTACATCGGCTATCTCGAGCCTTCGTCGGCCTTCGGCCTGCCCTACGCGGTCAATTCGATCGCCATGCCGATGATCGGCGGAACCACGACCTGGATCGGACCGTTGATCGGAGCGCTGCTGCTCGGCACCCTGCAGCAGATCGCGAACGTGACGATCTCGTCCGCGGTCAACCTGCTGCTGGTCGGAATCCTGCTCGTCGCCTTCGTGATCATCGCCCCGAAGGGCATCGTCGGCCTCGTGGAGGCCTATCTTCGCAAGAAGCACTCTGAGAAGAAACTCTCATGGCCGCACAACTTCTCGAAGTTGAAGGACTCGGCAAGAGGTTCGGCGGTTTCGTCGCACTCGACGGAATCGACCTGACGGTCGCGCCGGGCGAGCGCGTCGGCCTCATCGGGCCGAACGGCTCGGGCAAGAGCACGCTCGTGAATTGCCTCGCCGGCACCCTGGTCAACGAGACCGGCAGCGTGCGATTCGAGGGCCGCAGCCTCGAAGGGCTGACCGCGCACGCGCGCACGCGGCTCGGGCTGGCGCGCAGCTTCCAGCTTCCGCGCCCGTTCTCCAGCATGACGGTCGCCGACAACGTACGGGTGCCGCTGCTCTATACGGTCAACGCCCGACCGGGTCCCCGCCTCGCGCCGGGCGAAATCAGGGACCGTTGCGGCGAGCTTCTCGGTCTCGTCGGGCTCGCCGACCACGCAGCGAAATATCCCGGCGACCTGACGCAGGTCGACATGCGCAAGCTCGAGCTCGCCCGCGCCATGGCGGCGGAGCCGAAGCTGCTCATCGCCGACGAGGCGATGGCCGGCCTGTCGCACGTCGAGGTGACGGACATCCTCGCGCTCCTGGTCCGCCTCAACGAGCGCGGCATCACCGTCATCCTGATCGAGCACATCATGCGCGCGGTCATGAGCTTTTCGCAGCGGCTCGTCGTGCTCGTATCAGGCCGCAAGATCGCCGACGGCCGTCCCGACGAGGTCATCCGCGATCCCGAGGTGGAGAGGGCTTACCTTGGCCAGTAGCAGCATCACCATCGAGCGCGTCGATGCCGCGTACGGCGCCGTGCGCGCGCTGGAGGACGTTTCGCTTACCGTGAACGGCGGCGAGACCGTGGTGCTGCTCGGCACCAACGGCAACGGCAAGAGCACCCTCATGAAAAGCATCATGGGGATCGTGCGCCCGAGCGGCGGACGCATCGTCGCCGAGATTGACGGCGTACGGCACGATCTCGTCGGTCGCACCACGGAGGAGATCGTCGATCTCGGCATCGCGCTGGTGCCGGAAGGCCGCCGCCTGTTCCCACGCCTCACCGTCGAGGAAAACTTGATGCTTGGCGCCTTCCGCCCGAAGGCGCGGGCGCAGATCAAGAAGAACATCGACTTCTGCTTCGAAGCGTTTCCGCGCCTTGCCGAGCGGCGCAACCAGCTCGCCGGCAGCATGAGCGGCGGCGAACAGCAGATGCTGGCGCTCGCCCGCGCGCTCATGCTCGAACCGCGCATCCTGCTCGTCGACGAGCCCTCCGTCGGTCTCGCCCCGGTGCTGGTCAGCCGCACGATCGACAAGATCAAGGAGCTCAAGGACGAATATCGTCTCACCGTCCTCATGGCCGAACAGAACTTCCCGCAGGCGCTGCGCATCGCCGACCGCGGCTACGTCATCGTGCACGGGAAGATCGCGTTCGAGGGCCGCTCGGCCGACGAGCTCAACAACAACGACCTGATCCGTAAGTTCTATCTCGGCATCTGAAGCGTTTTCAAGCGAAGCGGCTATCGGCTCGCCGTCCGGCGGCCAGGGCGCGACGGCGGCGGATCGACGCCGCGAAAAGCAAGGCGCCGCGCGGCGGCGGCGCGGCGCTTCCGGTCCCGATCCGGTTCAGTGCTTGGCTCTTTCGAACGGATAGATGACGTTGCCGGACTTGTATTCCGCCGGCGTCAGCACCGTCTGCGTGTTCATCTCGCGGAACTGTTCGACGTCGTTCCCCTTGATGTCGTGGAACTGGATCTGCAGCACGCGCGATTGCGCCCACTCGCCCTTGGCGCCGAACTTCACGTCGCCGAGCACGGTCTTGAACGTGTTGGCGCGGATGTAGTCGGCGATCTTCTGATCGTCGAGGCTCTTGGTGGCGGTGATCGCGTCTCCGAGGACCTGGAGCTGGGCGTAGCCCCACGGCGCCATGTAGTAGCCGAGCGGATCGACGCCTTCGGCCTTCGCCCGCTCCTGATATTTCTTCATCAGGTCGTTGACGCCGGGGAACTGCATTTTCGGCACCGGCAGCCAGAAGTCGTAGTTGACCCAGCCGTTGAGGACCGGGCCGAGCTGCGTCTTGATCGAGGTCGACTGCAGGCCGACCATCGCGCCGCCGATCATCTTCGGTTTGAAGCCGATCTCGTTGACGGCGCGGGCCATGCCGACCGAATCCGGCGGATAGGAGCAGACCACCACGAGGTCGGGATTGGTGGCCTGGATGGCGCGCACGATCGGACCGAAGTCAGTCGTCGACGGCGGATAGGTCTTGTCGTAGACGATCTTGAGCCCGGCCGCCTTGGCGTTCACCCGCGCGCCGTCGGAGGCGTTGCGCGAGAACTCCTGGTCGGCGGCGACGATCGCGACCGTCGTCGGCTTCGGGTTCTGCGCCATCGCGGTGTCGAAGAAGCCCTTGGTGAACGCCGGCTTCGGGTCGGGACCCGACGGGATCATGGCGAAGTAGTTCGGATAGTTGAACTCGCTGTTCACCGCGAGACCGAGCAACCCGATGAACACCTTGTTGTGCTGCATGATCACCGGCATCGCGGGCGCCAGCATCGCGGTGGCGTAGCCGCCGATCACCAGGTCGACCTTGTCGACGTCGAGCAGCTTCGTGTAGATCGACGGCACCGTCGACGGGTTGCTCTGATCGTCGTAGTAGATGAGCTTCACCGGGCGGCCGAGCAGCCCGCCCTTCGAATTCACGTCCTCTTCCCAGATCTTTTGCGCGAGCAGCGCCGATTTGCCGTTGGCGGCCAGTCCGCCGGTCTGCGCCATGCTGAAGCCGATCTTGATCGGCTCGCCCGACTGGGCCGAGGCGCCGGCCGCGAAGGCGACCGAGGCCGCAGCGGCGAACGATACCATAGCCAAACGCTTCACATACCGAAGCATCATTCATCCTCCCAATTGCGCAGCATGTTCTTGTTCTTGGATTGCAATCCTATGCCACTTCTTTCGTCCGAGGCCAGAGCCGATTTTGGCCGATCCGTCGGCCTATTTCGTCGCGTCCCCGCCATCCACCATGATGGTTTCGACCTCGCCGGCGCCGTTGCGCCGGAAGGCGGCCGCCTCGTTGTATTCAGGCGAGGTAAAGCAGGCAACGCCCTGCTCGAACGTCGGGAATTCGATCACCACGAAGCGGTGAAACGTGTCGGGCCCTTCCATGATCTGGTAGCGCCCGCCGCGCGCCAGCACCTTGCCGCCGTACTTGGCGATGATGGCCGGCACCCGGTCGGTGTACTTCTTGTACTCGACCGGATCGACGATGCGCGAACGGGCGACCCAATAGGCTGGCATTCGAGGCGTCTCCTGCGTGTGTCCCGATCGTCTTCGAGACGGGATTTCAGGCTCAGTCTAGTGCATCATGCGCAAAAGTGGACCGGTGCGAGCGAATGGCAAGCAACGGGCGGCTTCCCGGGAGTCCGGCCATCGTGCATTCGCCCGTTCGGCGACGTGAATGGAGCCAGCCATGCCCCTCGTCCATATGGAACATTTCCTCATCCAATCGGAAGACATCGAGGCGACCAAGGACTGGTACGTCAAGGTCCTGGGAATGAAGGTGGGCCCGCACCCCGACTTCAGGTTTCCGGTCTATTGGCTCTATGTCGGCGAGCGCGACGTGCTGCATCTCACCCAGGGCGGCGCGAATGTCTCGGAAAACCGCATGACCTACCTGGGCCAGGAGTCGCAGGCCACCCAGGGCTCGGGAGTCATCGACCACGTGGCGTTCCGGGCGACCGGCCTCGACGACATGATCGCCCACCTGCAGCGCCTCGGCATCGCGTTCAAGGAACGCCGGGTCAACGACCAGGGGCTCTACCAATTGTTCCTGTTCGATCCGAACGGCGTGAAGATCGAGCTCAACTTCGCGGCCGCCGAGGCGACGGACCGCAAGGCCCCGATCATGGCCTCCGACCTGCCGGCAAACGCAACGCGCTGACCGGATCACGGCATGCCGCGCCGGCTCATCGACCTCTCCGCTCCGATCGAAAACGACGTGCCGGCCGATCCGCCCGGCTACGGGCCCAGGATCGACTACCGGACGCACGCGCAGACGGCGGCGGACATCTGCCAGTTCTTCCCGGGCCTGCGCCCGCACGACCTGCCCGACGCCGAAGGCTGGGCGATCGAGTGGATCCGGCTCTCGACACACAACGGCACGCACCTCGACGCTCCGTATCACTTCGCCTCGACGATGGACGGCGGGCAGCGCGCCATCACCATCGACGAGGTGCCGATCGAGTGGTGCTTCCAGCCTGGCGTGAAGCTCGACTTCCGCCACTTCCCGGACGGCTACGTGGCGAGCGGCTGCGGCATGGGACGCGAGGCGACGCTCTACCTGCTCGAGCGCGGCGTGCGCGTCACCGGCACCGACGGCTGGAGCTGGGACGCTCCGTTTGTTCACACGCGGGCGAAATATCTCGCGACGGGCGACGCGAGCCTGATCTGGGAAGGCCACAAGGCCGGCCGCGAGATCGGTTATTGTCATCTGGAGAAGCTGCAGAACCTCGAATCGCTCCCCGACAGCGGCTTTCTGGTGAGCTGCTTTCCGGTCAAGATCCGCGCCGCCTCGGCCGGGTGGACGCGCGCGGTCGCGATCATCGACGGCCCGGGCCAATAGCGGCCCGCGCGACACTCGGCGGCCTCGCCGGCCCGGTGCGGCGCCGGCGCATGCAGGGCCGGGAAAGAAAAGCTGGCGCCGTCTCCCGGATTTGGATCAGCCGAGCGCTCAAATCGACGAATTCGGGCGAATCCGCGCCGGACGCGCCCGCGGCCGGATGGAAGGTTGCTCCGCCCATCGGCCCTCGGTAGCATCCGTGCCGGCCGACACGGGCCGCGCGGGGAACCGCATCCGCGCGCTTCAAGAACAAGGCCGGCCTCAGCGAATCCGGTCTCGACCATGGGAGGATCAAGTGGATAGACGCAGCTTCGTCGCCGGCTCCGCCGCAGCAACCGCCGGCCTCATGCTCAGGCCGGCGTTCGCCGACGATTATCCTTCGCATCCCATCACCATCATCAATCCGTTCCCGCCCGGCGGGGCTTCGGACGTGGTGACGCGTCCGCTCGCCGCCGCCCTCGAGCCACTGGTCAAGCAGGCCGTGGTGATCGAGACGAAGGCGGGCGCGGCGGGCGCGGTCGGCGCGCAAGTCGCTGCGAGCGCCAAGCCCGACGGCTACACGCTCCTGTCCCACATCACCTCGATTTCCGGCTTCGCGGAGGTCGACCGCCTGTTCGGCCGGCAGCCGAAGTTCACCACCGCGGATTTCATTCCGATCGCGCGCTTCGTCGCCGATCCGTGCGTCATCATCGTCAACGACAAGCAGCCGTACAAGAACCTGAAGGAATTCATCGACGACGCGAAAAAGCGTCCCGACCAGATCATCTTCAGCTCCTCCGGCCTGTACGGCGCGCTTCACATCCCGATGGCCCTGTTCATGAAGGCCGCCGGCGACTTGAAGCTGCGTCACCTGCCGACGACCGGCGGCGGACCTGCCCTCACCGCGCTGCTCGGCAACAATTCGCAGGTGCTCGCCTCCTCGGTCTCCGCGTGCATCGCCCAGATCAAGGCCGGCAAGGCGCGAGCCCTTGCCTCGTTCGGCGGCAAGCGATCGCAGGCCCTGCCCGACGTGCCGACGCTCAAGGAGCTCGGGTACGACGTCGAATACTATCTCTGGGTCGGCATCTTCGCCCCGAAAGGCACGCCCGACAGCGTGATCAAGTACCTGCGCGAGGCGCTCGACAAGGCGGCTCACACCGAGCAGTTCAAGACGGCGCTCACCAACCTGGGCCAGGAGCTCGACTACATGGACCAGCCGGAGTTCGCCAAGTTCTGGGCGGCGGACGCCAGGCGCATCGAACAGGCAATCCGGCAGATCGGCAAGGTCCAGGGATGATCGCGCCGCGCCGCCGGATCGGCTCGGAGCGGTCCTCATGACGCTGCGCAGCGATCACGTGGCCGGCGGCGCGATCGTCGTCGCCGGCCTTCTCGTGCTGTCGATCAGCGGCGACCTGCCGTTCGGCACATGGTCGTTCCCGGGCTCCGGCATGATGCCGAAGCTCATCTGCGGCCTGATGATCCTGCTCGGCGCCGTCCTGGTTCTGCGCGCACGCGAGAGCACGCCGTTCGCCGAGATCGAGTGGAAGGATCTCAGGCACGCAACCGTGGTGATGTCGCTGACCGCGGTGGCGGTCGCGCTCTACACCACGCTCGGCTTCATCATCACCATGACGCTGCTCATCTTCAGCCTGCTCTGCTTCGAGCGCCGCAATTTATTCTATGCGGCCGCCTACAGCATCTGTCTGAGCGTCGGCACGTATTACTTGTTCGACGTCGTTCTCAAATCGCCTCTCGAGCAGGGCCTGCTGGGATTCTGAACCGTGGAAAGCACCCTCGACAGTCTTTTTCTCGGGTTCTCCGTCGCTCTTCGTCCCGACATTCTCTGGTACGCATTTCTCGGCTGCCTCGTGGGCACGCTGGTCGGCGTCCTCCCGGGCATCGGACCGTTGTCCGGCATCAGCATCTTGCTGCCGATCACGTTCGGCCTCGACGCCACCAAGGCCATCATCATGCTGGCCGGCATCTACTACGGCTCACAGTACGGCGGCTCGACCACCTCCATCCTGATGCGCATACCGGGCGAAGCCTCCTCGGTGATGACCTGCATCGACGGCTACGCGATGGCACAGAAGGGCCGCGCCGGAGCCGCGCTGTGCATCGCGGCGGTCGGATCGTGGATCGCCGGCACGTTCGGCGTGGTGGTGCTCACCGTCATCGCGCCGCCGCTCGCCGCCTTCGCGCTGCGGTTCGGGCCGCCGGAATACACCGCCCTCCTCGTGCTCGGACTCATTTTTCTCTCCTACATGTCCTCGACGTCGCTGCCGCGCACGCTGGCGATGGCGGCGATCGGCCTCCTGCTCGGGACGATCGGCATCGACACGCTCACCGGCCATTTCCGCTACAGCTTCGACATCGCCGAACTCGGCGACGGCATCGGCATCGTGCCGGTGGCGGTCGGCCTGTTCGGGCTCGGCGAGATCCTCTCGACGCCGAGCGACAAGGTGGTCGGCAAGGTGCTGACCCCGCCCCTGCGCGAACTCCTGCCCAGTCGCGAAGAGTGGCGTCAGTCGGCGATGCCGATCGCCCGCGGCAGCATCCTCGGCTTCCTCATCGGGCTCACGCCCGGCTCCGCACACATCATCTCGAGCTTTCTCTCTTACGCGATCGAGCGCCGGTTCTCGAAACATCCGGAGGAGTTCGGGAAGGGTGCCGTCGCCGGCCTGGCCGGCCCCGAGTCGGCCAACAACGCCGCCTCGACCGGCGCCTTCGTGCCGATGCTCGCGCTCGGACTCCCGACCGGGCCGATCACCGCGGTGCTGATGGCGGCGTTGCTGGTGCACGGGATTCCGCCCGGCCCGACGCTCGTCAACGAGCATCCCGACGTCTTCTGGGGCTTCGTCGCCGCCATGTACGTGGGCAACGTGATGCTGCTCGCGCTCAACCTGCCGCTCGTCGGCCTGTTCGTGAACGTGCTGCGGATCCCCTACGCCTATCTCTATCCGCTCGTCATCATGTTCTGCGTGATCGGCGTCTACGAGGTCAACAACTCGGTGATCGACGTCTGGATCATGCTGATCATGGGCGTGCTCGGCTACGCGTTGCTCAAGTTCCGCCTCGACCCGGCGCCGCTCGTGCTCGGGCTCGT
>CAZIGW010000009.1:0-7644 GCA_964538565.1 uncultured Hyphomicrobiales bacterium | reverse complement strand
AGAGCCCTGCCTGCCGCAAGCGTTCGTTGGCGGACGACGCATTCACGTCTAGTAATTCGTTGTCCCAATACAAGTGGTTGTTGCGCCCGGCGTTGCTGCCGGGCGAGCCGCCCACGCGCGAGTACACAGTAAAGGTAACCTGATGCCCGCGCGCGCAGACATAATCGGAATGCGCCTCGAGGAAATCGATCGCCTTCTCGATTCCGTGGGAGCCCAGAAAGTCGTCATTGTCCGCGTGCATGACGTAGGGCGTGCGTACGTGCTGTACCGCGTCCGACATCTTCGCAAAATAACGGCTGAAGCTCGTGTCGTTCGGGTAACGGATGTATTCGACGTCGATATTGGGAAACTGGACGCGCGAATTCTCAAGCGATTGCGCGACCGCCTCGTCGACCAGCCCATCGGCGATCAGGAAGCGATACGGCAGCCGCAGTTCATTCGCGTACGACAGGAAGCGGAACGTAAAGAGCCGCCGCCCCTTCATCGGCATGACCACTGTCAGCCGTGGCTCCGACATGGTCATGAAGCTGGAAGGAAGACCATGCTGGCCATGACCGACGGGCCAGGCGCACGATGATGCGTCAGCGGAAGGTCGTGGTCGACAGAAAAGGCCAGGCCGTAGCCAAGCGAACGCAGGTCCGCCACAAACTCCGCCCGATTGAAGACCCAGGTCGCCATCTTCTTGTGCGGCGTATTCAATATCTGACGGGCATAGGTAGGCCCCTCCGTCACCGGCGTCTGCGACACGACGAGCGCTTTCGGCGCGAGCCGCGTGAGGCGTGACAGCACGGCGCGATAATCGGAAATGTATTGCAACGAACTGCTCGCATTGACGAGTAGAGGCGCGGGCAAGGCGTCCGGGATGCTTTCCGAGACCTCTCCGCCGCGCGCCTCGATCTCGGCACGGACCGCGCGGCACATCGCTGGCGTTTCGACCAGCACGTAGCGCAGACGCGACAGGTCAAGCCGGGTGAACCTGCGGATGTTCACCAGACCCACGCCGGTGCCGCCGCCGAAATCGAGAACTGTCAGCGGATCTGATATCTGCGTGGCGAGCAGCGGCAGAATAAGCTCGCCGGTATCGCGACCGACCACGCTCGAAGCGGCCTCCAAATTCGTCCGCCAGCCTGCCGCGATCGTCTGCGCCCAGGGATCGGTATCGTCCCGTTCCTCGGTCACGGGTACATCGGCGAGCCGCGGCCAGGCGCCGTAGAAATTGGTCCAGCCAAGCCCGAGGACGACGCGCCAAGCCCGCTGCGCCGGCCGCATCAGGATCGGCGGGATGAGCTCAGCGAGCAGGCTTCTCAGCATGGCTTTGCCACATCGAAAGAATTGATCAGTCCGGGATGACACGTTCGGCCGCCGAGAGGAACAGGAGGCTCGCGCTGTTCGGCACACGAAACTCGGCCGCATAACCGTCGACATTGTAGTCGTGCTCGTGCACCGCATGCAGTGCCAGCCGGTAGCCACGCGACGCGAGTGTATCCCTTACCACCGGGAGGCTGAGAACCCATTGCGGGAACGGCCTAGACCGATTGAGCTGCTCGCGTACGAACGCCCTGCCGGCCGTAAACGGCGATCCGACGAGCAGGATCGCACGCGGCATATATTCTGTGAATTTACGGAGTACATCGAGCGGCTCGGGCACGTACTGGATCGCGCTCCAGCTGTAGACGAGATCAAAGCGCGCCCGATCCGGAAGCGACGTCCGGAATGAAATGCGCGGCTCTGCCTGCCAGAGCGGGCGGCCCTTGTCGCAGACCTCGGGCAGATCTACGACGCTGTAATGGATGTCCGCAGCCGGCAGAGCGTTGAGCACGTTTCGAAAGTCGACGCCCGCGGCGCCGCCGAAGTCGAGTATTTCGAACGTTCGGCCGCCCTGCGCGAGCAACGCCACTGTGGCCGGTAGCAGTTCGCGGTGCTGATCGAGCAGCGGCAGTCCGGTCGCGCGGTCCAGACGCTCGGCCGCAAGATTGTCCGCACCTGCGGAGGCAAGCTCATTCTTGATGACGTCGATCGAACCTGGCACTTCAGCGAAGGACGAATAGACACCGCGAAACGTCGGCCTGGTGAAGAACAGCGCGGACAATCCGTGCAATTCGACAAACGAGATCAGCCTGCGGGCAAGCTTTCGGAATCCCCATGGCAAACTATCGACCAGGCGGCACAGCACGTCGTTGGCGTTTGCCATGGATAATGCGACCGTGTCGTCGATGCGGGCGGCGCTAGATGGAGAGCCCGGCGCGGCGTGCGAACCGCCCCGCCGGCGCGGCCAGCGGATAGACACGCTCGGCGATCCAGCGAGCGGCCGGCGCGTGCCAAAGTTTGCGGTGCTTGGCAGCAAGCGCCGTCCAGTCGCCGGCTTTCACGCGGCGCTGACGGGCGCTTGCCGCCATTGAGGAGAGAGATTCGCTGATCTTCCCGATCAGTTGGTCGGCCGCCTTTGCCGCGGTCATAACCGGCGGATGCTTGCCGAGCGAACGAACGGCAGCGTCGAGCCGACCGTCGTCCCGCGCCACCGTCACCGCGGAGACGACCTGATCGCAGACCTGCGCCATGTCGAAGGACTCGAACGCATAATAGCGCTCGAACTTGCTGATCTCGCTGAAATCGGGCGTGGCACCGAATTCGGCCGCCAGCGCCGCGGAAATGACCTCGCGATAACCGGCGTCGTCATGAACCTTGTCGATATCGAGCGCGAGGTTCGAATAGCTCACCGCCACTATATTGTTCAGCAGCCAGGCGAACATGTGCCACCGGAACAACTTTTCGACCGAGCCCGGTTCGCGCGAGGCCGTGAAGGCAATATATCTCGCATCCGAGCCCCAGCGCCGCGCTCGCGTGTCAGCGCACCACGGAAATGCGGGCGCACGCCATTGCTCCGGCACGATCTGATACAGTGGGTGCGATCGATTGACGCCGAGTTCCGTCACCGGATGTGAGAGGAAGCCCCAGGTGCCTCCGTCCTCCAGTGCACGGATGAAGGAGCCGAACTGACTGAGTGGGTTGCGGTATTGCGCAATATGATAGCCGCCGAACCTATCGCGCAAGGCGCCGGCCCGACCGCGCGAGTTGATCTCGCATAGAACCGGACGCTTGCCGCGCGATTGCGCGAACTGCACCAGTCCCGCGAGATAGGCGATGAGGTTCGGCTGGAGGTTTGCGTTCGGCGGAAGATAGCCTTCAAACACCGGAAACTCCGGGCAGAGATGCATCGCCTCTCCCCAGGCGTCGAGGAACTCTTCGTAGTCCTCGCGATCAAGGAAATGATGATTGACGTCCCACCCCTTCGAGTCGCCGTCACTCGCGATCCGCTCGCTGGCGCGCTTGAAGTTGGCGTAATCGCGCTTGCCATCCATGATCGCTTCGTTGAAGCAGACGAAGGAATGGTAGCGGCGAAGCACGCTGAATACGTAAGTGCTGCCGCTCCGGGCGGACGCATGGACAAAGATCGGATCGAATTTCGATGGGCCCGCAGTCATTGCGATTGTTCTTTCCGCGCCGGCGCGAACTGATCTCTTTTGAGATCCTTCGGTAGGTTCGGCAGCATATTCAGCCTCTTGCGAAGACGAAGGCTCAGGAAGCCGCCTACCGCGAAAACAAACCTCTGGCGGAGGTCGCGCAGGCGCGCAGCGGGCGTTTGGAATTCGCGTCGCGTACCCGCAAGGCTCAATCCCTGCCGCTCCAACTGCCGCTTCGCGCGCGGCAGCCACCTTCCTTTGGCGACGAGCGCGTCGTAGTGCAATGCCGGCTCCCAGACCGCGTAATGACGCTCGTTAGTGACGACGTGCTCGAACTCCCAAACGTTTCCCGGCCGCTGCAGCAGATCGCGCAGATAACTCCGCTTCCAGATGGCCGGGTTGAGCGAGCAGTAATAGGGCTCGGAGAATGAGAGCCGGCGCAGAGGCTGCACGCTCAGTCTCCGCCGCAGGTATTCGGCCGCCCGGCCGACGAGGCTGCGGGGCAACCGGACCAGGCTGACATAGACGAGATTTTGCCGGAGCATCAGTTCGGCGATGGCGTTGAGCTTGCGACCGTCGACCGGCGAGAGGAGCAGGAAATCCTCTTCCAGCCGCATGACGTACTCGATGTTCGCCGGCAGATTGTCGAGTTGCGCCGCCAATTGCTCGCGCCAGCCCGCCGCCTCTTTCGCCGCGACCGCCTTGAATCCATACACGTCGGAATGCTGGCTGGTAAAGCCGACATACCGCGGCCAGTCGCAGTCCCGCCACATCTCCTCGTTCTGGAAGACAATTTCAAATACGTCTCGCGCCCGGTCCGAGCTGTTAACCAGCACACAAAAGCGCCGGGCGATCATTCGCGCATCTCTGGCCGAAGGTGCCTCGATGTCAGCGCTTCGCACGATCGACAATCCCGCTCACCCGCGCTGCGTGGCGGACGAGCCCGCCTCGTGAAAAGACCAGGCCATCAGTTGCGGTAAAAATCCCGGGCGGTCGCGATCACCGCGTCGACCTCGGCGTCTGTCAACTCGGGGTACATCGGCAATGACAGGATGCGCCGGACGGCACGCTCCGTTACCGGTAGGCCCTCGGCGGGAATACGGGCACGTTCCCTGTAGCCTTTCTGCAGATGAACAGGCACCGGATAGTGTATCGAGCAGCCAATCCCCGCCCGGCGCAAATGCTCAATCAAGGCGTCGCGGTCGTCGCAGGCGACGACATAGAGATGATAGACATGCGCGCATTCGTAGCGCGGGGCCGGAAGCGCAAGCGGCAGCCCGGACAGCCCCGCCGCATAGCGCGCCGCGATGGCGGCACGGCGCGCGTTATCGGCCGAAAGATACGGCAGCTTGGCGCCGAGGATCGCTGCCTGTAGCGGATCGAGTCGCGAATTGACCCCGGCCTCCTCGGTGGCGCGCGCCTCGTCCCAGCCATACTGGCGCAAACGGCGCATGCGCGCAGCGAGCGCCGGATCGGCCGTGACGATCATACCGCCGTCGCCGATGGCGCCGAGATTCTTGGTTGGATAGAAGCTGAAGCAGGCGACGTTGCCGATGCTACCGAGCGTCCGGCCGCGATAGCTGCCGCCCACACTTTGCGCGCAATCCTCCACCACCTTCAGGCCGTTCTGCCGCGCAATGGCGCAGATTGCGTCCATGTCTGCAGGCTGGCCGTAGAGATGAACGGCGATGATCGCCTTGCAACGCGACGTGATGGCCGCCGCGAGGCGATCCGGATCGAGCGTGTATGACGCAGGATCGATATCCACCAGGACCGGTGTCGCGCCGGTTGCCAGGACCGCGGCGACAGTGGCCGTCGCGGTGTGTGCGACGGTGATGACCTCATCGCCTGGCCCGATATCGAGCGCCCTGAGCGCGACGGAGAGCGCATCGGTGCCATTGCCGACGCCGACCGCTTGGCCGACGCCGCAGAACGCTGCGAAGGCGCGCTCGAACTCCTCGACCTCGCGGCCAAGGATATAGGAACCGCTCTCCAGAACCCGCACCACGGCTGCGCGGATCTCGTCGGCGTGCGCCTGGAACTGCGCGAACGGCGACGCGAGCTTGATCATGCGACGATGCCAACCTGCGGTACGTAGACGATCCAGCGGCCGCCCGCGGCAACAAAGGCGGTCTCCTTCTCGCGAATTTCCGCCGCATGATTCCAGGCGAATAGCAGCGCGTAGTCCGGCCAGGCGCGGGTGAATTCGGCATAAGGCTTCACCGGAATATGCGCGCCCGGCGAAAGCTTGCCCTGCTTGATCGGTGTGGTGTCGGAGATGAAGGCGACGTGATCCGGCGTGATGCCGCAGTAGTTCGTCACCGTGGTGCTTTTTGACGTAGCGCCGTACCCGACGACACGCTTGCCGTCTTTGCGCGCGCGGTTAAGAACGGCCATCAGCCGCTCGCGCGACGTTTCACAATTGCGCCTGAAGCCGAGATACGTTTCGGTGCGCTCCAGCCCCTGCTCCCGCTCCTTCGCGATCTGCGCGCCCACGCGGGCGGAGACCTTGTGCGCGCCCGTTCGCGCCAAGGTGTAGCGCATCGAGCCGCCATGGGTCACCTGTGACTCGGCGTCGATCACCTCGAATCCGTGCGGCGCGAAGGCCCGCGCGACCGACGTGACCGAGAAGATGAAGACATGCTCGTCGTAGATCTGGTCGTACGAGGTCTTGGCGATCATGTCGCCGAGGTACGGATCTTCGAAAATGAACACGCCGTCGGGCTTCAGAAGGTACGCAACGCCGTCGGCCACGCCGTTGAGGTCCGGTATGTGGCACATGACATTGGCGGCGAGAATCGCGTCGGCCTGGCCGTGCTCGGCGACGATCTTGCGCGCGAGGGCGTTGCCGAAGAAAGCACTCACCGTCTGGATGCCCTTCGACCGCGCCACGTCGGCGACGTTCGTCGACGGCTCGACACCGAGATGTCGGATCCCCTTCTGCTGAAAATTCTGCAGCATGATGCCGTCGTTGCTGCCGAGTTCCACCACAAAGGCATTCGGCTTGCCGGCCAACCTCGTTTCCATCACGCTATCTGCGAAGCGCGCGAAATGCGCCTGCATGTAGCGGGAGGTACTGGAATAAAATGCGTATTGCCCGTGAAACATTTTCTCCGGCGCTGGCTGCTCCGCGATTTGCAGCATGCCGCAGGCCTCGCAAAACGCGGGCGCGAGTTCGAAGAAGTATTCGTCGGCGATCTCGTCGACAGTCAGAAAACCGTTGGCGATCGGCATTCGGCCGAAACTCATGAATGGAGACACGGGCATGCCGCAGATGCGGCACGTTTCTGACTTCATTACCGGCTCTCCATCCCCTTAAACTGTACCGATCAGCACGCGCTGCAGATACGCGCCATAGTCGGTCTTCGGCAACGCGGCTGCGAGGCGCTCCAGCGCCTCGGCGCCGATGTAGCCCATCCGGTAGGCGATCTCCTCGGGGCAGCCGATCTTTAGCCCCTGCCGCTCCTCGATGGTGCAGATGAATTCGGCGGCCTGCAGCAACGAGCCATGCGTTCCTGCGTCGAGCCACGCAAAGCCGCGGCCGAACTTCTCCGCCTTGAGTCGCCCCTTCTCCAGATAGACGCGATTGACGTCGGTGATCTCCAGCTCACCGCGGCCAGACGGCTTGAGCGCGCGTGCGATCTCCACCGCCGCTGAATCGTAGAAATAGAGACCGGTCACCGCCCAATTGGAGCGCGGGTCGGTCGGTTTCTCGACGAGATTGCGCGGCCGACCATCCTCGTCAAACTCGACGACACCATAGCGCTCCGGATCGTTCACCCAATACGCGAAGATGACGGCGCCGGACTCGGTGTGGTTGGCGCGCTGCAGCTGCTCGGTGAGCCCGGCGCCATAAAAAATGTTGTCGCCGAGGATCACGGCACAGTCGCGACCATCGATGAACTGCGCACCGATCAACAGCGCCTGCGCGATGCCATCAGGGCGGGCTTGTTCGGCATACTGAATTTCGATGCCCCAGCCGGAACCGTCGCCGAGGAGCGTCTCAAATCGTTGCCGATCGGAGGGCGTGGTGATGATGAGGATCTCACGGATACCCGCCAGCATGAGGGTCGTGAGCGGGTAGTAGATCATGGGCTTGTCGTAGACGGGCAGCAGTTGCTTGCAGGTCGATACCGTCAGCGGCCAAAGGCGGCTGCCACTTCCCCCTGCGAGAATGATGCCC
>CAZIGW010000008.1:0-5463 GCA_964538565.1 uncultured Hyphomicrobiales bacterium | reverse complement strand
CGTGCAGACCCGTCAGGACTTCACCAAGAACCTGATCAACACGCTGCAGACCGGTGCCGACAGCCTCGTGCTCGCCGACACCAACGAAGAGGGCGCCAACATGCTGGCCCTGCAGACCCGCCAGCAGCTCTCGACGACGGCCCTGTCGCTGGCCAACCAGGCCAATCAGGCCGTGCTGCGGTTGTTCTGATCACCGGCCTCCGGTCGATCCGGGAAACGGCGGGGCACTGCCCCGCCGTTTTGTTTTTGCGCCGGCGTGTCCGCGACCGGTGCGGCGCTGCGACTTCGCCCCCCCTTTAACGATTTCTTAGGCTCTTCTTTACCGACCATTAGGGTTAATCGACCATTATCGCCGCGACCGTTTCGGACAGCCCTGTTCGCCAAATTCATCGAGGGATCGCGGCTATGAGTGACATCGTCCTTACGCCCGGCGTGCGGCAGAACCTCCTGGCTCTGCAGAACACCGCCGATCTGATGAGCACCACTCAGAATCGGCTCGCCACGGGCAAGAAGGTCAACTCGGCCCTCGACAACCCGACCAACTACTTCACCTCCCAGGGCCTGCAGAACCGCGCCAGCGACCTCAACGCGCTGCTCGACGCCATCGGGCAGGCGCAGAAGACCCTCGAGGCCGCGAACCAGGGCATCACCTCGCTCACCAAGCTGGTCGAGTCGGCGAAATCGATCGCCAACCAGGCCCGCCAGGTGACACAGCCGCAGCAAACCTATCAGGCGATCGCCGCCACCGGCTCGGTGGACGTGACCGAAACGCAGGGTACGTTCACGGCAAGCGCGTTCACGACGCCCACCGCCAACGGCACGATCGACCTCAATGTCACCGTCAGCGGCACCACCTACAACCTGCATGCCGCCGTCGCCTCCGGCGCCGACGTCACCGCCACCCGTGACGCGATCAACGCGGCCATCACCAGCAACGCCAACACCAACGGTCACGTCTCGGTCTCGATCTCGGGCGGTTTCCTCAAGATCGACGACCTCGACAGCGACACCGACACGACCGTCCTCGGCAGCGCCACGGCGCAGTCCGCCGGCCTCACCACCGGCAGCGCCAGCCCCGCCAACGACCGGACGATCGACTCGACCAACCTGCTCGACCGCGTCAGCGGCTTGGCCGGCACGACCCTGACGCTGACCGCCAACGGCGGCACGCCGGTCAATATCACGTTTGGCAATGCGCCCGACCAGGTGTCGACCTTCGCCGACCTGCAGGCGGCCCTCAACGGCAGCAACGTCTCGGCGAGCCTGACCACCAACGGTTCGAACCAGAACCTGACGCTGACGGTCGCCGGCACCACCGGCACGCAGAACTCGCTGACGATCGCCGGCACCGCCGGTGCCGTCCTCGGCGGCAACATCACCAACGGCACCACGACCGGCACGGCCAATGCCATCGCGCCGGACCCGACGCGCGCGAACCTGCAGACGCAGTACAACGCCCTGCTCGCGCAGATCGACCAGCTCGCCAAGGACTCGTCCTACAACGGCATCGACCTCCTGTACGGCGACGATTTGAAGGTCGTGTTCAACGAGAAAGGCACGAGCTTCCTGAACATCTCCGGCGTGACGTTCGACTCGGCCGGCCTCGGCCTCGCCGCCATCAGCGGCAATGGCTTCCAGAGCAACGCCACGGTCGACGCGACCTTGGCTTCGCTCGACACGGCCTTGAGCACGCTGCGCACCCAGGCGTCGAACTTCGGCTCGAACGTCACGGTCGTGCAGACCCGTCAGGACTTCACCAAGAACCTGATCAACACGCTGCAGACCGGTGCCGACAGCCTCGTGCTCGCCGACACCAACGAGGAAGGCGCCAACATGCTGGCCCTGCAGACCCGCCAGCAGCTCTCCACCACCGCGCTCTCGCTCGCCAACCAGGCAAGCCAGGCGGTCCTGCGGCTGTTCGGCTGATTGTCTCCGAGGGCGCGGCCGCCGATTTACCGGGTGTTAACCACGGTCGAGAACGATGACCGCTTTCCCGCTGCGGAGAACATCATGGCGCTCAAGGTCGAACTGAAACCGGGCGAACGCATCATCATCGGCGACTGCGTTGTCACCAATGCGGATCAACGGGCAAGGCTCTTGATCGAAGGCGAGACCCCGATCCTGCGGGAAAAGGACATTCTGACGGCCCAGCGCGCCGACAGCCCGGCCAAGCGCGTCTACCTGGCCGTTCAGCTGATGTATACGTCCAAGGATCCGCGCGTTCACCATGAAGTCTACTTCACGCTGATCCGGGATATTCTTCGCGCCGCCCCCAGCACCTGGCCGCTCATCGAAAGCATCAATAATCTAATCTTAACGGGCGAAATGTACAAAGCCCTGAAACAGGCCAAGAAACTGATCGCCTACGAGGAGGAGCTTCTCCAACATGCAACACGCGGCCAAGGCTTACGGAACGATCGCAAAGCAGACCGCAAGCCCGCGTGAGCTTGAGGCAGACCTGCTGCTCAAGGCTGCGTCGCGCCTGCAGGCCGTGGTGGACGGCTGGGACCGCACCAAGCCCGAACTCGATGCGGCGCTCCTCTACAACCGCAAGCTCTGGACGATCTTTCTCGACTCGGCCATGAGCAACGACAATCCGCTGCCGACCGAGATCCGCCAGAACGTCGCCAACCTCGGCGTCTTCGTCATGAGCCAGACGGTCTCGGTGATCGCCGATCCGCGGCCCGAGCGGCTCAACTCCCTGATCAACATCAACCGCGAGCTCGCGGCCGGCCTGGCAGGCCGCGTCTGACGCCCGCCCATCAATCAAGCGGCGGCCCACTTTTCGTCGTGCGGGAGCTCGGCGATGAGATCGTCGGTGGCCGTGACGGCAAGCGCGTCAGTCGGTCCGTTGATTCGTGCGCGGCCTGCTTGGCTTCGTGCAGTGGCGGCGATCATGCCGACACGAATCACGTGGCTCCCATCCGCGCGCGCCTGTGCCGAGCCGCCTGGTCCTCGACGTGACGCTTCCGGGCCTCGCACGGTTCGGGCCATGAAGGCGGGTGCCGTTGATGTCCTGACGAAGCCGTTCGCCAACCGCCTCTCGTTGGACGCGATCCGGCAAGCGCTCGAGCAAGGCCGGACCGCGCTCGACCACGCGTTCGAGCTGCAGCAGCTCGAGATCGCGGCACTTCCCTCGGCCGCCGCCTGATCGTCCCGAGCCTGTCGCCTCTTTGCGCCATACCGGCCCGGGCAGGAGTCGAGCGTCTCGCAACCGATTCGAAACGGCGAGCCCGCTGCCGGGACCCTGCGGGTCAGAGATAGTTGACGAGGCTGATCTTGGTGAGCATCGAGGTCGTCTGCAGGGACGCCTGAAGTTGCGTCTGCAGCGCCAGGATCTGCGCTGCGACGTTCTCGTTCGACACGCCCTCGATGCCCTGCAGCATGTTCTCGAGCGTCGTCTTGGTCTGCGTCTGACGGTCGGTGGCGGCCTGGATCGTGGCCTGGGCGTTGGCAAGCTCGGCCTCGATGTCGCTCACCTTCTGCTGGCCGGCCGGCACGTCGAGCGCGGGCGCGATGCGCTGGGTGAGCGCGGCGTAGCGCGCCCCGCTGTTGGGATCGCTCGCCGAGAAGCTCATGGCGGCGAACACCGCCACGTTCTCGAGCGTCGAGCGCAACGCTTGCTCGTTGGCCCGCATCCCGTAGTTGACCGAGATCGCGTTGTCGACGAGGGCGACGGAGCTGCCGCGCGCCGGATCGGTCCCCATCTCCCCCGTGTACCAGGTGATCGTGTTCGCCGGCGTGCCGTCGACGAGCGACGTCGCGCTCGCAAACGGCGGTCCGGCGACGCGCTTCGGCGGCTGGCCGGCCCCCACATCGAAGAAGTCATGCGCGGCAGCGACCGCCGAGGCGGCGGAAAGCTGCGTGCTCGCCAGCTTCGTGACCGAGCTCGTCAGTGCCGTCTGGAAGTTCGCGGCCGTCAGCGCCGGCGTGGCGCCGATCGTGAACTGGTCCGGGCCAGGCGGCGCGGCGGTCGTCGCCGTCAGCGTCAGGTCCTGGGTCGAGCCGTCGGGCAGGTTGAAGGTGAACTTGATGGTCTCGCCGTCGTTGGGATTGCCGCCCGAGAAATCCACCGTGATCCCGGGCGGAGAGCCGCTCGGCCCGGTGACCGTCGTGCCGGTCAGGTTCGAGTTGACGCTCGCGAGCTTGAAGCCGAACGGCGAGCCGGCGACGTCCTCCGACATCGAGACGGCGGTCCCGGCCGCCGGCGGGATCACGAGCCGCCCGAGGCCGGTGCCGAGGTCGGCCTGGTTGCGCTCGTTGATGATCTGAATGAGCCCGGCCTGGGCGCCGTTGCCGTTGAGGATCTGGTCGGTGGTCACGGTCGCCGGCTGGTTCACCGCGCGGCCCGAGAAGATGTAGCGGTCGCCCGCCTGGGTGTTGAGCAGCGACACGAGCTGGTCGAGCTGCGACATCGCGGTCGTCTGGTCCGTCGTCTTCCCGTTCTGCCCGAGATCGAACGCGGAGAGAACGGCGGCGCTCTTCACGTCCGAGGCGATCTTGGCGTACTGGCCGAGCACCGTCTGGGCCACGCTGAGCTGCGTGCCGACGATCTGGTTGCTGTCCTGGAAGTTGTCGATGGCGGCCAGCTGCGAGGACAGCCCGACCACCAGGCCGCGCTGGCTGCCGAGGCCCGCGTAGGTGTCCGACTTCATGCCGGTGCTGAGCTGGCGCTGCAAGTCGTCGAGCTGGCCGCGCAGGTCGACCAGCGACTGGATCATCAAGGCCGTATTGGTGCCGACGCCGGAGACGCTCATGTCTGCCTCACATGTTCAACAGCGTGTCGAACATCTGCTTGACCACGGTGAAGACGCGGGCGTTCGCCGCGTAGGTGTTCTGCAGCGTCAGCAGGCTCGCCATCTCCTCGTCGATGTTGACGCCGGAGGTCTGGCTCATGCGCTGCTGCAGCGCGTTGACGACGAGATCCTGGCCCTGCTTGAGGCTGCTGGCGTTCGCCGCCGCCTGCCCCTGCTGCGAAAAGATCTGCGACACGAACGACGACAGGGTTCCGGTGAACGGCGAGGCGGTGCCGCCGATCCCGGTCGTCGGCGAATAGACGAACGACGCGTTCTTGAGCTGGTCGTAGAGGAAGCTCGGACGCGTCGAGTCGCCGATCAGGGCGCCGGACTTGTAAAGGACGAGCGAGGCCGGGTTGCCGAGCAGCGCGGAGTTGACGGTGATCCGCCCGGCAAGGCCGGTGATCTGCGAGCCGCTGCCCGCGATCGCCCCGGAGTAGCGCGTCGTGCCGTCGAGGAAGAACGGAAGCTGCGCATTGCCCGAAGTCAGGCCCGTGATCGTGGCCGTCGCCGAGAGCGCGTTCACGTCGATCTTGTTGGGCGCGCCGTCGTCGACGACGCGCAGCACGGTGCCGCCGGGGTTCGAGAACTGCAGGCCCGTCCCGCCGAGCGCGGCGGTGAGCTGGCTTGCCACCGAGCCGATGCCGCCCGAGAAGTTCACCCCGAT
>CAZIGW010000007.1:0-36729 GCA_964538565.1 uncultured Hyphomicrobiales bacterium | reverse complement strand
CTGCCGTTCCCGGACCGGAGCTTCGACGCCTACACGATCGCGTTCGGGATCCGCAACGTGCCGCGCATCGAGGCGGCGCTCGCCGAGGCGTTCCGCGTGCTGCGGCCGGGCGGGCATTTTCTCTGTCTCGAATTCTCCGCCGTCGACGTCCCGGGGCTCGACGCGCTCTACGATCTCTACTCGTTCAACGTCATTCCGAGGATCGGGCAGGCGGTGACGGGCGACGGCGAGGCCTACCGCTATCTCGTCGAATCCATTCGCCGCTTTCCGAAGCCGCGGACGTTTGCCGACATGATCGCGCGCGCCGGCCTTCGCCGCGTCAGCTTCCGTCCGCTCACCGGCGGCATCGTGGCGCTGCATTCGGGCTGGCGGTTGTGATTTCGCCGATTTCGCATCTCCTGCGTCTCGCGCGGGCGGGCTTCGTGTTCGCGCGCGAGGGCGCGCTCGCGGCCATCGATCCCGCGCTCGTGCCGCTGGCGATGCGGCCCGCCGTGCGACTGGCGCGGCTGATGGAGCGGCCGTCGAGCGCGGGAAGCGCCAACCGGCTCGCCAACGCGCTCACCGCGCTCGGACCCACCTACGTCAAGCTCGGCCAGTTCCTGGCAACGCGGCCGGACGTCGTCGGCGTCGCGCTCGCGCGCGATCTCGAGAGCCTGCAGGACAAGATGCCGCCCTTTGCGCAGGCGGAAGCGGAAGCGACCGTTGCGCGCGCGCTCGGCCGGCCGATCGAAGCGGTCTTCACCTCGTTCGGACCGCCGGTCGCGGCCGCCTCCATCGCGCAGGTGCACCGCGCGGAGGTCGCAACCCCCGCCGGCCCGCGCGCGGTCGCCGTCAAGGTGCTGCGGCCCGGCATCGAACGGCGCTTCAAGGGCGATCTCGACGCGTTCTATTTCGTCGCCCGCCAGGCCGAACGCTTCTCGGCGGAAGCGCGCCGCCTGCGCCTGCTCGAGGTGGTGGACACGCTGGCGCGCTCGGTCACCATCGAGATGGATTTCCGCCTCGAGGCGGTGGCGATCTCCGAAATGGCGGAGAACACCAGGGAAGACCCCGATTTCCGCGTGCCCGGCGTCGACTGGGACCTGACCGCCAAGGACGTGCTCACGCTCGAATGGATCGACGGCACGCATCTGTCCGATCGCGAGGCGCTGCTCGCCAAGGGCTTCGACCTGCCGCGGCTCGGGCGCTCGGTGATCCAGAGCTTCCTGCGCCACGCCATGCGCGACGGCTTCTTTCATGCCGACATGCATCCCGGCAATCTCTTCGTCGACGACGCCGGCCGGCTGGTCGCGGTCGACTTCGGCATCATGGGACGGCTCGGACCGAAGGAACGCCGTTTCCTCGCCGAGGTGCTGTACGGCTTCATCACGCGCGACTACCGCCGCACCGCGGAGGTCCATATCGAGGCCGGCTACGTGCCGCGCCATCACTCGGTCGAGAGCTTCGCGCAGGCGATCCGCGCCATCGGCGAGCCGATCCACAACCGCACCGCAGAAGAGATCTCGATGGCGAAGCTCCTGATGCTGCTGTTCGAGGTCACCGGCCTGTTCGACATGCGCACACGCCCGGAGCTGCTTCTGTTGCAGAAGACCATGGTGGTGGTGGAAGGCGTCGCGCGCTCGCTCGATCCCAGGCTCGACATGTGGTCGACCGCCGAGCCGATCGTGCGCGAATGGATCGCGCGCCACCTCGGACCGGTCGGCCGCATCGAAGGCGCCGCCGAGGGCGCCGCCGAGATCGGACGGTTCATCGGCAACGTTCCCTCGCTCCTCTCGCGCGCCGGGCAGATCGCCGATCAGCTCGACGTCGCGACACGCAACGGCATCGTGCTCGCCCCCGAGACGGTCGCGGCGATCGGACGCGCCGAGGCGCGCCGCAACCGCTGGGTCGCCCTCGCCCTGTGGGCGATCGCCGCCCTGCTCGGGCTCCTGCTCTACGTCGTCTTGCGGCATTGATCCCGGCGCGATGATTGCATAGAATGATTGCAGTGCAATCATCGGGGCGCCAGATGGGCAGCCTGACGGTCCGGAACGTCAGCGAAGCGGTCAAGCAGCGGCTGCGGTTGCGGGCCGCGCGCAACGGGCGCTCCATGGAGGAGGAAATCCGTCAGCTCCTGGCGGCGGCCGCGGACGACGGCGCGGCGGCGGGACCGTCTTCGGGATCCGCCCCCGGCCCGGCGGGGCTGGGGCCAGGCGTCGCTCGGACCCTGCAGACACGGCGCATACTGCTCGTCATTGGCGGCGGGATCGCCGCCTACAAGTCGCTCGACCTCATCCGTCGGCTCCGGGAGCGCGGCGCACACGTGCGCGTCGTCATGACCAAGGCGGCGGCCGAGTTCATCACGCCCCTTTCCGCCGGCGCGATCGCCGGCGAGCGGGTCCACACCGAGCTGTTCGACCCGTTGTCCGAATTCGAGATCGGCCACATCCGGCTCGCGCGCGAGACCGACCTCGTCGTGGTGGCGCCGGCGACCGCCGACCTCATGGCCAGGATGGCGGGCGGACACGCCGATGATCTCGCCTCGGCGGTGCTGCTCGCCACCGACAAACCGGTGGTGATCGCTCCCGCCATGAACCCGCACATGTGGGCGCACCCGGCCACCCGGCGCAATCTCGAACGGCTCGTGGCGGACGGCGTGCGCGTGGTCGGCCCGAACGCCGGTGAGATGGCGGAGAGCGGTGAAACCGGCACCGGCCGCATGGCCGAACCGCTCGAGATCGTCGCCGCGGTGGCCTCGGTGTTCGGCGCCGGCACCGGCCGCGCGCTTGCGGGCAGGCGGGTCCTCGTCACCTCCGGCCCGACCTACGAGCCGATCGACCCGGTGCGCTACATCGCCAACCGCTCCTCGGGCAAGCAGGGCCACGCCATCGCGCAGGCGGCGGCCGCCGAAGGCGCCGCGGTGACGCTCGTCTCCGGTCCCGTCGCGCTCGCCGATCCGCCCGGCGTCGCCGTCGTGCGGGTCGAGACCGCGCGCGAGATGCTCGAGGCGGTGGAAAAAGCGCTGCCGGCCGACGCCGCCGTGTTCGCGGCCGCGGTCGCCGACTGGCGCGCCGCCGAGGTCGTGGCGCAGAAGATCAAGAAGGTGGCGAGCCGCGAGCCGATGCTCACGCTGGTGGAAAATCCCGACATCCTCTCGACGGTCGCGCATGATGCGGCGAGACGCCCGCGGCTGGTCGTCGGATTCGCGGCCGAGACCGAGCACGTGGTCGAACACGCGCGGGCCAAGCTCGCCAGCAAGGGATGCGACTGGATTGTCGCCAACGATGTCTCGCCGACCACCGGCGTGATGGGCGGCGATCGCAACACGGTGCACCTCGTCACCTCCGACGGGGTCGAGTCCTGGCCGACCCAGTCCAAGGAGGACGTGGCGAGAATGCTGGTCGCGCGGATCGCGCAGGCGCTGGCGGGGGGATCATGAGCGGCATCGAGGTGCTGGTGAGGCGGCTGCCGCACGGCCGCGACCTCCCGCTTCCCGACTATCAGAGCGCGCTCGCCGCCGGTGTCGACCTTCAGGCGGCCGTCGCGGCGGAGGCCCCGCTCGTGCTTGCGCCCGGACAGCGCGCGCTCGTGCCGACCGGGATCGCGATCGCCTTGCCGACGGGCAGCGAGGCACAGGTGCGCCCCCGGTCGGGACTCGCCGCAAGACACGGCGTGACGGTGCTCAATGCCCCCGGGACGATCGACGCCGACTACCGCGGCGAGATCAAGGTGGTGATGATCAACCTGGGCGACGAGCCCTTCACGATCGTCCGCGGCATGCGTATCGCCCAGCTGGTCGTGGCCCCGGTGCTGCATGCGTCCTTGCGGGAGACGTCGGCGCTCGAAGACACCGCGCGCGGCGACGGCGGATTCGGCTCGACCGGCACGCTCCCGGGTGAGCCGCGGCGCAGCTGAATCACGCGACCTTGGGGCACCTGCGCGCTGGACCTTCCGCACGCCCTAATATATTACCGTTCCCATTGAAACGGGCGTGCATTCCGTCATGGCGTTGCTTCCGCGCAAGAGCATTCTCGCCATTGCTGCCGTGACCGACGTTGCTCTTCACAGCGGCGAGCGGCCGGTCTCGGCCAAGGCGTTGGCCGAGCGCGGCGGCCTTGCTCCGAGACATCTCGAGACCGTGCTGCAGGCGCTGGTGCGCCACGGCATCCTCAAGAGCATCCGCGGCCCCCGGGGCGGCTACGAGCTCGCCCGCGAGCGCAGCCGCATCACCGCTGAGGAGATCATCCGTGCGGCGGCCACCGCCGAGGATGTGGACGAACCCGAGCTGCCGTCATCGAGCGTGCTCGAACGGGCCGTGATCCCGGCGCTGGCCGAAGCCGAGCAGGCATTCGTGCAGGCGCTCGGCCGCATCAGCATCGACGACATGATCCGCCGCGCCAAGATGGCCGCCCGCACCGACCGGTCCCCGAAAAAGGCGCAGTCGTCTCTCTGACGCATTCGTGAGCGAAAAAAAGGCCGCACGACGCCACGGCGGGCGCGCCGACATTTTGCGCTTGCGTGCCCCTGACGGCCTGCCGAACCCCAAGATGCTGGGCCTTCTTCGCACGAAGGTACTAATCCAAGTGCCTGTTCCGGCGATGGAATGTGAACGCCACGGCCGCGACACAAATCGCAAGTTCACGATCTGGACTCATTTGAGCTGCGCGCAGTTGAGGGTACATTGACGTGATTCGCGGAACGTCAGGGAGCCGCCACTCCGACGCTCCGCAACCGACCGGCAGGCTCGTTCGCCGGTGAATGCGCAGTGACCAGTCAAATTGTTCGTGTTCGGCTCACGACCCGTTCGTGAGGCGATCCGAAACGATTGGAGAAATCCTTTCTCGGCTTCACGGCGACGCTGCGCGACGCCGCCGCGAGGCCGCTCAGGGGCTGTGGAATGCCGGACAACATCCGGGCGAATGGCGGAATCGTCTTGGTCGGTCTGAGGCAAAGCGGAATACGAACCGTCCTGCTGGGCGCGCTCGCGAGCGTCGCCGCCGCGCCGGACGCCCGCGCCGCGATCCCGGCGAGCCCAAGTCTCGACATTGGAATTCTGACGTTCTTCACCTCTCTCGGGTATCCCGAAATCGCGGGCTTCGCCCTCCTGGCCGGCGTGATCTGCTTCGCGGTCGTCTCCGCCATCATGCTGGTGCGCGTGCGCATGAGGGCCGCGGCGGCGGACAGCGGCCGCCGCGAGGAAATCGCCGCGCTGCGGGCCGCGGTCGACCGTGCGAACGCGCTGCTTCTCTCCGAGCCGCAAGTGCTGATCGCCTGGCCGATCGCCGACGAGGTTCCGGAGATCATCGGCGACGCCGGCGCAATCGCGCCGGTGGAGCGTGAACTGGGAATTCTCGCCTTCCGCACCTGGCTCGAGCCCGCCGAAGCCGCCGCGATCGAGCGGGCGGTCGAGCGGCTGCGCGCCCAGGGAGAAGGATTCGCGATGGGGCTCAGCACGGCAGCCGGGCGCTACGTCGAGGCGGAAGGCCGGGTCGTCGGCGGACGTGCCGTGCTGCGGCTGCGCGACGCCAGCGGCACGAAGCGCAGCCTCGCCGAAGTCGCGCGCCGTCACCAGGCGCTCAAGAACGAGGTCGAGGGCCTGCGGGCGCTGATCGATGCGTTGCCGCATCCGGTCTGGACGCGCGACGCCTCGGGACGCATCGTTTTCGCCAACTCGGCCTATGCCCGCGCCGTCGACGCCGCGGACGGCGCCGACGCGGTGGCGCGCGGGATCGAGCTGCTCGACCGCGGCGTGCGCGAAACGATGATCCGCGCGCGCGCTTCGGGAAGCGCCTATACGGGAAAACTTCCGGCCGTCGTCGCCGGCCGACGCCGCATACTCGACGTCCTCGACGTGCCGACGGCGGGCGGCAGCGCGGCGATCGGCATCGACATCACCGAGACGGAAACCATGCGGGCCGAGCTCGCGCGCATGGGCGAAGCCCATCGCCGCACGCTCAACCAGCTCTCGACCGCCGTCGCGGTCTTCGACGCCGAGCAGAAACTCACGTTCTACAACACGGCCTATCGCCGGCTTTGGGATCTGGAGCCGGCCTTCCTCGACCAGATGCCGAGCGACGCGGCCGTGCTCGACCAGTTGCGCGTCGGCCGCAAACTGCCCGAACAGCAGGACTTCCGCCAATGGAAGGGGCAGCTGCACGAGGCCTATCGGGCGAGCGAGGCGAAGGCGCACGAGTGGCACCTGCCCGACGGACGCACGCTGCGCGTGGTGACCACGCCCAATCCGGGCGGCGGGGTCACCTACCTGTTCGACGACGTCACCGAGCGCCTCGACCTCGAGCGCCGCTACGACGCGCTCATCCGGGTGCAGGGCGAGACGCTCGACAACCTGGCCGAGGCCGTCGCCGTGTTCGGCAGCGACGGGCGTGTGCGCCTGTTCAACCCCGCGTTCGCCCGGATGTGGAAGCTCTCACCGCAGGTACTGGCAGAGCGCCCGCACATCGAGACCGTCATCAGCCTGTGCCGTCCGCTCTGCGGCGAGGACCAGACCTGGCAGGGCGTGCGGACCGCCGTCACCGCCCTCGGCGAGCGCCAACCGCTCGCCACGCGCATCGACCGCAGCGATGGCAGCGTGGTCGACTGCGCCACCATGCCGCTGCCGGACGGGGCGACGCTCGTCACCTTCCAGGACATCACCGACTCGGTGAACGTCGAACGGGCGCTGCGCGAACGCAACGAGGCGCTGGTGGCGGCCGACGAAGTCAAGATCGACTTCGTCCACCATGTCTCCTACGAGCTGCGCTCGCCGCTCACCAACATCATCGGCTTCGCGCACTTTCTCGGCGATCCGGCGACCGGTCCGCTCACCGAGAAGCAGCGCGAATATCTCTCCTACATCACGGTCTCGACCAACGCCCTGCTCGCCATCATCAACGACATCCTCGACCTCGCGACGATCGATGCCGGCGCGATGGCGCTCAATCTCGGGCCGGTCGACGTGCGCCGCACCATGGAGGCCGCCGCGGAAGGCGTGCAGGACCGCCTCGTCACCGACGGCATCAAGCTCGACATGCGGGTCGCTCCGGACGTCGGGACGTTCGTGGCGGACGAATGGCGGGTCCGCCAGATCCTCTTCAACCTGCTGTCGAATGCGGTCGGCTTCTCGCCGCCGGGCGAGACCGTCACGCTCGCGGCGGAACGCCGGCGCGACACCATCGTGTTCTCGGTCACCGACCGCGGCCCCGGCATCCCGATGGACAAGAAGGACAAGGTCTTCGACTGGTTCGAGACGGATTCGCGCGGGTCGCAGCATCGGGGCGTGGGCCTCGGGCTGTCCATCGTGCGCTCCTTCGTCGAGCTGCACGGGGGCACGGTGCGGATCGATTCGTCCGTCGGTCGTGGTACAACCGTGATGTGCAGCTTCCCGCTCGAGCATGCTGCCGAGCGGACAGCGGCGGAATAGGCGACCCGACGAACCACGGATGCATCCAACGACGTCCGGCAGCTCGACTTTCACCGTGGCGCTGCCTGACGAGCAGGCAACGCGCCGC
The DNA here is from genome assembly GCA_964538565.1 of uncultured Hyphomicrobiales bacterium. GTDB lineage: Bacteria > Pseudomonadota > Alphaproteobacteria > Rhizobiales > Xanthobacteraceae > CAYVBN01. The sequence continues at coordinate 29,245 of CAZIGW010000007.1, read as the reverse complement.
CTCGTCGTCGACATCGCCGCCATGCTGGAGCCGGGCGACGTCGTGACGCTTTCGGGTGATCTCGGCGCCGGCAAGACCACCCTGGTGCGCGCCCTGATCCGCTATCTCGCCGGCGACGAGACGGTCGAGGTGCCGAGCCCCACCTTCACGCTGATGCAGACCTACGAGCTCGGGCGCTTTCCGGTCGTGCACGCCGATCTCTACCGGCTGGCGGACTCGAGCGAGCTCGCCGAGCTCGGCTTCGACGACTTGCCCGAGCGCGCCGTGCTGCTGGTCGAATGGCCCGACCGGGCCCCCGGCCTTCTCCCCGCCGACCGCCTCGACATCACCTTGACGGTCGACCCGCAGCAGGGCCCGGACTATCGCAACGCCCGCATCACCGGCTACGGGGCGATCGCGGCGCGCGCCGACCGGCTGCTCGCCATGCGGCGCTTTCTCAACGAGTCCGGGTACGAGGAGGCGACACGGGAGCGCCTGCAGGGCGACGCCTCGACGCGCCTGTACGAGCGGCTGACGCTCGGCAAGCGGCGGGTGATCCTGATGAACGCGCCGCGCCGGCCCGACGGACCGCCGATCAAGCACGGGCGCTCCTACAGCGCCATCGCGCACCTCGCCGAGGACGTGAAGCCGTTCGTCGCCATGGCCTACGCGCTGCGCGCGCGCGGGTTTTCGGCGCCGGAGATCCACGCCGCCGACCTCGCCGACGGCTTCGTGGTGCTCGAGGATCTCGGCGACGAGGGCGTCGTCTCGGGCACGCCGCCGGAGCCGATCGAGGAACGCTACGCCGCCGCGGTCGACGTGCTGGCCGCCCTGCATCGGCTCGGCCTGCCGGACGAATTGCCGGTCGCCCCCCATGTCACCTACCGGCTGCCGCGCTACGACATGGATGCGTTTCTGATCGAGGCCGGCCTGCTCCTCGACTGGTACCTGCCGCGCTGCAACGCGCCCGTCCCGGAAGCGAGCCGGCCCGATTTCGAGAACGTCTGGCGCAATGCCCTGCGGGTCGCGGTCGAGGCGCCAACGACCTGGGTGCTGCGCGACTATCACTCGCCCAATCTGCTGTGGCTGCCGAAGCGAAGCGGGACCGCCCGCATCGGCCTGCTCGACTTCCAGGACGCCGTGATGGGGCCGGCCGCCTACGATCTCGCCTCGCTGCTGCAGGATGCGCGCGTCGACGTGCCCGACCGGATGGAGATCGACCTGCTCGGGCGCTACGTGCGTGCAAGGCGGGCCGCAGAGGCCGATTTCGACATCGCGGCCTTCGCGCGCGTCTATGCGACGCTCGCCGCCCAGCGCGCCTCGAAGGTGCTCGGTATCTTCGCGCGCCTCGACCGGCGCGACGGCAAGCCGCAATATTTGCGTCACATGCCGCGCGTATGGGCCTATCTGCAGCGTTCGCTCGCCCATCCCTCGCTCGCGCACGTGAATGCCTGGTACAAGGTGCACGTTCCGCCGCCGAGCCAACTCCCCTCATGAGGACGGAATTGATGGCGACAAGCTCTCGCACCTCGCACCGGCCGGATCGCGCCATGGTGCTTGCCGCGGGCCTCGGAACCCGCATGCGTCCGCTCACCGATCGCGTGCCGAAGCCGCTCATCCGCGTCGCCGGCAGGCCGCTCATCGATCATGTGCTCGATCGGCTGGCCGACGCGCGCGTCGAAACCGCGGTCGTCAACGTGCACCACTTCGCCGACCAGATCGAACGTCACCTCAAGGACCGGCGCCGGCCGCGCATCGTCATTTCCGATGAAGGCGAGGCGCTCCTCGGCACCGGCGGCGGCGTCGCCAAGGCGCTCGACCTGTTCGACGCGCCGTTCTTTCACGTCAACTCCGACACGATCTGGATCGATGGCGTGAAGCCCAATCTCGACCGGCTGGCGGAATCTTTCGATCCCGCCGCCATGGACGCGCTGCTGCTGCTCGCGCCGACGACGGACAGCATCGGGTATTCGGGCCGCGGCGACTTCGCCATGACGCCGGACGGACGGCTGCGCCGGCGGCAGGAGCGCGAGGTCGTGCCGTTCGTCTACGCCGGAGCGGCGGTCCTCTCGCCCGATCTCTTCGCCGCTCACCCGGAGGGCGAGTTTCCGCTCACGCTGCTCTTCGACCGCGCGGCCGAAGCCGGCCGGCTGCACGGCCTGCGGCTCGAAGGCGTGTGGATGCATGTCGGAACGCCGGACGCAATTGCAGCAGCCGAAGCCGCCATCACGGCGAGCGCCGCCTGACTCGGGGCCGGATCGGCGGCGGATCGATCACCGAGGCGCGGTCGGTGGCGATCGGACGCCCGCGATCGGCCGAGCGGGGGTCCCCTTTCGCCGATCGCGCCTTAGTATGTCCGCATGAGTCCCGCGCCCGTTCACCCGCCCCGCGTCTTCAACATCCCGGCTTCGGCGCCTTTCCTGCCAACGCTCGTCGAAGCGCTGGTGGACGGCCGGCTGGTGCCGGGCTTCTCGCCGCGGCACGACCCGCTCTCGCTCGCGTCCGCAACACTTTATCTGCCGACCCGGCGCGCCTGCCGGCTGGTGCGCGAGGTCTTCCTGCAGGTGCTTGCGACGGACGCCGCCGTGCTGCCGCGCATCGTCGCGCTCGGCGACATCGACGAGGACGAGATCGTCTTCAGCGAGATCGCCACCGGGATGTCGGCGGCGGATGCGCTCGACCTGCCGCCGACGATCGGGGCGCTCGAGCGGCGGATGCTGCTCGCGCGCCTCGTTCTGCAATGGACCGGGCAGGTGACGTCCGCGGCCGGCGCGGGCTCCGTCATCGTCCACTCGCCGACGGCGGCCCTGGCGCTGGCCGACGATCTTACGCGACTCATCGACGACATGACCACCCGCGAGGTGTCGTGGGACCGGCTCGACGGGCTGGTGCCGGAGGAGGTCGACGCCTATTGGCAGTTGACCTTGCGCTTTCTCAAGATTGCGCGGGAGGCCTGGCCGCAGATCCTGAACGAGCGGCAGGCGATCGAACCGGCGGCGCGGCGCGACCTGCTGATCAATGCGGAAACCGCGCGCCTCGCCACGGCGACCGCCGGTCCCGTGATCGCCGCCGGTTCGACCGGCTCGATGCCGGCGACCGCCACGCTGCTCACGACGATCGCGCGACTGCCGCACGGCGCCGTCGTGTTGCCGGGCCTCGACACGGATCTCGACGACGACGCGTGGAACCTCATTCCGGGCGGCCGTGACGAGGCGGGCGACGACCTCGCCCCGGCCACCGGCCACCCGCAGTTCGCCATGCAGGCGCTGCTCGCCCGGCTCGGCATGCCGCGCCGGGCGGTCGCACCGCTCGTCCCGCCCGGTCCGCATGGCCGCGAGTTGCTCGTCTCGGAGGCTTTGCGGCCGGCCGCGGCGACCGACCGCTGGACCGCACGTCTCAAGGCGCCCGACTTCGCCGCGCACGTGGCATCCGCCGTCGGCGGCCTGACCGTGATCGCGGCGGCGAACGCCGAGGAGGAAGCGCTGGCGATCGCCGTGGCCCTGCGCGAGGCGGTGGAGCAGGAACGGTCGATCGCGGCCCTCGTGACACCCGATCGCGCCCTCGCCCGCCGGGTGATCGCCGCGCTTGGCCGCTGGAACGTGACGGTCGACGACACCGGCGGGGACCGGCTTGCCGAGACGCCGGCCGGTCTCTTCGCGCTGCTCGCCGCCGAGGCGGCGCTCGGCGGACTTGCACCGCTCCCGCTGCTGGCGCTGCTCAAGCATCCGTTGCTGCGGCTCGGCGCACCGCCGGATCGCCACGCGCGCGCCATCGCGACGCTCGAACGCGCGGTGCTGCGTGGAACGCGGCCGCGGCCCGGAACGAACGGGCTCGCGCGCGCGCTCGCGGACCTGCGCGCGGACCTTGCGCGGTTCCGCCGCGGAGAGGAAACCGACCTGCATCATTCCGATCCGCGCACCGGGCTCGACGCAACCGATCTCGACGCCGCCGTCGATCTCGTACGCCGCCTCGCCGAAGCCCTGGCACCGCTCGAGCGACTGCGCGGCGCGCAGGCCTTCGACGAGATCGCGGCGCGACACTGTGAGGCGGTGACGGCGCTCGCGGGCGATGAGAACGCCGAAGTCGCCGCCTTCGCGGGCGCCGACGGCGCCGCGCTCGCGCGGGCGTTCGACGACATCGCGCAGCAGGCGCGCTTCGGCATCCGGGTCGCGACCGACGAATATGCGGAATTCTTTCGCGCGGTGATCGACGACCGGGTGGTACGGCGGGCCGGCACGCCCGGCGCGCGGGTGCGCATCTACGGACCGCTCGAGGCGCGATTGACGACCTTCGACCGCGTCGTTCTCGGCGGACTGGTCGAAGGCGTGTGGCCGCCGGAAACGCGCAACGACGCCTGGCTCAGCCGGCCGATGCGCCGCACGCTCGGCCTCGACCTGCCGGAGCGGCGCATCAGCCTGTCGGCGCACGACTTCGCGCAGCTGCTCGGCATGAAGGACGTCGTCCTCACCCACGCCGGCAAGCTCGCGGGCGCGCCGACCGTCCCGTCGCGATTTCTGCAGCGGCTCGCCGCCGTGGTCGGCGAAAGGCGCTGGAACGACCTTCTTGCGCGTGGCCGGCGCTATCTCGACCTCGCGGCGAGCCTCGATCGGCCGGCGCGGGTCGCGCCCGCCAGCCGGCCCGAACCGAAACCGCCGCGGGCGGCGCGGCCGATCGCGCTCTCGGTGACCGAGATCGAGCATTGGCTGCGCGATCCCTACACGATCTACGCCAAGCACATCCTGAAGCTCGGCCGCCTCGACGCGGTCGATACCCCGCCGGGCGCCGCCGATCGCGGCAGCGCCATCCACGCGGCGATCGGCGCGTTCGCGCGGCGCTTCGCCGAGAGCCTGCCGGCGGATCCTTACGGCGAGCTGCTCGCGCTCGGCCGCGTGCATTTCGCGCCGCTCGAGGATTATCCGGAAGCGCGCGCGTTCTGGTGGCCGCGTTTCCAGCGCATCTGTCGCTGGTTTGCCGATTGGGAGCACCTGCGTCGAACGGGCGTCGCGGCGATCTTTGCCGAAATCCACGGCCGTATCGCCATTCCGCTCGGCGAACGGGAGCTGCGCCTGTCGGCGCGTGCCGATCGCATCGAGCGAGGCGCCGACGGACGCTTCGCCATCCTGGATTTCAAGACCGGCGATCCGCCGACCAGCAAGCAGGTGCGCATCGGCATCGCGCCGCAATTGACGCTCGAGGCCGCCATCCTGCGCGGCGGCGGGTTCGCCGGCATCCCGGCCGGCGTCTCGGTCTGCGAGCTCGCCTATGTGCGCCTGAAGGGCAACGATCCGCCCGGCGAGGTCTGCACGATCGATCTTTCCGGCGTGACGCCCGACGCCGCGGCCGATCATGCGCTCGAGAAGCTCGCCGCGTTCGCGCGCCAGTTCGAAGACGAGTCGACGCCCTATCGCTCGCTGGTGCTGCCGATGTGGAAGAACCGCTACGGCACCTACGACGATCTCGCCCGCGTGAAGGAATGGGCGCTGACCGGCGGCGCGCTGGACGGAGGCGATGAATGAAGTCGCCGCGTCCGATCCCCGACATCGTCCGCCAGGTTCAGATCGAGACGTCCGATCCGACGGCTTCGGCCTGGGTCGCGGCCAACGCCGGCGCCGGCAAGACCCACGTGCTCGCGCAGCGCGTGATCCGTCTGCTGCTGCGCGGCGTCGACCCGGCGAAGATTCTCTGCATCACGTTCACCAAGGCGGCCGCCGCCAACATGGCGAACCGCGTGTTCGACACGCTCGGCGCCTGGGTCGAGCTCGACGACGTGGCGCTTGCCCGTGAAATCGTCGCCATCGGCGATCCGCTGCCGTCGCCGCGACGGCTCGCGCTGGCGCGGCGCCTCTTCGCCGGCGCGCTCGAGACACCGGGCGGCCTCAAGGTGCAGACGATTCACGCATTCTGCACCCGTCTCCTGCAGCAATTCCCGTTCGAGGCGAACGTCGCCGCGCGTTTCACCGTGCTCGACGAGCGCGCCGAATCCGAATTGCTCGACCGCGCCACGCTCGACGTGCTGCTCGAGGCGGCCGCCAAGCCGGAGAGCGCGCTCGGACAGGCGTTGGCATCGGCGATCGCGGCCGCGGCCGACACGACCTTCCGCGATCTCGTGCGCGAGGCGATCGGGCGGCGGGACGCGCTCGCCCGCTGGGTCGCGGCGGCCGGCGGCATCCCGGCCGCCATCGACGAATTGTCGCGCGCGCTCGGACTGGATCCGGCCGACACGCTAGCGCGCATCGAGGCCGCGATCGTCGGCGGTCCGATCCTGCCGGTGGCCGCCTGGGGGAAGGCGGCGGAGATCTGCCGGGCCGGCTCGGCGAACGATCAGAAACAGTGCCAACGCCTTGCGCAGGCCGCCGAAGCGACCGGCGCGGTGCAGGTCGAGGCCTATCTGTCGGTCTTTTTCACCGAGAAGGGTCCGCGCAAGACCCTGGTGACGAGCGCGCTGGCGCAGAAGGAGCCTGCGCTCGCGCAAAAGCTCGCGGACGAGCAGCTGCGGTTGACGCGACTCATCGAGCGGCGGCGCGCCGTGATGATCCGGGACCGCAGCGCCGCGCTCCTCACCGTCGTGCACGAGGTGATCGGCCGCTACGCGCGCGAGAAGGTCCGAAAGGGCCTGCTCGACTACGACGACCTGATCGAAAAGACGCTCGAGTTGTTCGACAACGTCTCCGCCGCCTGGGTGCTCTACAAGCTCGACCTCGGCATCGATCACCTGCTCGTCGACGAAGCGCAGGACACGAGTCCGAAGCAGTGGGAGATCGTCAAGCGCCTGGTCGCCGAGTTCACGGCCGGGGAAGGCGCGCGCGCGCCGCGCACGCGCACGATCTTCGCGGTGGGCGACGAGAAGCAGTCGATCTTCTCCTTCCAGGGCGCGGAGCCCGGCACGTTCGCGCAGATGCGGCGTCACTTCAAACACGCGCATGAGACGAGCGGCCTCACGTTCGTGGCGCAGGAGTTCAAGCACTCCTTCCGCTCCGGCCCGAACGTCCTCGGCGCCGTCGACGAGGTGTTTCGCCCCAGCGAGATTGCCGCGAGCGTCACCACCGACGCCGACGGCGTGCCACCGCATATCGCGTTGCCGGACGCCCTGCCGGGCCGCGTCGAGATCTGGCCGCTCGTCGCCGCCAACGAGCGGCGCGAAGTCGAAGCGTGGGACGCGCCATTCGACCTGCAGTCGGAGACGAGCCCGCAGGCCCGGCTGGCGCAGAGAATCGCCAGAACCATCGCCGCCTGGCAGCGGCAGGGCCGGCGTCCCGGCGACATTCTGGTGCTGGTGCGCCAGCGCGGCGCGCTGTTCGAGGGCATCATCCGCGCGCTCAAATACGCCGGTATCCCTGTCGGCGGCGCCGACCGCCTGGTCCTGACCGAGCACATCGCCGTGGTCGATCTGATGGCCCTCGCCGACTGCCTGCTGCTTCGCGAGGACGACCTGTCGCTCGCGATCGTGCTGAAAAGTCCATTGTTCGGCTTCGACGACGAAGATCTCTTCCGCATCGCCTGGGGCCGCCCGGGGACCTTGCGGGACGCCCTGCGCGCGCACGCCGGCGAGGATGCGCGTTTCTCGGAAGCGTCATCGCGGCTCGATCAACTCGCGGAAGCCGCGCGCTGCGACACGCCGTTCGCCTTCTATGCCCGCCTGCTCGGACCCGGAGGCGGCCGGCGCAGGATCTTCGCCCGGCTCGGAACGGAAGCCGCCGACGCGCTCGATGAATTCCTCAACCTGGCGCTCGACTACGAGACCCGCGAAACGCCCTCGCTGCAGGGCTTCGTTGCCTGGCTGCGCGCGGCCCCCACGGAGGTGAAGCGCGATCTCGAAATCGCGCGCGACGAGGTGCGCGTGATGACGGTGCACGGCGCCAAGGGGCTCGAAGCGCCGATCGTCATTCTCGCCGACACGACGACACCGCCGGCAGGGCCGCGCCCGCCGCGACTCCTCGCGTTGCCGGCAGGAAGCGGGCGCCCAGATCTCGTCGTGTGGGCGGGGCGGAAGGACGACGACGTTCCGGCGGTGGCCGCCGCCCGAACCCAGGCGCTGAACGCCGCGCGCGACGAATACCGGCGCCTGCTCTATGTCGCCATGACGCGCGCGGCCGAACGCCTGGTCGTGTGCGGATACGAGGGCGAGCGCAAGCGGCCGGACGGATGCTGGTATGACCTGGTCCATACGGCGTTGCGGCCCCGGTTGACTATGGAACCGGCCGACGACGGAGACGGCGAGGTCGGCCGCTGGCGCACCATGGCCGAGCGCGCCGTTGCGGCGGAACCGGCGGCCGGCCCCGCTGAGCAATCGCCCGAGCGGCCGGAATGGCTGTCGCAAGCGGCGCCTGCCGAGACGCGGCCGATCGTCCTGTCCCCCTCCACCGCCTTCGACGAGAGCCATGCGGGAACGCCGGCCGGAGCCGCGAGCGCCGAGACGCGACAGGTCGCGCTCCTGCGCGGACGCCTGCTGCATCGGCTGATGCAGTCGCTGCCGGACATCCCGCCCGACGGGCGCGTCCAAGCCGGAATGCGGTATCTCGGACGCGCGGGCGCTCAATTCTCCGAGGATTGGCGCGCGGCGCTGCTCGCCCAGGTCCGCGCGGTACTGGACGCGCCGCAATTCGCCGCGCTGTTCGCGCCGGGCAGCCGTTCGGAGGTGCCGATCGTCGGCCGGCTGGCGCGCCGCGACGGATTGCCCGTCCTGGTCTCCGGGCGGGTCGACCGCCTCGCCGCCGGTGCGGACGCGGTCCTGATCGCCGACTACAAGACCAACCGGGTGCCTCCGCGGCGCCTGGAGGACGTGCCGGAAGCCTACGTGGCGCAGCTTGCGCTCTACCGCGCCGTGCTCACGAAGCTCTATCCGGACCGGCCGATTCGCGCCGCGCTGGTATGGACCGATGGTCCCGACCTGATGGAGCTGCCCGCCGACGGTCTCGACCGGGCGCTCGAGAAGGTCCTTGCGGGCCCGTGAGACAGCGTGGCCGGCGTGAGGCCCGACGCGCGGGCGAGATCGCGCCCGTCTCACCTCGCCGTGAGGGCGCTTGACGCTGTGGGAACCCCTACCTACGTTGAGGCCTGCGGGCGCCCAACGCGTGCCCGATTCTCCTGAACAAATCGAAAAGCGAGGTTCCCATGGGCGTTGGCAAGGTCTCCGACACGACCTTCGAGGCCGAAGTGCTCAAGGCAAGCGGCCCGGTCGTGGTCGATTTCTGGGCCGAATGGTGCGGCCCTTGCCGGATGATCGCCCCGGCGCTCGAGGAAATCGCCGGCTCGCTCGACGGCAAGGTGAAGATCGTCAAGCTGAACGTCGACGAGAATCCGGTCACGGCCACCAAGTATGGCGTGATGTCGATCCCGACGCTGCTGCTGTTCAAGAATGGCGAGGCCGCCTCCCGCCAGGTCGGCGCGGCGCCGAAGCAGAAGCTCGAGCAGTGGATCACCGCCGCGGTCTGACGAATTTTGTTGTTTTTTCGGAGCGACGGCCGGCCAAAAGCCGGCCGTCGGCGTTTACGGCTCGAGGCGCGCACGCGCGGGTTATCGAGTCGCTCCGGATGGCCCTCCCCCTGCATCCGCCTTTTGCCCCGATGGAAGCCCGGTCGGTCGAGGAAATCCCGACCGGGGCGCAGTGGCAATACGAACCGAAATGGGACGGCTTCCGCTGTCTCGTCTTCCGCGACCGCGACACGATCGAGCTGCAGTCGAAATCCGGCCAGCCGCTTACCCGCTACTTTCCCGAACTGGTCGCCGCCGTTCGCGCGCTGAAGCCTCGCGCCTTCGTGCTCGATGGCGAGATCGTCGTGCCGGGCGACGGCGCGCTCTCGTTCGACGCGCTGCTTCAACGCATCCATCCGGCCGCGAGCCGCGTCAATCGGCTGGCCAGGGAGACACCCGCGCTTCTCATCGTCTTCGATCTGCTGGTCGATGCCGGCGGCTGCACGCTGACGACATTGCCGCTCACCGTGCGCCGCAAAGAGCTCGAGCGGTTCGCGCGCGCCGTCTTCCCGCGAAACGCCCGGATCCGCCTCTCCCCGGCGACGACCGAGCTCGGGCAGGCCCGGCGCTGGCTCGAGCGCGTCGGCACCGCGCTCGACGGCATCATCGCCAAACGCCGCGACGCCGAATATCGCTCGGGCGAACGCACGGCGATGCACAAGATCAAGAACCATCGCAGCGCCGATTGCGTCGTCGGCGGCTTCCGCTACGCGAGCGGCGCGCGCGTTGTCGGCTCGCTGCTGCTCGGGCTCTACGACGACGACGGCCTGCTCAATCATGTCGGCTTCACGTCGACCATTCGCGCGGCGGAGAAGAAGCCGCTCACCGCACGTCTCGAACGGCTGATCGCCCCGCCCGGATTCACCGGCAATGCGCCGGGGGGCCCGAGCCGCTGGTCAACCAGGCGAACAAGCGAATGGCAGCCGCTCGCGCCGAAGCTCGTGGTGGAAGTCTGCTTCGACCACTTCTCCGCCGGCCGCTTCCGGCACGGCACGCGCCTGTTGCGCTGGCGGCCCGACAAGGCCCCGCGGCAATGCACGATGGAGCAGGTGGAGCAGAAGAAGGCCGACCTGCTCCGGCTGTTGCATTAGAGCGCTTTCCAGCGAAGTGGGTATGGGTCCGCGCAAAGAAGGCGCGTCAGGACAACAACCGAGAGCCCCGGCCTTGATTCCATCGAAGCCGGAAAGGCTGCGGATCTCCGACGCCCGAGCGTCAGACGACGCGAAAAGAACACACGCCGATCAGGCAGCCGTCTCGTCGGCGCGCAGGAATCCGATCCGCAGCGCGAGCAGCCGTCCGGGACCATGGACCGCGGCGAACAGGAGGCCCGCGAAGAACGTGAAGTGATCGACGAAAAAGCCGAACTCGGACTGGTTTGCGGCCCAGCGGGATGGCCCGTGGAAAGCAAAGCCCAGGAACACCACATAGGCGGCGGCAAGAAGCGCCGCCTCGGAGAAAAACGCGCCGGTGAGAAAACAGGCGACGAGGGCGAGCTCGAGAAGCGCCGCGAGCCATGCGAGGACATTCGCCATCGGGAATCCTGCCGCCGCGATGTAGCCTGCGGTCGCGTCGATATCCATCAGCTTGAAGCTGACCGCCATGACGAACACGGCGGCGAAGATCACGCGTCCCAGCAGAACGGCGACGGCCTTCCAACCGGAATCTGGCGATGTCGGCGACATGGGGGGTCCTTTCCGATCGCGCGATGCGACGCGCCTCAGGTGGGCACGGTCCCGTTCGCGGCCAAGACTTCGCCGGCCAGGTAGAGCGAGCCGGTGATCAGAATGCGCGGCGGCGGTTCGAGATCATAGCGCCCGATCAGCGCCAGGGCGCCTTCGATATCATCGCACGGATCCGCCGGAATGCCGACCCGCCGGGCGGCTGCGGCGATCGCGTCCGCCGCCAGGGTCTTCTCCTGGTGAATCGGCACCGCGATCAGCCGCCGGGCCAGCCCGGCGAAATTTCGCAGGAAGCCTTCGCAGTCCTTGGTCGACAACATGCCGACGACGAGCACGAGCGGACGGGAGACGCGATCCTCGAGATCCGCGAGCGCCGCCGCGATCGCCCGCCCTCCGTCGGCGTTGTGCCCGCCGTCGAGCCACAGCTCGCTTCCGGCCGGAGCCAGCGCCGACAGCTTTCCTGACGAGAGGCGTTGCAGGCGCGCCGGCCATTCGACCTTCACCAGGCCCTGCTCGAAGGCGGCCGGTACGAGGCCGAGCCGCGCCGCGCGCAAGGCCGCGATCGCGGTGCCCGCGTTGGCGAACTGATGACGGCCGAACAGGCGCGGCGCCGGCAGATCGATCAGGCCGGCCTCGTCCTGGTAGACGAGGCGGCCGCGCTCCTCCGCCACCATCCATTCCTGCCCGCAGACGCGAAGCGGCGCCGAAATCGCCTCCGCCTGGCGGACGATCACCGCCAGCGCGTCTTCGTTCTGTGGCGCGATGATCCCGGGCACATCCGGCTTGAGAATTCCCGCCTTCTCGGCGGCGATCAGCGAGAGCGTGTTGCCGAGAAACTCGAGGTGGTCCATCGACACCGGCGTGATCACGCTTGCAAGCGGGCGCTCGATGACGTTCGTCGCGTCGAGGCGTCCGCCCAATCCCACTTCGAGCAGAAGCACGTCGGCGGGATGGCGCGAGAACATCAGGAAGGCGGCGGCCGTCTCGATCTCGAACACGGTGATCGGAGCGCCGCCGTTGTGGCGTTCGCATTCGGCGAGCGTGTCGGCCAGCTCCGCATCGCCGACCAGCTTGCCGCCACCCGGCGCGCCAAGGCGAAAGCGCTCGTTCATGCGCACCAGGTTGGGCGACGTGTAGACGTGGACCGATTTTCCCGCCGCCTCCAGCATCGCGCGCATGAACGCGATCGTCGAACCCTTGCCGTTGGTGCCGGCGACGTGGATCACGGGCGGCACCGAGCGCTCGGGGTGGCCGAGCGCGTCGAGGATGCGCCACATCCGGCCAAGCGACAGATCGATGCGCTTGGGATGGAGCGCGAGGAGCCGCGCGAGAATGGCGTCGACGGGGGTCATTGCGGAACGGTCATGACGGCGCGCCCGCCGTCAAGCCTCTACGCCGGCGCCCGGCGCCGGCATCGGAATGGGCGCCGGAAGGTTCGCGCGCGGCTCGGAGGCGGGCATTTTCGTCAGCAGGCGGCAGATGCGCGCGAGCGTCGCGCGCAGTTCGTGGCGATGAACGACCAGGTCCACCATGCCGTGATCGCGCAGATACTCGGCCTTCTGGAATCCTTCCGGCAGCTTTTCGCGAATCGTCTGCTCGATCACGCGGGGTCCGGCGAAGCCGACGAGCGCGCCGGGCTCGGCGATGTGCACGTCTCCCAGCATGGCGTAGGATGCCGTGACGCCGCCGGTCGTCGGATTGGTCAGCACGACGATGTAGGGCTTTCTCGCCTCGCGCAGTTGCTGCACCGCGACGGTCGTGCGCGGAAGCTGCATCAGCGAGAGAATTCCCTCCTGCATGCGCGCGCCGCCGGACGCCGCGAACATGATGTAGGGCGTGCCCTTCTCCGCCGCCGTCTGCAGTCCCTTGACGACGGCCTCGCCGGCCGCCATGCCGAGCGAGCCTCCCATGAAGTCGAAGTCCTGCACGCCGATCACCACCGGGATCCCGTCGAGCCGGCCGAAGCCGAGCTTGATCGCGTCCTTGAGGCCGGTCTTGGCGCGCGCGTCACGGATGCGGTCGGAATAACGGCGCTCGTCGCGGAACTTGAGCGGGTCGGCCACGACCTCCGGCACCGCGATGTCGAACCAGGTCTCGCCGTCGAACATCGACTTGAGGCGCGCCACCGCGCCCATGCGCATGTGATAGTTCGATCCCGGAATGACGAACTGGTTCGCCTCCACGTCCTTGTAGAAGACGAGTTGGCCGCTCTCCGGACACTTGATCCAGAGGTTCTCCGGCACCTCGCGGCGGTTGAGGAAGTTGCGGATCTTCGGACGCACCACGTTGGAGATCCAGTTCATGGGTGTGTCCATCGGTCAGCCCATCGCCTTCAAGGTTGTCGTTGCGAATATGCGGCCCAATTCACTCGGCCGCCTGGCGCCCGGCCGAGCGCACACCGGCGGCAAGCTCACCGACGAGATCGCAGACCGATTTCACGGTGCGCGACGTCGCCTTTCCGCCGGCGTCGAGACTGTGGCGCAACGCCTCGACCAGCGCCGAACCGACCACGACACCATCCGCGCCGCGCGCGATCGCCGCCGCCTGCTCCGCGGTCTTCACGCCGAAGCCGACCGCGACCGGAAGCTCGGTATGACGCTTGATGCGCGCCACCGCCGCGCCGACCTTGCCGGCGTCCGGCGCGGCCGTGCCCGTGATCCCGGTGATCGACACGTAGTAGACGAAGCCCGACGTGTTGGCGAGCACCGCCGGCAGGCGCCTGTCGTCGGTGGTCGGCGTGGCAAGCCGGATGAAGCTCAGGCCCGCCCGCAAGGTCGGCAGGCACAGTTCGTCGTCCTCTTCCGGCGGGAGGTCGACGACGATCAGGCCGTCGACGCCGGCCGCCTTGGCGTCGGCGAGAAAACGCCCGACCCCGTAGATGTAGATCGGATTGTAGTAGCCCATGAGCACGACCGGCGTGGCATCGTCCACCTCGCGGAAAGCGCGCACCATCGCGAGCGTCTTGCGCATCGTCTGCCCGGCCTTCAGGGCGCGATGCGAGGAGGCCTGGATCGCCGGTCCGTCCGCCATCGGATCGGTGAACGGCATGCCGAGCTCGACGACGTCGCAGCCGGCGGCCGGCAGCGCCCTGAGGATCGCGAGCGAAGATTCGTAGTCGGGATCGCCGGCGGTCAGAAACGTGACGAGTGCCGCACGGCCCTGCTCCCGCAGCGCGGCGAAGCGGCGATCGATGCGCGTGGTCATGGTTCGACACCGTCTCCGTCGGACCCGCTGGAAATGACCAGCGGCGTGCTCGACAAGGGGTGACGGTTGCTCCCCCTCGCCCGGCGCCGGCCGCGCCGGGCCCTTTCTTTCCCCGCCGGGGCGAGGAAAGAAAGGGGAGCGGAATGCCCACCGATGCGCGCGCTCATCCGATCGTGCCCCCGAGATGCTCGGCCACGGCGAAGATATCCTTGTCGCCGCGTCCCGACAGGTTCACCACCATCAGATGGTCCCTCGGCTTCTTCGGCGCCATCTCGATCACCTTCGCGATCGCGTGCGCCGGCTCGAGCGCCGGGATGATGCCCTCGAGCTTGGAGAGCAACTGGAAGGCGGCGAGCGCTTCCTGGTCGGTCGCCGACAGATAGGTGACGCGTCCGACGTCGTGCAGCCACGCGTGCTCCGGTCCGATGCCCGGATAGTCGAGCCCGGCGGAGATCGAATGCGCCTCCTGGATCTGGCCGTCGTCGTCCATCAGCAGATAGGTGCGGTTGCCGTGCAGCACGCCCGGCCGTCCGCGCGCGAGCGAGGCGGCGTGCAGGTCGCCAGAGAGGCCGTGACCGGCGGCCTCGACCCCGTAGATCTCGACCGTCTCCTCGTCGAGGAAGGGATGGAACAGGCCGATCGCGTTCGATCCGCCGCCGATGCAGGCGACGAGGCTGTCGGGCAGACGTCCCTCCGCCGCCATGATCTGCTCGCGCGTTTCGTGGCCGATCACCGACTGGAAGTCGCGCACCATCATCGGATAGGGGTGCGGGCCCGCGACCGTCCCGATGCAGTAGAACGTCGTCTCGACATTGGTGACCCAGTCGCGCAGCGCCTCGTTCATGGCGTCCTTCAGGGTCCTGGAGCCGGACTGCACCGGGCGCACCTCCGCGCCGAGCATCTGCATGCGAAAGACGTTGGGCTTCTGCCGCTCGACGTCGACCGAGCCCATGTAGACGACACACTCGAGTCCGAAGCGCGCGCACAGCGTCGCCGTGGCGACGCCGTGCTGGCCGGCGCCGGTCTCGGCGATGATGCGCTTCTTGCCCATCCGGCGCGCGAGCATGATCTGCCCGAGCACGTTGTTCACCTTATGCGAGCCGGTGTGGTTGAGCTCCTCGCGCTTCAAATAGATCCTGGCGCCGCCGAGGTGCTCGGTGAGGCGTTCGGCGAAATAGAGCGGCGAGGGCCGGCCGACGTAGTGCGTCAGATAGCCGGCCATTTCCTCCTGGAACGCCGGATCGACCTTCGCCTCCGCGTAGGCCTTCTCCAGATCGAGAATGAGCGGCATCAGCGTCTCGGCGACGAAGCGGCCGCCGAACATGCCGAAGTGGCCGCGCTCGTCGGGACCCGTGCGAAACGAATTGGGCTTGAGGACGCTCATGCGGTGCTTGCGACTTTCCTGGCGCTGACGTCGTCCGCTTCGCGCACGGCCCGCACGAAGGCACGGATCTTGTCGGGGTCCTTCTCGCCGGGCGCGCGTTCGACCCCGGAGGACACATCGACGCCGCCGGCGCGCGTGATCCTCAGGGCCTCGGCGACATTGCCGGCGTGGAGCCCGCCTGAAAGCATGAACGGAAGCGGCCGGTCAAGAATGTCCGGGCCGAGATTCTCCAGCACGTGCCAGTCGAAGGTCCGGCCGAGGCCGCCCGGCCGGTCGGCCTCGCGCGGCGCGCGCGCGTCGAACAGGATGCGATCGGCGACCGGCGCATAGGCGGCGAGGCGGGCAAGGTCGCCGCGATGCTCGATCGCCAGCGCCTTCATCACCGGCAGCCCGAAGCGCGCCTTGATCGCGGCGACACGCTCCGGCGTCTCCGCGCCGTGCAGCTGCAGCAGGTCGGGCCGCAAGGCCTCGATGCTGGAGGCGAGAAAATCATCGGCGGCGTCGACGGACAGCGCCACCTTGAGCGCACGGCCGCGCACGCGCGCCCCGAGCGCGCGGGCTCTTGCAGCCTCGAGATGGCGCGGCGACGGCGCGAAGAACACGAAGCCGACCATGTCGGCGCCGGTTTCGAGCGCGGTGTCGAGCGCCTCTTCGGTATTCAGGCCGCAAATCTTCACAAGCACGGGCATGGCAAGGGATCACGCTTCTGCTGGCAGTGCTTGTACATCGGCGCAGGCCGGTTGTCTTGGGTCGAGGGAGGGCCGGCCTCGCCCCCGCGGGCGCGCCGCCCATTGCAAATCACTGAATTGCTATACGTAACTCCGCCGCTCAGGCCGCCGGCGGAGGCAGGACTCCGCCCGGGAAGGCCCCGGGCTGGCTCGCGACCCAGCGCGGATCCTGCTTCATGCCGAGCCGGCGCTTGAGCACGTCGTTCTCGGCGCGAAGATTGCGGACCTCCGCGTCGAGCCGCCGCGCCGAGCGGCGCCACTTGCCCTGCCGCAGCCAGGCCGCCGCGCCGCCGGTCACGACGCCCACGACGGCGATCAACAGCACGAGCCCGTAGAGCGGAACCGTCGCTTGGAGCGCCGGCGCGGTGGCGCTGAAAGGATCGAGCGAGAGGGTCACCGGCTGGCGGTTGACCACCGCCAAAGCCACGACCACGATCCCGAGCGGCACCACGACGAGCGCGGTGAAGATCTTCCGGATCATGATCGGCCTCTTTGCCGGACCGCGCCTCGCCCATGCCCGGACGGGGCGGCCGCAACGGGATCAGGCGCTCTCGCGGTTGAGGCGCTCGCGCATTTCCTTGCCGGTCTTGAAGAACGGCACGAACTTCTGCTCGACCGACACGTGCGCGCCGGTGCGCGGGTTGCGCCCGGTGCGCGCCGGCCGGTTCTTCACCGAGAAGGCGCCGAAGCCGCGCAGTTCGACGCGATCCCCGCGCGCCAGAGCCGCGACGATCTCGCCGAGGATCGCATTGACGATGTTCTCGACGTCTCGCTGGTAGAGGTGCGGATTCTGAGCGGCGATGTGCTGGACAAGCTCGGACTTGATCATCGAGAGGGTCGCCTGCGGTTCAAGGATGCACGGGGTCAATTGGCCGGCGAAGGGTGCCAAAGCGCCAGAAGACCGTCAAGATTAAGTCGATCAAGCGCTTGGGCCGTGCCGGACTCCTCGATGCGCCGCGCCAATGCGCCCAGTCCGACCGCATCGAGCGCCACCGCCCCGAGGTGCAGGAACGAGAGATCGCCCAGCCGCGAGCGCAGGCGCCAGTCGCGAACCGGCGTCTTCGGGTTGATCCCCTTCTCCTTGGCGAGCCAGGCGACGGCGGTCTGCTCGGTGCCGATTTCGTCGACGAGCTTCAGCCCGAGCGCCTGCCGCCCGGTGAACACCCGCCCGTCGGCCACGCGGTCGAGCGCCTCGCCTTCGAGGTGCCGGCGGCTCTGCACCAGACCACGGAACCAGGCATAGGAATCCATCACGATCGACTCGATCGCCGCGCGCGCCTCGGGGCTGGTCGGCTCGAACCCGTTCGGCGCCGCCTTGAGGGGCGACGACTTGATCTCCTCGACCCTGACGCCGAGGGTCTTCAGAAGATCGCTCACGTTCGGGTACTGAAACAGCACCCCGATCGAGCCGACGAGCGAGGTGTCGTGCGCCACGATGTGGTCGGCGGCCATCGCCGCGATATAGGCGCCGGAGGCCGCCATGCCGTCGACGACGACGACCATCGGCTTGCGGCTCGCAAGCAGTCGCAACGAATCGTGCAGCTGCTCCGAGCCGGCCGTGGTGCCGCCGGGGCTGTCGATGTGCAGGATCACGGCGCGCACGTGCGACTTGCCAAGCTCATCGAGCGCCTCGGTGCGATCCTGGTCGCCACGGATCAGGCCGCGGATGGAAATACGGGCGATCTGATCGCCTGCGCGCTCGGCGAAACCGAAATCCGGGCCGGTCAGGAAACCCGCGATGGCGATCACCGCGATGATCGCAAACAGCGCCGCGAAGACGCGCCAGAAAGTGAGCTTCCGCCGCATGCGGCGGCGGTCGACGATCTGATCGGCATCGAGCGACATCGTTCAGCTCCTCCGTATTTCTCGCATCAGGGTGCCGCCCCCTCCCGTCGCGGTCAATGCGGGCACACCCGTCCCGCCGTGACAGAACACGGGGGCCACGGCGCGACGCGCCGCGGCCCCCGCTGATCGTCGACGAAGCCGCGCATGGTCTCGGCGCAACCGCTGCACGCCGATCATGCGCGTCCTCATCGCTATTCCTTCTTGTCGCCCTTCTCGGTGGCACGCTTGAGCGCGGCACCGAGAATGTCGCCGAGCGAAGCGCCCGAATCGGAGGATCCGTACTGGGCGATGGCTTCCTTCTCCTCGGCCACTTCGAGCGCCTTGATCGACACGGAGACCTTGCGGGACTTGCGGTCGAACTGGGTGACGCGCGCGTCCACCTTCTGCCCGACCGCGAAGCGCTCCGGCCGCTGCTCCGAACGGTCGCGGGCGAGTTCGGAACGCTTGATGAAGGTCGTGAACTCGGTGCCGACGATCTTGACCTCGAGTCCGGTCTCCTTCACCTCGATCACCTCGCAGGTCACGACCGCGCCCTTCTTGAGATCGCCGGCCTCGGCGAAGGGATCGCCCTGCAGCTGCTTGATGCCGAGCGAGATGCGCTCCTTCTCGACGTCGACGTCGAGCACCTGCGCCTTGACCTTGTCGCCCTTCTTGAACTCCTCGATGACCTCTTCGCCGGGGCGCTTCCAGTCGAGATCGGAGAGATGCACCATGCCGTCGACGTCGCCGTCGAGGCCGAGAAACAGGCCGAACTCGGTCTTGTTCTTGACCTCGCCTTCGATGACGCTGCCGGGCGGATACTTCTCGACGAAGACCGCCCACGGATTGCGCATCGTCTGCTTGAGGCCGAGCGAGATGCGCCGCTTGACCGGGTCGACCTCGAGGATCTGCACCTCGACCTCCTGGGAGGTGGAGACGATCTTGCCCGGATGCACGTTCTTCTTGGTCCACGACATCTCGGAGACGTGGATCAGCCCCTCGATGCCGGGTTCGAGCTCGACGAAGGCGCCGTAGTCCGTGATGTTGGTCACGCGGCCCTTGAAGCGCGCACCGACCGGGAACTTCGCCTCGATACCCTGCCACGGATCGGCCTGGAGCTGCTTCATGCCGAGCGAGATGCGGTGGGTCTCGTGGTTGATCTTGATGATCTTGACCTTCACCTGCTGGCCGATGTTGAGCACCTCGGAGGGGTGATTGACGCGCCGCCAGGCGATGTCGGTGACGTGCAGCAGGCCGTCGATCCCGCCGAGGTCGACGAACGCGCCGTAGTCGGTGATGTTCTTGACCACGCCGTCGATGACCTGGCCTTCCTCGAGATTCTGCACCAGCTCCTGACGCTGCTCGGCGCGCGTCTCCTCGAGCACGGTGCGGCGCGAGACCACGATGTTGCCGCGCCGGCGGTCCATCTTGAGAATCTGGAACGGCTGCGGGACGTTCATCAGCGGGGTGACGTCGCGGATCGGACGGATGTCGACCTGCGAGCGCGGCAGGAATGCGACCGCTCCGTCGAGATCGACCGTGAAGCCGCCCTTCACCTGATTGAAGATGATGCCCTGGACCTTCTCGTTGTTCTGGAAGGCCTTCTCCAGCTTGCCCCAGCTCTCCTCCCGGCGCGCCTTGTCGCGCGAGAGCACCGCTTCGCCGAGCGCGTTCTCGACGCGCTCCAGATAGACCTCGACGGTGTCGCCGACCTTCAGGTCGCTCTGGCGTCCGGGACCGGCGAACTCGCGCAACGCGACGCGACCCTCGGTCTTGAGCCCGACGTCTATGACGGCGAGATCCTTCTCGATCGCCACGACGGTGCCCTGGATGACGGACCCCTCCTGAAGGTTGCCGTGGTCGAACGATTCCTCGAGCAACTTGGCGAAATCTTCGCGCGACGGCGCGGCAGTGGTAACGGCCATGAAAACTCCTGATGCGGCGCGCCGACGGGTTGGGACGAAGGGCGTTTCGGGCACACGGGCCACAGGTCCCGCAGACCTGGGGCAGCCGCCGGACGTGCGGCGGGCCAGCGCAGAAACCGTGCGTTCGAAACGATGGTTAAGGTCCGGCAAACTGCGCGCAAGAAGCGGAACGGGACGGGCTTTTCCTCCGACGACGAAGACGCGGTCAGCCGCGGCTTCGGCCCGCCCGGACGGCTTCGACAATGTCGACAGCGGCTCGGACTGCGCCGTCTATATCCAAATGCGTCGTATCGAGCAAGTGCGCGTCCTCGGCCGGCCGCAGCGGGGCGGTGGCGCGCGTGCGGTCGCGCTCGTCGCGGCGGACGATGTCGGCCAGGATGACGGCTTCTTCAACCGGATGGCCTTCCTGGCGCATTTCGGCCGCCCGCCGGCGGGCGCGCTCCTCCGGTGACGCAACGACGAAGATCTTCACGTCCGCGTGCGGGCAGATCACGGTGCCAATGTCGCGGCCGTCGAGCACCGCACCGGGCGGCACGGCGGCGAACGAACGCTGCAGATCGACCAGGGCGGCGCGCACCTCGGGGAAGGCCGAGACGATCGAGGCCGCCTCGCCGACCGCGTGGCTCTTGAGCGTCTTGACGTCGAATTGCGCCGGATCGAGCCTCCGCGCCGCCGCGGCGGCGCGCGCGCGATCGTCGAGGCCGGCGCCGTCGTCGAGCAGCGCCTTGGCGACCGCGCGGTAGAGCAGCCCGGTATCGAGGTGACGCAGCCCGTAGTGTCCGGCAAGCCGCTTGCCGATGGTTCCCTTGCCGGAGGCGGCTGGACCGTCGAGCGCGATGATCATGCGAAATCGGCGCCGAGTGCGCGCATCAGGCCGGCGAAGTCCGGGAAGCTCGTGGCGATGAAGGCGGCGTCGTCCACCGTGACCGGCTTGTCGCTGCCGAGCCCCATGACCAGCGCCGACATGGCGATGCGATGGTCCATATGGGTCTTGACCAGGCTCCCGCCGGGCGGCCGCCCGCGGCCGTGCACCAGGAGATCATCGCCCCGGATCTCGACCTCGACACCGCTCTGGCGCAACGCGTCGGCGGTTGCCGCCAGGCGGTCGGATTCCTTCACTCGCAGCTCCTTGAGGCCGCGCATGACCGTGGTGCCTTCGGCGAAGGCGGCGGCCACCGCCAGGATCGGGTATTCGTCGATCATGCTGGGCGCGCGCGACGCCGGCACGTCGACCCCCGTGAGGTCAGAGGCGCGCACCCGCAGGTCGGCGATGTCCTCGCCGCCCTCGCTGCGCGCCTCGATGACCTCGATGCGCGCCCCCATCTCCCGCAAGGTCGTGAACAGGCCGGTCCGCAGCGGATTGGTGAGCACGCCTTCGACGACGACGTCCGACCCGGGCACGATCAGCGCCGCCACCATCGGGAACGCCGCCGAGGACGGATCGGCCGGGACGATGACGTCGGCGGGGGCGAGCTCGGGCTGGCCGCGCAGGGTGATGCGCCGCCCGTCAGGGCCGTAGGGCTCGGCCTCGACGGGGGCGCCGAAGTGCCGCAGCATTCGCTCGGTATGATCGCGGGTCGCCTCCTTCTCGATCACCACGGTCTCGCCCGGCGCCGCGAGGCCCGCCAGCAGCACCGCCGACTTCACCTGGGCGGAGGCCGCCGAAGGCTCGAACACGATCGGCATCGGATCGCGGGCGCCGGCGAGCGTCAGCGGCAGCCGGCCACCGTCGGCGACCGCGAGCACGCGCGCGCCCATGCGCTCGACCGGATCGAGCACCCGGCGCATCGGCCGCTTGCGCAGCGAGGCGTCGCCGTCGAAGGTCGCCGTGACGGGGCAGCCGGCGACCGCCCCGATCACCAGCCGGCAGCCGGTGCCCGAATTGCCGAAATCCAGAGGCGCCGCCGGCGTGGCGAATCCCCCGACCCCGACCCCATCCACCTGCCAGGCACCCTTGCCGGTGCGCTCGATGCACGCGCCGAGCGCCCGCATGACGCGGCCGGTGTTGAGGACGTCCTCGCCTTCGAGCAACCCGGTGACGTGCGTTCTGCCGACCGCGAGGGCGCCGAGGATCAGGGCCCGATGGGAGATCGACTTGTCGCCCGGCACGCGCACACGACCGACAAGCGGGCCGCCGCGGCGAGCCGCCATGGGAGAAAGCCGACCGATGTGAGACACCTGACGCCCCGTTTGCGAATTTTCGCCCTCCCCCTAGCACGCGGGCCGCGGCCCCGCTATCTGCGGGGCGGCACGGGCGTCCGGGGCCTGAGCGGGCAAGCTATTGACAGCATCCCCGCCAGGAGCCAAGGGGATTGCCCGATTTCCCAACCATTCGAGGTCACGTCGTGGCGAAACCCGAGCTTGGCATCAAGCGCATGTGCGCCGGCTGTGGCGCGAAATTCTACGATCTGAACAAGGATCCGATCGTGTGCCCGAAATGCGGCACCGTGTTCGAGATCGCCGCGGTCGCGCCGCGCAGCCGCCCGGACCAGGCCGCCCGCGCGGCACGCGAGGAGGCCGAGGTGCCGGATACGCAGGACGCCGAGTTCGTCTCGCTCGAGGAGGCCGACGCCGAGGCGCAGGGCGGCAAGAAGCCCGCGCTCGCCGAGGCGGGCGAGGACGAGGACGTCGAGATCGACGAGAGCCTCGACGACGCCGCCTTCATCGAGGAGCAGGAGGAGGAAGACACCGACGTCAGCGAGATCATCGGCGGCGACATCGAGGACGAGGAAGAGACCTGAAATCGACGGGCCTTGAGATCGCGCGCGATTTGTGATTTCAGGGGCTTCTCGGCGCGGCCGATCGGGCCTGAGGTGGCGTTTGCGCCATCGCCCGGCGTCTCGACGACTTCCGGGCGCGGATCTCCCGACACCGCGTCCCAGTGTGGGGCCATAGCTCAGTTGGGAGAGCGCTTGAATGGCATTCAAGAGGTCGGGGGTTCGACTCCCCCTGGCTCCACCAAATCTCCGGCCGGGAGATCTTTCGAGACCCGCAGGTGCAACCGTGTGCTTCTCTCAGTGCTTGACGGAAAGCTGCGGCACTCCACGCCTCGCGCGACCGAGGCGCACGCGACCTGATGATTGAATCGCGAACGGGCCGCCGCGACTTCCCTCGATCCCCGACTTTGCGCGCTGACGCAGGGTACGGATTGACACCGGGCGCTCGCCATTGCGCAATAGACGAAGCAGCAGCGCGGGAGACGCGCAGGGGTTTTCGGGGACGGATGCACCCATGAACGCGAGACAGGACGCCAAGAACCTGATCGATTTCGTCGTCGGCTCGATCGAGGCCGGTGAAGCTTTCGACGATCCGTTCTTTCATCTCGAGTTCAATCGGGTGTTTCCCGACGACATCTACGCGGCGATGACGCGGCTGATGCCGGTCGCGGCCGACTATCGCCCGCTGCCGGGACGCAACAAGGGCAACCTGTTGCCCGACGGCAGGTCGACCCGGGTGAAGATCGACCTGTTCCCGGAGTACACGCGTCATCTGCCGGACGAGAAGCGGCGGATCTGGGATCTCGTCGGCCGCGCGCTGTGCTCGGCGGAAGTGCAGGCCACGTTCATGCGGCGCCTCGCACCCGGTCTTGCGCGCCGCTTCGGCCCGGCTCATGCCGACGTCGGCATGTATCCGATCCCGGTGCTCACGCGCGACATTCCCGGATACCGCATCACGCCGCACACCGACACGAGCTGGAAGGGCATCACCGTCCAGTTTTATCTGCCGCGCGATGCCTCGGCCACCCACATCGGCACGATCTTCCACGGGCGCGAACCCGACGGCACGCTCACGCGCGCGCGGCAGATGAAGTTCGCCCCCAACACCGGCTACGCCTTCGCGGTCGGCGACAACACCTGGCATTCGGCCGACCCGGTCGGCGACGAGGTCGAGACCCGCGACAGCATCCTGCTCACCTACTTTGTCGACGCCGGGCTGCTGCGGTTCCTGCGCAACCGCGGCAAGCGGGTCGGAAACTTCGTGCTCAACGAAGTGCGCCACCTGACCCGGCAGTGAACGCAGGGGCGGCGCCCCGGCCGAACACATCCGGCTGCGCTTGGCGCCGGATTCCAGATCGCGCGGCCTTGCGCACGGCCGGCCAGCAATTGCATGCTGGTTCCCTGTCGATCGAGCCGGGGGTCCCGTGCGTCTCAGAAGCGTCCTGCGCCGAACGGCTCTCGCCGTCGCCCTGGCGGTCGCGCTGTCCCCGACCGGGGCCGCCGCGGCCACGGCCGTACAATGGTGGCACGCGATGGCGGGCGAGCTCGGGCGCGCGGTCGAGAAGCTCGCGTCCGACTTCAACGCCTCGCAATCCGAATACCGGATCGTCCCGGTCTACAAGGGCCCCTACACCGAGACGATGGTCGCGGCCCTGTTCGCGCTGCGCATCCATCAGCATCCGGCGATCGTGCAGGTGGCGGAAGTCGCGACCGCCACCATGATGGCGGCGCGCGACGCCGTTTATCCGGTCTACCAACTGATGCACGACGCCGGCGAGCCGTTCGATCCCGCCGCCTACCTGCCGGCGGTCGCAGGCTACTACGCCGACATGGAGGGCAACCTGCTCTCCTTCCCGTTCAACTCCTCGACTCCGATCCTCTACTACAACAAGGACCAGTTCCGATTCGCGAAGCTCGACGCCGAACATCCGCCGCGCACCTGGCCGGAGGTCGAGACGACGGCGAAGCAGTTGCGCGCGGCGGGATTTGCCTGCGGCTTCACCACCGAGTGGCCGTCGTGGATCAACATCGAGAACTTCTCAGCCTATCACAACCTGCCGATGGCCACGAAGACGAATGGCCTCGCCGGCCTCGGCGCCGAGCTCGTGTTCGACAATCCGGTGGTCACAAGGCACATCGCGGCGCTCGCCGAGTGGCAGAAGTCCGGGATCTTCGACTACGGCGGGCGGGCCGACCGCGCGGAGCGCAAGTTCTATGGCAGCGAATGCGCCATGTTCGTCGGCTCCTCGGCCACGCGCGCCGAGGTCCTGGCGAATGCGAAATTCGAGGTCGGCTACGGCATGCTGCCCTATTGGCCGGACGTGCCGGGCGCGCCGCAGAACTCGATCATCGGCGGCGCGACGCTCTGGGTGCTGAAGGATCGCCCGGCGGGCGAATACAAGGGCGTCGCCAAGTTCTTCGCCTATCTGTCGCGGCCGGAGGTGCAGGCGCGCTAGCACCAGGAGACCGGATACCTGCCGATCACGCGCGCGGCCTATGAGCTCACGCGCGCGCAGGGCTTCTACGAGCGCAATCCCGGCGCCGACATCTCGATCCGGCAGATCACCCTCAAGCCGCCGACGGCCAACTCCCGGGGCTTCCGCCTCGGCTCGTTCGTGCTCATTCGCGACATCGTCGAGGACGAGATGGAGCAGGCCTTCGCCGGCAGGAAGCCGGCCGATGCGGCGCTCCGGCAGGCGGTGGCGCGGGGTAATGCGACCTTGCGGGACTTCGAGGCGGTCACCCGCTGAGCATTCCGCGCCCCCGGCCGTTCTTCCCCAGGTCATTGATCGCATTCTTGAACCCTTAACCGGGTGCCCCCATATTGGGAACATCCGGACCGGACGGGGCAGCAGGCCGTGTCAGGGCCGGTTGGGGCGCCGCAAGGGCCCCGCAAAGTCGCTTGAGCCAAGGACTTTGAGACCATGTCGCGGGTTCCGTCGCTTTCAAGTCCCTTCCTGCTCGGCTTCGACGAGATCGAGCGCGCGCTCGACCGCGTTTCCAAGGCGGCCGACGGCTATCCTCCCTACAACATCGAGCGAATCGCCAACGGGAACGGCAGCCCGGAACGGCTGCGGATCACCCTGGCGGTCGCGGGCTTCACCCGGGATCAGCTCGACGTGACCGTCGAGGAGAGCCAGCTCGTCATTCGCGGGCGCCAGCAGGACGACAAGACTCGCCAATACCTCCACCGCGGCATCGCCGCCCGCCAGTTCCAGCGCACCTTCGTGCTGGCCGACGGAATGGAGGTCCAGGGAGCGGATTTGAAAAACGGATTGCTGTCGATCGATCTCGTGCGCCCGGAACCGGCGCGCGTGGTGAAGACGATCGCCATCAACGAGCACGAATAGCGGGACCGCCAGACAGGACTCGACCAGTCGGTGTCACATGAGGAGTCGAGGGCCATGACCAACGACAGCAACATCAGCATCTCGCCGAAGCACAGCGTGATCTCTCCGGAAGCGCTCGCCCACCTGGGCGAGAACCGGATCGCCTACGTCAAGGCCATCCGCTCCGAGGACGTCGCGACGCTGTTCCCGCAGGCGCCCACAATCGCGCCCGGCCTCAAGCTGTTCGCCCTGCACGCCGCCGACGGCACGCCGATCATGATCGCGGATACCCGCGAAGCGGTGGTCGCCAACGCCTGGAGCCATGAGCTCGAGACGGTGAGCGTGCACTGACGCACGCCGGCTCGCGTGCGGCCTGCGGTCCGGCTCGGCGGCGGCCGAGCCGCCCGCATCGAGCGAGCACCCCTTCCGTGGTCATTGACGCAAGCGGCGCGCCCGCCCGGATCCTCGGGCCTCAGCTCGCGCTCTGACCATTGCCTTCGGTCGGCATGGTCAGAACCGCGTAGAGCGCTTCCGCATCGCGCGATTCCCGCAGCTTCCTGGCGACGTCCTGCGAGCGCAACAGCCTCGCCACCCGCGCCAGGGCCTTGAGATGGTCGGCGCCCGCCGATTCCGGCGCAAGCAACAAAAAAATCAGATCGACCGGCTGACCGTCGAGCGCATCGAAGTCGATCGGACGGTCGAGCCGCGCGAACAGCCCGAACAGCCGGTCCAGCTTCGCGAGCTTACCGTGCGGAATGGCGATCCCGTTGCCGACGGCCGTCGACCCGAGCTTTTCCCGCTGCAGCAGAGTCTCGAAGATTTCGCGCTCGCCAAGACCCGTCAGCGCCGCCGCGCGCGCGGCCAATTCCTGGATCGCCTGCTTCTTGCCGTTGACCTTCAACGCGGGGATCACCGCCTGCTGCGCAACAAGATCGGTGAGCGGCATGGAACCGGTCCGGAGGTCGAGAAGCGGGATGGGGATGTGATGGGCGGCGGACCATAAGGACCGACCCCCACAGCGTCAATAGCGAACGGATGACTGCGGCAT
Source organism: uncultured Hyphomicrobiales bacterium (assembly GCA_964538565.1). Taxonomy (GTDB): domain Bacteria; phylum Pseudomonadota; class Alphaproteobacteria; order Rhizobiales; family Xanthobacteraceae; genus CAYVBN01. Next base: position 1,957 of record CAZIGW010000007.1, on the reverse strand, counting down.
TCCACTCCGGCGGACGCATTCCTGCCGGACGCCGACGACAGGACGGCGCTCAACCGATCGCAGACGAAACTTCCAGAGCCGGCCGTTAGGAGTTCGTCCGCCAAGATCCCCAACGTCGATCCCCAACGTCGGCACGGACAACGCTACCTTCGGCGGAAAGTTCCGCCGGCGCGGCTCGCTGTCGGGACCTCCGCCATGTGCCGGCCGACCCAGGCGCGGCGTCGCCCACCCGGGCGCGGCGCGGCCGGTTTGCGCTGCACAAAATCCGGGCGCGCTGCAGCCGCCCTTGGCACCGGCCCCCGGAGACGGCTGATCCGGTGCCGCGGTGTGCCGCCAGCACGCTGAAATCCCGGCGACAGTCGGCGCGGACCGGCTGGCATGTGATTTGTATGAAGATCTTGCGGGGCAGGACCTGTCCGGATCTGCGCGCAAGGAGACCCCATGGACTACACCAAACCGATCGACGTCGTCGCAACCATGATCGACAGCGGCCGCGCCAAGCTCGCGCTGTCCCCGCGCGACCTCCTCATCCGCGGCACGCTTTCGGGCGCGATCCTCGGCGTCTCGACCAGCCTGGCGCTCAGCGCCGCGCTCTCGACCGGGCAGCCGCTCGTCGGCGCCGTCGTGTTTCCGGTCGGCCTGATCATGATCGTGCTGCTCGGGCTCGAACTCGTGACCGGAAGCTTCGGCCTGTTGCCGCTCGCCTGGGTCGAGCGCAGCGCCGCGCCGGGGCGCATCCTCGCCAACTGGAGCTGGGTGTTCGTCGGCAATCTCGTCGGCAGCATCGCGTATGGCGCACTCCTCGCCGTCGCGCTCACGAACATGGGCGCATCGCAACCCACCGGCGTCGCGGCGCGCATCGTCGCGCTCGCCGAAGCGAAGACGATCGGCTACGCCGCCTTCGGCACCGCCGGGCTCGTGACCGCGTTCGTCAAGGCCATGCTGTGCAACTGGCTCGTCTGTCTCGGCGTCGTGATGTCGATGACGTCGAACTCGACGGTCGGAAAAATCGCCGCGACCTGGATGCCGATCTTCATCTTCTTCGCGCAAGGGTTCGAGCACGCGGTGGTGAACATGTTCGTCATCCCGACCGGCATGATGCTGGGCGCGAAGATCTCGGTCGCCGACTGGTGGATCTGGAATCAGATCCCGGTCACGCTCGGAAATCTGGTGGGCGGCTGCGTGTTCACCGGGTTCGCGCTCTATCTGACGCACAAGCCGAAAGCGGCCGCGCGTGACGTCCCGTTCGCGGCGCGCGTCGCAGCGGAATGAGGCCGCCGCGCCGAACCGGAGAGGCATGAGGCGGATGGCGAGATCCAGCCGCGCCCCCGCCTCTTTCGGCTCCGACTCGGGGCCTGCCGCCATTCTCCCGCGCCCCGGCGGCAGGGGAAACTTTCTATCGTCCGACGTTCCGCGGAGTAACGATTTTTCTTTTTTTCTTCAATGTATTGCGCACCGACGGGAAAAGACTTTATCCGGCCGTGAAGCCCCCGCCCTGTCGAGGTCGAGCGCGATGCCCACGAGCCCGTCACCGATCCCGAAAACGGCGCCATTCGCCGAAGAGGAGATCGAGATCCTCAATCGCGTCGTCGGCGCCGCGAGCCCCACGCAGCGCGCGTGGCTCGCCGGATTCCTTGCCGGGCTCGACGCTTCCGCAATGCCGGCGCAGCCGGCGGCGGCCGCACGTGCGGCCGAGCCGCTCACCATCGTGTTCGCAAGCGAGTCCGGCAACTGCGAGCGCCTTGCCGCCGATGTCGCGAAGGCGGCGCGCAAGCAGGGATTCAAGCCCGCAGTCGTCGACATGGCCGATCTCGACGTGTCCACCCTCGGGCAAACGCGCCGGCTCGTGGTGATCGCCGCCACCTGGGGCGAAGGCGAGCCTCCCGCGCGCGCGGCGCGCGCCTACGCGGATCTGATGGGCGAACGCGCGCCGCGACTCGACGGCGTCGAGTTCGGC
>CAZIGW010000006.1:0-39571 GCA_964538565.1 uncultured Hyphomicrobiales bacterium | reverse complement strand
CTCGCGCTTCTTCCGCGATCACTTCGAGCTGGAGTTCTATGTCAGGAAGCTGGCCAAAAACGGCGTGAAGCTTGTTTCCATCACCCAGGAGATGGGTGACGATCCTATGCACGTCATGATGCGCCAAATCATGGCGCTATTCGACGAGTACCAGTCCAAGGAGAACGCCAAGCACGTCCTGCGCGCGATGAACGAGAACGCCCGGCAAGGCTTCTGGAACGGCGCAAGGCCGCCGATCGGCTATCGGATCGTCGCCGCCGAGCAGCGGGGAGCGAAGACCAAGAAGAAGCTGGAAATCGACCCACTGCACGCTGATACCGTGCGGCTGATCTACCGGCTATTCCTCGAGGGCGATGGCACCACCGGCCCGATGGGCGTCAAGGCCATCACCTGCCACCTCAACGAACGCCGTATCTTCACCCGCGACGGTGGCCGATGGGGGCTCGCACAGATCCACACCATCCTGACCCGCACGACCTATATCGGCGAGCACAGGTTCAACACGCGCTCGCACAAGGACCGGGAGAAGAAGCCCGAGAGCGAGGTGGCGATTATGGCCTGCCCGCCGCTCATCGACCGTAAGACCTTTGAAGCGGTGCAGGCCCGCCTCAAGGCCCGCGATCCCAGGATGACGCCGGCGCGTGTCTCCAGTGGCCCCACCCTCCTTACCGGCATCTGCTTCTGCGCCAAATGTGGAGGCGCGATGACGCTCAGGACCGGCAAGGGCAGCGCGGGCGGCATATATCGCTACTATACCTGCTCGACGAAGGCCCGGCAGGGCAGGACGGGTTGCGAGGGCCGCTCGATCCCGATGGATAGGCTCGACCAACTGGTAGCGAGCCATCTAGAGACGCGCCTGCTTCAGCCCGAGCGGTTGGAAACCGTCCTCGCCAGCGTCCTCGATCGCCGCCAGGAGCGCGCCGAGCGTCGACGCGAGCATCTTGCCGAACTCAACAAGCGGATCACCGAAACCGAGCAGCGGCTCAACCGGCTCTGTGAGGCCATCGAGTTCGGCATTGCCGATCTGAGCGACGGTTCCCTGAAAGAACGAATCGCTGGCCTCAAGGCCATCCGCGATCAGGCGAAGGCCGACGCCGAACGCGTGCAGGCCGCGCTCGACCATGCCGGCAGCCAGGCGATCAGCCCCGATATGGTCGAAACCTTCGCCCGCACGGCTCGCCAGCGCATGCGGCTGGAAGGCGGCGGCTACCGACGCGACCACCTGCGCGCGCTGGCTCAGCGCGTTGAGGTCGCCGACAAGGAAGTCCGTATCATGGGATCGAAGTCGGAATTGCTGCGAACGCTCGTCGCCGCTTCAAGCGGGAAATCGGCGGCGTTCGGCGTTCAGAGTTCTGTACCGAAATGGCGCGCCCGACAAGATTCGAACTTGTGACCTTTGCCTTCGGAGGGCAACGCTCTATCCAGCTGAGCTACGGGCGCGTTGCCTCGTCATTACCCGATCGGGCGCGGGGCGGCAACGGCGCTCCGCGTCCCCCCTGAGGTCGGGGCGTCGTTCCCGGCCGCCCGGAACCCACAGGAACCGCCTCGGCGGCGTACCGCGGCGCGCATCGAATCAGTTAACAAGGCACGGGGGAAATGGACGCGCCGGCGGATCTCGACGGCAAGCCCCGGCCGCGAGGGCGGCAGGGCAGTGCCGCGCGGGGGCCGCCGCCCGTGGCGCAGGATCGGGGACCAGGCGAGGCGATGACGACTCCCACCGCGGCGAGGATCGCCGAACGCGCCGGCGCAGCGTCTCCCGGAGCCGCCGCGCGCTCCGCGGCCGAGCGCGTCACCATCGGGGTGATCGGCGCCGGCACGATGGGGTGCGGCATTGCCCAGGTGGCGGCTGCCGCCGGGCAGGCGGTGCTCCTGTTCGACGCCAATCCGACCGCGGTCGAGCAGGCGGTGCATTCGATCGGCAGCATCTTCCGCCGCGCCGTCGAGCGCGGCAGGATCGCGCCCGCCGTCGCCGAAAACGCCATCGCGCGCGTCAAGGGCGTGCCGCGGATCGAGGACGTCGGCGGAGCCGATCTCATCATCGAGGCGGTGGTCGACGACCTCGAGATCAAGCGGCGCCTGTTCGCCATGATCGAGCCTGTGGCGCAGGAGCGCGCGGTGCTCGCCACCAACACGGCTTCGCTTTCGGTCGCGGCGGTCGCCGCCTCCTGCGCGCGGCCGGAGCGCATCGCCGGGCTGCATTTCTTCAACCCGGTCCCGCTCACCCGCCTCGTCGAGGTCGTGCGCGCGCCGCGCACCGCGCCCGCCACCATGGCGCGCCTCGTCGACATCGTCGGCCGGCTCGGCCACACGCCGATCGTGGTCGAGGATACGCCGGGGTTCGTCGTCAACGTCGCGGCGAGCGCGCTGTTCGGCGAGGCCCTGCGCATCCTCGAAGAGGGCGTGGCGCCGCCGCATGTGATCGACGCCGTGGTGCGCAACAGCCTCGGCTTCCGCGCCGGCCCGTTTGAGATTCTCGACATGCAGGGCCTCGATACCGCGGCTGCGACGCAGCAGCATCTCTTTCATCAGTTCTTCGCCGAGCCGCGCCTGCGCCCGTCGCCGCTCGTCGCCGCGCGCATCTCGGCCGGCCTGCTCGGCCGCAAGAGCGGGCGCGGGTTCTACCGCTACGAGAACGGACAGGCGGTCCTGCCCGAACCCGATCCGCCGCCCGCCGACCCGCGTCGCCCGATCTGGGTGAGCGGCGCGCGCCCGCAACTCGCCGCCAAGGTGGCGACGGCACTCAGCGGCGCGATCGATCTCGCCGCCGGCCCGAACACGCCGAATTACGCGGTGCAGCTCCTCACCCCGCTCGGCCTCGACGCCACCCAGGCGGCCACCGACGAGAAGATGGACCCGCGCCGCGTCGTCGCCGTCGATGCACTGTTTGCGCTCGATCGCCACGTCGTGCTGATGCCGACGCCGGTCACCGACCCGGACGCGCTCGCCGCCGTGCACGCCGGCTTTCTCAAGGCCGGGCGCAGCGTCACCGTGATCGAGGACAGCCCGGGATTCATCGCCCAGCGGCTCGCCGCCATGACGGTCGCGGTCGGCGCGACGCTCGCCGAGCGGCACGCGGCCGAGCCGGCCGACATCGACCGCGCGGTCACGATGGCGCTCGGGCAGCCGGCCGGTCCGCTGGCCCTGGGCGACCGCATCGGTCCGCGCGTGATCGTCGATATCATGCAGCACCTCTTTCGCGTGACCGGCGATCCGCGCTGGCGCATCCCGCCGCTGCTGCGCCGCCGCGCGCTGCTGGCGCAGCCGCTCGCCCCGCACGCCGCCTGAAGTCCTGCCGGGACGCGCCCCCGAGACTGTATACTGCGACGTCTGCCGGGCATGGGCTGCCCGGCCAAAGATGAACATCGTGATCGGGGAGCCACATGACGCAGGCGGCGAAGACGCGCGCGGACGCCGCGAGGGAAGCGGCCGCGTTCAACTGGGAAGACCCGCTCGATCTCGAGGGCGAGCTTGCCGAGGACGAGCGCATGGTGCGCGACAGCGCGCGCGCCTATGCGCAGGAGAAGCTGTTCCCGCGCGTGCTGACCGCCTACCGCGACGAGCGCTTCGACCGCGAAATCATCAGCGAGATGGGCGCGCTCGGCATGCTGGGGCCGACCATCCCGGAGGAATACGGCGGCGCCGGCCTCGGCTACGTCGCCTACGGGCTCATCGCGCGCGAGATCGAGCGGGTCGATTCCGGCTACCGCTCGGTGATGTCGGTGCAGTCCTCGCTGGTGATGCACCCGATCCACGCCTACGGCAGCGAGGCGCAGCGGCGCAAGTATCTGCCGCGCCTGGCGAGCGGCGAGATCGTCGGCTGCTTCGGCCTCACCGAGCCAGACCATGGCTCCGATCCCGCCTCGATGGTGACGCGCGCCGAGAAGGTTCCGGACGGCTATCGGCTCACCGGCGCCAAGACCTGGATCAGCAACGCGCCGGTCGCCGACGTCGCGCTCGTCTGGGCGAAGCTCGACGGCGTGATCCGCGGCTTCCTGGTGGAGCGCGGCACGCCCGGATTCTCGACGCCCAGGATCGAGGGCAAGCTCAGCCTGCGCGCCTCGATCACCGGCGAGGTCGTGCTCGACGGCGCCGTCGTGCCCGAGGACAATCTCCTGCCGGATGCGCGGGGCCTCTCCGGGCCGTTCGGCTGCCTCAACAACGCGCGCTACGGCATTGCCTGGGGCGCCATGGGGGCGGCGGAGTTCTGCTGGCACCGCGCCCGCCAGTACGTGCTCGAGCGCAAGCAGTTCGGCCGTCCGCTCGCCGCCAACCAGCTCGTGCAGAAGAAGCTCGCCGACATGCAGACCGAGATCACGCTCGGCCTGCACGCGGCGCTGCGCCTCGGCCGCCTGTTCGATGAGGGCCGCGCCGCGCCGCCGGCCGTCTCGCTGCTCAAGCGCAACAATTGCGGCAAGGCGCTCGAGATCGCGCGCGCGGCGCGCGACATGCACGGCGGCAACGGCATCTCCGAGGAGTTCCACGTCATGCGTGTGCTGTCGAACCTTGAGACCGTCAATACCTACGAGGGCACGCACGACATCCACGCGCTGATCCTCGGCCGCGCGCAGACCGGCATCCAGGCGTTCTTCTGATCGGGAGCTCGAGGAGCACCTTCGCGGTGCGGAGCCGATTGCCGGATCTGCCGGCAACGATGCATGCTCCCTCTCCCCGGCGGGGCGAGAGTCGGGGTGAGAGGTCAGAAATCTCGTCGGGAACAACCCGGCGCCCGGCTCGTTGCCGCACTCTTGCCCGAGCCAGTCAGGTGATTGGTGCCGAAGTCGGAAATATCCGACGTCGGCGGCTCGCCGATTTTCCGATCGGGGGCGAGACGCTCACGCCGCAAGGCTCACAACTGCATCGTCTCGGTGCTTCGCGCCAGCTCCGCGAGCCGCTCGACCATCTGGCTGTCCGGATCGGCGAGGGGATCGATGACGGTGAAATGATTGGCGGCCGCGATCTCCTCGTAACGCGTCGCCACGCCCGCCTTGCCCCATGCCTCGGCGATCAGGCGGCTCTGCCGCAGGAACTCGGCGGATTCGAATTCGCCGACGATGGCGTCGAGCGTCGCCCCCGCGGGAGCGGGCCAGAACGCCGGCGACACGCTGCGGGCCGCCTCGGGGTCGAGTCGCAGATCCGCGTTCATGCTGAGTTGGACGAGCGGCTGCAGATCGTACAGACCGGAAATCGCATAGGCGGCCGGCACGAGATCGGGCGGGGCGCTCGCCTCGCGCGATTTCCACTCGGTCGCGAGCATCGCGGCCGCGAGGTGGCCGCCGGCCGAGTGTCCGTAGACCAGGATCCGCCGCCCGAACCGCAGCCACAGATAAAGACAGGCGTGGCGGATCTGCTCGATGATGGCGGCGATCGTCACCTGCGGGCAGAGGTCGTAGCCCACGACCGCCACGCCGACCCCATGCGCGTTGAGCCCCGCCGCCATGTGGCTGAACGTCGAGCGGTCAAGCGAGCGCCAATAGCCGCCGTGCACGAACAGCGCGAGCGGCGCGCGCGCGCCGCCTTCGGGGAAGAACAGGTCGAGGATCTGGCGCGGGCCCGGACCGTAAGTGATTTCGAGTTCGGCGCGCTTGGCGTCCGACGAGGCAGCGCGGTATTCGGCCGCCTCGCGCTGCCAGCGCGCGAAGATCTCCGCGTGCTCGGGCACCCGCGCCCGGTTGTTGTACTGGGCCTCGTAGTCGATCGCCAATGGCGCCCCCGCCGGTCGAAACCGGCGGGAACTTGGACGATCGGGATCGTGGAGGCAAGGCGCACATGCACTGAGGCTTAATTTGCGTCCTGAGGGTCGCCTCGACCGCCCGACCGAAGGAGTCGCCCGCCGGTTTCTCGGTCTTTCGGCGCGCATCCGCCGCGAAGGCATCGCGCTTGGCCACCAGTTCGGCAAGATGCCGGGCGAGCGACTGACGTTCGGTGATCTGCCGCTCCACGTAGCTGCGGCGCCCGGCCTGGCTCATCCGCCGCACGTCGTCCGGCAGGCCGTCGTCCTTCACCGACGTGGAGCCCGTGGTGTCGAGGACGAAGCGACGTCGACGATCGGCCTCGCGGTCGCGCTCGACGCCGGCCACGCTGCGGACAGAAGTGCAAACGCGACAATCCCGGCCATGCGCTTCATGGCATTTCCCTCGTGCTGTCATCCGCTGGTATCATCGTCAGCCTTCGCGACTTCGCCGGGCCCGAATTGCGGCCCGGGCCGGCCGATTCGCGGCAATCGCCGCCGCGCGCGTTTCGCCCGCAGCCGCGCGAGTTTCCCGGCGGCGGCCCTTTGTAAGCCCGCCGAAGCGGGGTATGACAGCCGCAAGGACAAGGCCATGAAGGTCGACGGGCATCTCTGGCGCACGATCTGGCTGGAAGCGGACGGCTGGTCGGTCGGCGTGATCGACCAGACGCTGCTGCCGTATCGCTTCGCCACGCGCCGGCTCACCACCCTCGATGAAGCCGCCGACGCCATCCGGCGCATGGTGGTGCGCGGCGCCCCCCTGATCGGCGCCTCGGCGGCGTACGGGGTGTGCCTCGCGTTGCGGGCCGATCCGTCCGACCAGGGACTTGACCGCGCCTGCGAGACGCTGTTCGCCACGCGCCCCACCGCCGTCAATCTGCGCTGGGCGCTCGAGGAGATGCGCGCCGCCGTGGGCGCGCTTGCGCCCGAGGCCCGCGCCGCCGCGGCCTATCGCCGGGCCGCCGCGATCTGCGAGGAGGACGTCGCCATCAATCAGGCGATCGGCCGGCATGGGCTTGCGCTGTTCGAGGCGCTGGCGTGGAAGAAGGGCGGCGGGCCGCTCAACATCCTCACCCATTGCAACGCCGGCTGGCTCGCCACCGTCGATTGGGGCACCGCCACCGCGCCCATCTATCTCGCGCACGACAGCGGCATGAAGGTTCATGTCTTCGTCGACGAGACGCGGCCGCGCAACCAGGGCGCATCGCTCACCGCCTGGGAGCTCGGCCGGCACGGCGTGCCGCACACGGTGATCGCCGACAATACCGGCGGCCACTTGATGCAGCACGGCCTCGTCGATCTCGTGATCGTCGGCACCGACCGGGTGACGGCCCGCGGCGACGTCTGCAACAAGATCGGAACCTATCTCAAGGCGCTCGCCGCGCACGACAACGCCGTGCCGTTCTATGTCGCGGCCCCGTCGCCGAGCATCGATTTCACGGTCGAGGACGGTGTCGCGCACATTCCGATCGAGCAACGCGACGGCGAGGAGGTGGCGGCGATCACCGGCCGCACGCCGGAGGGCAATATTGCGACCGTGCGCATCGTGCCGGACGGATCGCCGGTCGCGAACTATGCCTTCGACGTCACGCCAGCGCGCCTCGTCACCGCGCTCGTCACCGAACGCGGCGTGGTGGCGGCGAGCCGCGAGGCGCTCGCGACGGCCTTTCCGGAGCGGGCGTCACGCGACGGCATGGTGGCTCGGACCGCGGCCGAATGAGCACGCTGCTCAAGCCCACGATCACGCCTCCGCTCGACGGCCGCCAGTCGGCGACGGCGCTCGCCGTCGCGCGCGGCACGGCGCGACTCCTGCTCTCGCACGGGTTTTCCTGCGTGAGCGAACTGCCGCTCGCCTCCGGGCGGCGCGCCGATCTCGTGGCCCTCGACGCGGGCGGCGAATTCTGGATCGTCGAGATCAAGTCCTCGATCGAGGATCTGCGCGCTGATCAGAAGTGGCCGGATTACCGGCTCCACTGCGACCGCCTGTTCTTCGCCACCGCGCTCGACGTGCCGCAGGAGATTTTTCCCGACGACGCCGGCCTCATCGTGGCCGACGCCTTCGGCGCCTCGATCGTCAGAGACGCGCCCGAGCATCGCCTGCATGCCTCGACGCGCAAGAGCATGATGCTGATGTTCGCCCGCGCCGCGGCGCTGCGCCTGCAGGCGCTTGCCGATCCGACCGGGCCTTACGAAGCGGAAGGCTAGGGTTCCTGCCGCCGGCCATGCGGCGGCGCTATTCCGGACCGCATTCGCATCACGATCCCGCGTGCGGCCCGCGCACGGCCCTCTCGGGGCGCGTGCTTTTCGTTATACTGCGCGCAGGCGCAGCGGCCCGAGGCACGAGGCTGGCGCGTCGAGGGAGGGTCTCCATGAAATGTTGGCTCGCGGGACTGTTGATGCTGCTGTCGCCGGCTGCCTATGCGCAGCAGGCGGTGCCGGAAATTCCCTTCGATTCCGTCCCCGACCTGCTCAAGCTCCCGCCGGATCTCTATCTGGGCGAAGCGGCGGGCGTGGCGGTCGATTCCAAAGGACACATCTTCGTCTATTCACGCGGCGGCCCGAGCATGGGCCACGCGTACCACGGCACGGCGTCGCAGCTGCTGGAGTTCGACCGCGACGGCGTATTCCTGCGTGAAATCGGCAAGCACCTCTACGCGTGGTCGTTCGCCCACGTGGTCCGCGTCGACAGGGACGACAACATCTGGACGGTCGACAAGGGCTCGGACATGATCGTGAAGTTCAATCCGGAAGGGCGCGTCCAGATGGTGTTCGGACGCAAGCCGGAAGCCTCCGACGACAACGCCGAACCCTACAAGCGCAGCGGCCCGCCGCCCAAGCACGAGGACGGGCGCTTCCGCCAGCCGACCGACGTCGCCTGGGACAATGCCGGCAACATCTACATCAGCGACGGCTACGTGAACACGCGCGTCGCCAAGATCGACCGAAACGGCGACTGGGTGAAATCGTGGGGCGAGCGCGGCACCGGTCCCGGCCAGTTCAACACGCTGCACAGCATCGCCATCGACGCGCAGGACCACATCTACATCGCCGACCGCAGCAACCGGCGTATCCAGGTGTTCGACACCGAGGGAAATTACCAGCGCGAGATGAAGATCAACGTGCCGTTCGACCAGGGCTGGCGCCCGGCCATCGGCAACAAGCTCGCGGATCCGTTCCTCGGCGGCGTGCAGGCGCCCGGCGCGCCCTGGGCGCTGTGCATCACGCCGAACCAGATCCTCTACGTCGCCGACGCATTTCCCGGCCGCGTCTACAAGATGACGCTCGACGGCAAGGTGCTCGGCGTGCTCGGCCACGCGGGCAAGCAGCTCAAGCAGTTCGGGTGGGTGCACGAAATCGCCTGCCCGTCCGAGAACGAGCTCTATGTCGCGGAAATCCTCAACTGGCGGGTGCAGAAGCTGATCCTGCATCCCGAGCAGGCGCAGCAACGCGCGTCGGCGACGCCGCACTAGCCCGGCTCGGCGGCCCGCGCCGGGTTGATGGCGATCCGAGGGCCGAAGATTGCCGCTGCGCCGGGTTTTTCCGGCGCGGCGGGCCGGCGGAGGTGTTGCGATCAGCGCGGCGCGCGCTTCGCCAGGATGCGCTGCAGCGTGCGGCGATGCATGTTGAGCCGGCGCGCAGTCTCCGACACGTTGCGCCCGCACAGTTCGTAGATGCGCTGGATGTGCTCCCAGCGAACGCGATCGGCCGACATCGGATGCTCGGGTGGCTGTGCCTTCTTGCCGTCGATCGCAAGCAGCGCGTTGGCGACGTCGTCGGCATCGGCCGGCTTCGACAGATAGTCGACCGCTCCGAGCTTCACGGCGGTCACCGCGGTCGCGATGTTGCCGTAGCCGGTGAGGACGATGCCGCGCGCGTCGGGCCGGCGCTTCTTGAGCGCCGAGATCACGTCGAGGCCGGTGCCGTCGGCGAGACGCATGTCGACCACGGCGAACGCCGGCGCGGATTTCTCCACCTGGTAGAGTCCGTCGGACACCGACTCGGCCGTCGTCACGGCGAATCCGCGGGTCTCCATCGCGCGCGCCAGCCGCTGCAGAAAGGACTTGTCGTCCTCCACGATCAGCAGCGAACGATCGTTCGGAATTGCCGCCCCGACCACGTCCGTCATGGTCTCTTGCTCCTTGCTTGGCGTCGGCCCCCGGATGGTATCTTACTGCTCCGGCACCCCGCAGGGCGGCCCCGGCGCAAATTTATTTCCTATAGTTAAGTGCGCGGACCGCAATGCTCAAGGAAATGATGTTGCGCAGCGCGGGATTTTGCGCGCGCTGGAGCATTTTCCGGCGAAGTGGATACCGGTTCGCCGGAGAAAATGCGACCAAAGATGGAATCTGGAGCATTTTCCGGCGAAGTGGATACCGGTTCGCCGGAGAAAATGCGAGCGAACATGCAGCATTTCCGGCGAAGCGGCCGGATCGGAAGGCGCGACTAGGCGGCCTCGCCGACCGGCCGACGTTCGAATTCGGCGCGTCCCCACCGCACCCGCACGACCGCGCCGCGCTGCGGGAACGCACGATTTTCCAGCGCAAGGCTCGCACCGGAACGTTCGAGCAAGGTCTTGGCGATGAAGAAGCCGAGCCCGAGCCCGGTCTCTTCCCCGGCCGCGCGCATGCGGCGGCGCCGGCGGCTCGTCACGTATGGTTCGCCGATTCGGTCGATGATCTCCGGCGGAAAGCCCGGCCCGTCGTCGCTGATGGTCACCGCGATCGTCTCCGCGGTCCACACCGCCGTCACCTGCACCCGCTCGCGCGCGAAGTCGACCGCGTTCTCGAGCAGATTGCCGAGCCCATAGAGGATCGCCGGATTGCGCGCGCCGACCGGCTCTCCGGTGCGGTCGAGCGGCAGCGTGACGTCGATGGCGATGCCGAAGTTGCGATGCGGCGAGACGACCTCCTCGATCAGCTCGGAGAGCTTCATCTGCTCGAACGGTTCGCCGGGCGCCGGCAGCGCGGTGAGCTTGGCCATGATCTCGCGGCAGCGCTGCGCCTGCTCGCGCAACAGCCGGACGTCGTCGGCGTGCGGCGAGGACGGGTCGACCGCCAGTTCGAGCTCCTTGGCGACCAGGGAAATCGTCGACAGCGGCGTGCCGAGTTCGTGCGCGGCCGCGGCGGCGAGCCCGTCGAGCTGCGAAAGATGCTGCTCGCGCGTGAGCACCAGTTCGGTGGCGGCGAGCGCGTCGGCGAGCTGGCGCGATTCCTCGGTGATCTGCCAGGCGTAGACGCTGACGTAGCCCATGGTGAGGAGGATCGAGAACCAGACGCCCATCATGTAGATCGGCGGCAGTTCGAGCGGGTCTTCGCTCGACCACGGCAGCGGATAGTGCACGAACACGAGGGCGGTCGCGCACGCGATGGCGAAGCCGCCGAGCATCAGCGTCATGCGTGGCGGCAGCGCGGTCGCCGAAATCAGCACCGGACCGAGGAACAGGAAGGAAAACGGATTCTGCAGGCCGCCGGTAAGGAACAGCAGCACTGCGAGTTCCGCGATGTCGAAGGCGAGCAGCCAGGCGGCCCGGTCGGGCTCCAGCCGCTGGTTGCTGCGGAAGCGCAGGCGCAGCGCCACGTTCAGCCAGGCGCTGAGCGTGATGACGGCAAGGCAGGCCCAGATCGGCAGCTCGAAGTCGAGGCCTTCGTTGACGACCAGGACCGCGGCGGTCTGCCCGATGACCGCGAGCCAGCGCAGCCGGACGAGCGTGTCGAGCCGCACGCTGCGGTGCGGATGACGAAGCTCTTGCAGGGAACGGTCGGGCATGGGGCTGTTCCGGACGGCTCGCGTCCGATCGCGATCCTATTCTATCTCGTTGCCGGCGGCGGGTCTTTTGCGAAAAGCGGACTCATCCTTGGCAGTCGTGGTCTCCCGGTCAGCTTATAAATGTGGGGGCGGAGCGTAAACGGTTCGAGGGGCCTGCGCCCTTGCCTACCGGCGGCCTCTGCCCCAAATGTCCCCGAACCGTTAACGACCCCGGCCATGATCGACCCCGTTCAACCCGCCATCGCCGTCGACCGCCTCGTCAAGGTCTACAAGACCGGCACGGCGGTCGCCGGGATCAGCTTCGCGCTCACGCCCGGGTCCGTCACTGGGCTGCTCGGCGGCAACGGGGCCGGCAAGACCACGACCATCGCCATGATCATGGGACTGGTCGACCCGACGTCCGGTTCGGTCCGGGTGCTCGGCGCCGAGATGCCGCGGCAGCGTCATCGCGTGCTGCAGCGGATGAATTTCGAGAGTCCCTACGTCGACATGCCGATGCGGCTCACCGTGCGCCAGAACCTGGGGGTTTTCGCCATGCTGTACGGCGTCGCCGACGTCGCGGGCCGCATCGCCGAGCTCGCCAACGAGCTCGATCTCGTCGACCTGCTGGACCGGCCGGTCGGGAAGCTATCGTCGGGCCAGAAGACGCGGGTCTCGCTGGCGAAGTCGCTGTTGAACGCGCCCGAAGTGCTGCTGCTCGACGAGCCGACGGCGTCGCTTGACCCCGATACCGCGGACTGGGTGCGCGGCCGGCTCGATCACTACCGTCGCGCCCGTGGCGCCACGATCCTGCTCGCCTCGCACAACATGCTCGAAGTGGAGCGCCTGTGCGACCGCGTCATCATCATGAAGAAGGGCCGTGTCGAGGACGACGATACGCCCGATGCGCTGCTCTCGCGCTACGGCCGCGAAACGCTCGAGGAGGTGTTCCTCGACGTGGCGCGCGGACGCGGAACGCCCGCGGTCGGAGGCACCGGCCGATGAAGACGCCGCCGGACAGCGCCGCCTTCTCGCCGCGCCGCGTCGGCGCGATGGTGCTGCGCTATTGGTACCTGCTGCGCTCGTCCTGGCCGCGCGTGCTCGATCTCATCTACTGGCCGACCGTGCAGATGCTCACCTGGGGATTTCTGCAGGTCTATATCGGACAGAACGCCGGTTTCTTCGCGCGCGCGGGCGGAACGTTCATCGGGGCGGTCCTTCTGTGGGACATCCTGTTCCGCGGCCAGCTCGGCTTCTCGGTGTCGTTCCTCGAGGAGATGTGGGCGCGCAACATCGGCAACCTGATGATGAGCCCGCTCAAGCCGGTCGAGTTCATGCTCGCGCTGATGATCATGAGCCTGGTACGGCTCATGATCGGCATGGTCCCGGTCTCGCTGCTTGCGATCGCGTTCTTCCACTTCAACCTCTACGGCCTGGGGTTCGCGCTCGCCGCCTTCTTCGCCAATCTGATGCTGACGAGCTGGGCGATCGGCATCTTCGTCTCCGGCCTGGTGCTGCGGAACGGATTGGGCGCCGAGAACATGGCGTGGACCATCATGTTCATCTTCCTGCCGCTCACCTGCGTGTACTACCCGGTGAGCGTGCTGCCGGGCTGGCTGCAGGTCGTCGCCTGGGCGCTGCCGCCCACCTATGTGTTCGAGGGCATGCGGGCGGCGCTCATCGACCAGGTGTTTCGCGCCGATCTGATGCTCCAGGCGCTCGCCCTCAACATCGTGTTCTTCGTCGCCGCGGCGATCGTCTTCCTGCAGCTTCTCGCCAGCGCGCGGCGCCAGGGCTCGCTGGTGCAGACCGGCGAATAGCGCACGCGCCGGACTCTCAGCATCGCCACTTGGTTCTCGATACCGAGCGTTCGGCGCTAACGCCCTGGTCAGTTTGTCCCTATATTGTTGACGGGGCGATGAGTCGGCAGCTATGCTGCACTGCAACAAAGAACGCGGTGGAACGCGCGGTGGAACTCACCGCGGAACTTTCGGGGGGTAGTGGAATTTCAGGCCATGGCCATCGGTGAATTCGGCGGGGCGCCTACTTCGGTACCTGGCGAGGGCGGGTTGTTCCTGTCGTCGCCGATGTACTGGTTCTACGAAATGAGCCACGTGGCGCTCAATCCGTCGCGCGCATTCGCGGATGTCACGCGCCTGTTCTTCAAGAATCCGCTCAATCCCCTGTCCACCACGACCTTCGGCAAATCGGTGGCTGCCGCCTCCGAACTGTTCGAGCGTTCGACGCGCCGCTACGGGCGGCCGGAATGGCGCATTTCGGAAGTCTCGGTCGGTGGCGAACGTGTTCCGGTCCAGATCGTCCCGGTGTGGCAGCGGCCATTCTGCCGGCTTCTGCATTTCCAGCGGATCTTCGATCGGCCGCCGCATCGGGTGCAGCCGAAGGTGCTCGTCGTCGCGCCGATGTCCGGCCACTACCCGACCCTGCTGCACGGAACCGTCGAAGCGCTGCTGCCCAGCCACGACGTCTACATCACCGACTGGTCCGACGCGCGCACCGTGCCGCTCGCCGACGGACGTTTCGACCTCGACGACTACGTCGACTACGTCATTTCGATACTGCACCTCCTCGGCGGCGACACCCACGTCGTCGCGGTGTGCCAGCCCTCCGTTCCGGTGCTCGCCGCCGTGGCCCTGATGGAGGCCGATGCCGATCCCTCGGTGCCGCGCTCGATGGTGCTGATGGGCGGTCCGATCGACACGCGCGTCAATCCGACCGCCGTGAACAATCTCGCGGAGACGCGCGGCGTCGACTGGTTCCGGCGCAACGTCATCACCAAGGTGCCGTTCCCGCACGCCGGATTCATGCGCGACGTCTATCCGGGATTCCTGCAGCTGCACGGCTTCGTCAGCATGAACCTCGACCGTCACATCGAGGCGCATCAGAAGCTGTTCATGCACCTCGTCGCCGGCGACGGCGATTCGGCACAGAAGCATCGCGAATTCTACGACGAATATCTCGCCGTGATGGATCTCGCGGCGGAATTTTATCTGCAGACCGTCGAAGCGGTGTTCGTGAATCACCTGCTGCCCAGGGGCCTGCTCCGCCACCGCGGCGAGCGCGTCAACCCGGCGCAGATCCGGCGCGTGGCGCTGATGACGGTCGAGGGAGAGCACGACGACATCTCGGGCGTCGGGCAGACGCGGGCGGCGCACGATCTGTGCGTCAACATTCCCGACTCGCGCAAGGCCCACTGGCTGCAGCCCGGCGTCGGACATTACGGCGTGTTCAACGGCTCGCGGTTCCGGGCGGAAATTGCGCCGCGCATCGCCGACTTCATTCTCTCGCACGACCATTCGGGCGAGACCCGCGCCGGCTCGGTCGCCCTCAAGGTGGTCGAGGGGGCCGGGGCGAAAGCGTCCGGCGACGGCGCCGCGAAACCGGCACCGGTCGAGGCGAAACGCGCAGGCGCAAAGTTGGCCGGGATCTTCCTCGATGCGCCGAACGGAGCGCCCGACGACCTCACGCGCATCGACGGCGTCGGGCCGAAGCTCGCCCAACGTTTGAATCAGGCCGGCATCTATCACTTCTGGCAGATTGCCAAGCTGCGCAGCAGGGACATCGAGCGGCTGAGCGCCGAGGTCGGGCTCACGCGCGATCGCATCGCCCGCGACCGCTGGGTCAGCCAGGCGGAGCGTCTCCTTCGCACCGCCTGAGAGAGGAGCGGGGAGCCGGGGAATCCGCGGAATCCCCGGATTTGCCGGCATTTCCTCCATGCGCGCGGAAGTTTCTGTTAACCCATTGCTTCTGTTTGGTTTTTTTTGATCAAATCAGCCGCCTCATCCGACCCCTTGAAATGAATTACGATTCACTGATTGGGGGCACATCATGTTGATGCCTGTGTGCGATTCATCCCTACACCTTGGGTGTCAGGGCTGCCACAATTGAGGAGGCTGCAAGGCAACGCGGATATGGCACTATTTGGAGGCGATTTGCCCCCGGACTGATTCCCATGCCGTTGCGTGCCCTTCTTTATCGTCGCCCGACCGAACCGCAGGCGATCGAAGTCGTCTTCGACAAAGCGATTTATCTCGTCCGCATACGCCGACATCGTCAGGCGCGACGCTACACGCTGCGGATTCAGGCGGCGACGCGCGAAGTCGTGCTCACAATTCCGCCGCGCGGCACCGTGAAGGAGGCGCGGGAGTTCGCCGAAAAGCACGGCGGCTGGATCGCGGCGCGTCTCGAGCGCCTGCCCGAGGCTGCTCCCTTCGCACCCGGGACGGTATTGCCGCTGCGCGGGCTCGCGCACCGCATCGTTCACCGCCGGGGGGAGCGCGGCACGGTGTGGACCGAGATGGGCGCGCGCGAACGGCTGCTGTGCGTCGCCGGCGACGCGCCGCACATCGAGCGGCGGATCACGGATTTCCTCAAGCGCGAGGCGAAGCGCGATCTCGAAGCGGCGACCGCCTACTATGCGCAACGCCTCGGAGTGACCGTCAAGCGGGTGTCGATCCGCGATCAGGCGAGCCGCTGGGGTTCCTGCTCGACGACGGGCGTGCTGTCCTTTTCGTGGCGGCTCATTCTGGCTCCGCGCCATGTCCTCGACTATCTGGCGGCGCACGAAGTGGCGCACCTCGTGGAAATGAACCACTCCATTCGGTTCTGGCGTCTGGTCAAGCGCATGTGCCCCGACATGCATCGCGCCAAGGTGTGGCTCGACGTGCACGGCACCGATCTGCATCGTTACGGACTGCCGCGCGACGCCGGCGCGGCGCGCCGGCGCCGATCGACCTGACCTCGATCGCGCGCCTGCGCCGCGCGTTCGCCGTCACCGTCGTCCGAACAGCCGGTCGATCAGCCAACCGTCGAGGCCCGCCGCCGCTTCCGGCCGCACGGCTTTTCCCGCCGACGTGACCGGCGGAACCGGCGCGCTCGGCGCCGGAACGGCCGGCGCGAACGGCGAGGAGGCCGGTCGCGGCGGCATCGCGCCCTGCGGCGGCACGGTTCCGACCGCGAGCGGAAGTCCCGGCAAGTCGACCACCGGCGCGCCGCGGTGCGCGACCTTCATGAAGCGGCTCCAGATCTCGACCGGAAGTCCGCCGCCCGTCGCCTTGCGGGTCGGCGAGGAATCGTCGTTCCCGATCCACACGCCGGTGACCAGGTAGCCGGTGTAGCCGATGAACCAGGCGTCGCGGAAATCCTGGCTCGTTCCGGTCTTACCGGCCGCCGGCCAGCCCGGAAGGTCGGCGTGGCGCGCCGTGCCGGAACGCAGCGTCTCGCGCATCATCGCGTTCATCATGCCGACGTAGGCGGGTTCGACGACGCGGCCGAGGCCGCCCGGGGGATGCGCGTAGAGCAGCTTGCCGTCTCCCGTGCGGACCCGTTCGACCACGTGCGGCGCGACCCCGATTCCGCCGTTGGCGAACGGCGCATAGGCGCAGACGAGTTCGAGCAGGGAGACCTCCGAGGTTCCGAGCGCGATCGACGGGTTGGGATCGAGCCGCGACACGATTCCGAGGCGATGCGCGGTGCTGACGACGGCCGTCGGACCGAACTCGAGCGTCAGGCGGACCGAGACCGTGTTGAGCGAATTGGCGAGCGCCTGCGTCAGCGTCACGGGGCCGAAGTATTCGCGTCCGTAGTTCTCCGGCTTCCAGCCCTTCAGATCGATCGGCTTGTCGAGCCGGTAGGTGTTCGGCGTCAGTCCGCGTTCGATGGCGGTGAGATAGACGAACGGCTTGAACGCGGAACCCGGCTGGCGCCGCGCGGAGACCGCGCGGTTGAACTGGCTTTCGGCATAGTTGCGCCCGCCGACGAGCGCGCGCACCGCCCCGTCCGGAGTCATGGCGACGAGCGCGCCCTGCTGCACGCCGAAGCGCTCGCCCTTCTGTGCGAGGTCGTCGACCAGCGCCTTCTCGGCGCTCGCCTGCAACGCCGGATCGATCGTGGTTTCCACCACGATGTCCTGGTCGACGTGGCCGAGCAGGTCGTTGAGCACGTCCATGACCCAGTCGGCGACATAGTTGACCGATCCGCCGGCCGTCTGCTTGACGACGTGCGGGCGACTGGTCATCGCGACCTTCGCCACGCCCTCGCTGATGAATCCGGCGGCCGCCATCGCGGTGAGCACCACCTGCGCGCGCCGCTCCGCGCCGTCGAAGTTGCGCGTCGGAGCGAGCCGCGAGGGCGACTTCACCAGCCCGGCGAGCAGGGCCGCCTCCGCCAGCGTGACGTTGCGCGCCGACTTGCCGAAATAGCGCTCGGCCGCTGCCTCGACCCCGTAGGCGCCGGAACCGAAATAGACCCGGTTGAGGTAGAGCTCGAGGATCTGCGCCTTGCTGAACTTGTGCTCGAGCCACAGCGCCAGCACGACTTCCTGCAACTTGCGGGTCAGCGTGCGTTCCTGGGTGAGGAAGAGATTCTTGGCGAGCTGCTGGGTGATGGTCGAGCCGCCCTGGGATACGCCACGGTGGAGCACGTTGGCGATGGCGGCGCGAACGAGGCCGAACGGATCGATGCCGTGATGCGAATAGAAGCGCCGGTCCTCGATGGCGATGAAGGCCTTCGGCAGATAGCTCGGCATGTCGCGGAGCGGAATCGCGGCTCCCCCCATGTCGCCGCGCGTCGTCAGCACGCGTCCGTGCAGTCCGACGATCTGGATCGATGGCGGGCGTTTGGGAATTTCAAGCGACTGAATCGGCGGCAGGTGCGCGCCGACCCAGACGATCATGCCGATGGCGGCGATCAGTCCCCACAGCCCGAAGACGAGTCCCCAATAGGCGAGCCGCACGATCGGCGAGCGGCCTTTGCCTCCGCCGTGTCCGCCGCTCTTGCGCTGGGATCGCCGCGATTCGCCCTCGGCCCCGCCGCGCCGGCGCGCGCGCTCGGCCGAGCCCGAGCGCCGGTCGGTCCGCGATTTCGCCGTCGTTCGTCGCGCGTGCTCCGGCGCTTCGAGAAGTCGAACCGGGCGTTCCTCGGCGGCAAGCTCCGAATCCGTGGCCGCCGACGCGTCCAAGCCGGGCTCGCGCCGCTGGCGCGTGCGTCTGCGTGCCAAACTCATACCCCGCCCTGGAATGGCTGCCCGCGGCCGTGACCGGGGCCTTGGCGCACGCTAGACGGGGCGGTTTAAGGCGCCGTTAAGGAGCGGATCCGCAGCCGCTTCGGCCGCGCGGCGGCCCGCGGCCGTCATCGAACCGCTCGATCCGCGAGTTCGTCGCGGGGCCGGGCGGTCTCGATCCCTTCGGCGGATCGGATCAGGCCGTCTTGTCGACGAGCAGTCCCGTTCCGGGACGCGGGGCGGCTTGCGTGGGCGCGGTGCGGACGCTGGCATCGTCGGCATCGCCGTCACGATCGGGGCCAGGCCCTTCCGCCTTTTCCGGCACGGCCGGCAGAGCGGGGGCCGACCCGACAGCAGAGATACTCATACGGGACCTCACGATTTCGTCGCCCGCCCCAATGTGCCCCGCCAACTCCTAATGAATTGCCTGCAACGGGCGGCCGCCCGACGTGCGCGCATTAACCGGATTGTCACCGGCGCCGATCGGCCGGCCGGACGGGCGATCCCGACGTCGCGTCCCGAGGGTCCGGGGGGTCGACAGGCCGCCACGCCGTTCCTAGGTGAGTGCTGCCGGCACCCAAGGCTGCAGGGCAGCCTCCGGAACAGAGGACGAGCCCATGAGCGACGACACCACGGATCGGACAGTGCTCGATCACATTCGCCGCCTCGTGTCGGAAGAGGAACGGCTCTACCGGGACGGCATGGCTTCCGACGCCGATCGCGCGCGGCTCACAAAGATCAACGTCGAACTCGATCAATGCTGGGACCTGCTGCGTCAGCGGCGGGCGCTGCGTGAATTCGGTCGAGATCCTTCGGCGGCGGAAATCCGCCCGGCCGGCGTGGTCGAAAAATACGAGGGATAGCCCGGCGATCCTCCGTCGAAGGCCGCGCTGCCGCAGAGGTTCAGGCGGAAATCCGATCGAGCCCGAGCTTTTCGCTCGCCTCGCGCAAGGTCCGTGCGCTGCGCGCGAGCGCTTCGCGTTCCTCGGGCGAAATGTCGGGCTTGAAGATCTCCTCCACGCCGTTGCGGCCGACGATGCCGGGCAGGGAAAACGTCACGCCGTAGCGGGGATTATGGACGCCGACCGGGAGAACGACGCGCTCGTCGCGCAGGACGGCTTCGGCGATCCTCGCGGTGACGACGCCGATGCCAAGCTGGCTCGCGCCCGTTCCTTCGATGATCGTGATATTGGCGTAGCGCACCTCGCGCTCGATGCTGTTCCGAACCTCCCCGGGATCCTCCTTCGCCCCTAGCCGCTCGAGAACCGGCACGCCGGCGACACGCGCTCCCGACCAGACAAAAACCTGCGAGGTGCCGTGTTCGCCCAGGACCTGCGCGTCGACGGAGCGAGGGGAAACGCCGAGACGGCGGGCGAGATGAAACCGGAAGCGCAGCGAGTCGAGATAGGTCCCGGAGCTCACGATCCGCTCGTGCCCGGCAAGCCGGCGCGCAAGGTCGGCGAGCGGGTCGGGCGGGTCCGTCACCACCAGGATCACGGCATGCGGAGCCGCAGCCGCCACCCTCGGCACGATTTCGCGGTAGGCCTCGGCGTTGCGTTCGAGCAGCCGCAGCCGCCCGGCCGGATCGCTGCGATCGGTGGCGCCGCCGGTCTTCTCGTTGGCTCCGGCGGTGACGATCACCAGGGACGCTCCCGCGAGATCCGCATAGTCGCCGGCACGCAGTTCGACCCTCGGCGCAAGCGTCGCGCCGTATTGCAGGTCTGTCACGGCCCCCTTGGCGCGTTCCCGGTTGCGATTGACGAGGACGATCTCGCGCGCCGATCCGCGCAGCACGAGCGAGAGGAGACATGCCGAACCGACCGCGCCGGCGCCGATGATCCCGAGTTTCATCCGGTTGCTCCCGGCCTCGTTCGGCGGGGCGGGTGCCGCGTCGCGGCGCCCGCCCGTTGGCCGCCCTCACGGATGCTTGATGAACGTGCCGTTGCGCAGCTCCGTGACCGCCTGCTGCAGCTCGGCCTGCGTGTTCATGACGATCGGTCCGTACCAGGCGACGGGCTCCTCGATCGGCTTTCCCGACATCAGCAGAAAACGGATGCCTTCCTCGCCCGCCTGGACCGTGACCTCGTCGCCGGAATCGAACACGACGAGCGAACGATTGCCGGTGCGTTCGCGCACCAGCGTTTCGCCTTCGGGCTGCGCCTTCTCGGTCAGGACGCCGAGCGGTTCGGAGGCGTCGCGGAACGTCCCGGACCCCTCGAACACATAGGCGAACGCGTGGCGTCCGGCCTCGACCGGGAGCCTCTTGCGCCGTCCGGCCGGCACGAAGACGTCGATGTAGCGCGGGTCGGCGGCGACGCCTTCCACGGGACCCCGCTTGCCCCAGAACTCGCCGCAGACGACGCGCACCCGGGTGCCGTCGTCGTCGACGATCTCGGGGATCGCCGCCGCCGGAATGTCCTGATAGCGCGGCGCCGTCATCTTGAGCGAGGAGGGCAGGTTCGCCCACAGCTGGAAGCCGTGCATGCGGCCGCGCGCGTCGCCCTTGGGCATCTCCTGGTGCAGAATGCCGCTGCCCGCCGTCATCCATTGCACGTCGCCGGCGCCGAGCGTGCCGCGATTGCCCAGGCTGTCTCCGTGGTCGACCGTTCCGGCGAGCACATAGGTGATCGTCTCGATGCCCCGGTGCGGGTGCCACGGGAAGCCGGCCAGATAGTCCTGCGGGCGATCGTTGCGGAAATCGTCGAGCAACAGGAACGGATCGAACTCGTCGGTGTCGCCGAATCCAAATGCGCGCCGCAGCTTCACGCCGGCGCCCTCGATCGTCGGGGCGGACTCGACAATGCGTTTCACCGGTCGAATGGACATGATGTCAGATCCTTTCCGCGGAGTCGTGCGCTTGCCCGGTCATTTGGAGACGAACGGACGCACGGTCCAGAGGCGGCCGCGTGCGTGGCCGCAAGAAACGATTGCACGCGCGCACTCACTCGAGCTCGACGGCGCCTTCGATCTCGAAGCTCAGGTTGATCCCGCCGATGGTGAAAACGGCCTTGGCGGGCAGCGTCTCGTTGCCCTTAAGGCGGCCCGCCTCGATCGCCTGATGCACCGCCTTCTCGATCTCGCGCTGGGCCGTCACGCCCACCTTCTTGAGAAACTTGCGCACGCTGGCATTGAGCGTCTCTTCGTTCATGTCGGTTCTCCTTGCGCTGGTTCGCATTGCCGCGCGGAACGCGGAGGCGCATCAGCCGCCCGGCCGACCCGTCTGGACGTCCGGCGGCCGTCGTGTCGAACGCGGACCCGGCGCGCTTCCGACAGACTACATTCGCAGGCGCCAATCACAAGACGATCGGAAACCACAGCGTCGTGCGCGTCCCCGACTTGAGGCGCTCGAATTCGACGCGCCCGCCGAGCTGGCGCGCAAAGCCGTCGACAAGGGTCAGGCCGAGCCCCGGACTGGGAGGGACCGGCATTCCCCTTCCGTCGTCCTCTATGGCGATGCGCGCTTCGTCGGTATCCGAATTGACGTCGAACGAGACCCGGATGATGCCGCCCTTCGGATCGAACGCATACTTGATCGAATTGGTGATGCACTCGTTCACGACGAGCGCCGCCGGCACGGCCCGATCGAGAGGCAACGTCGCGCGATCGGCAACGAGTTCGATTCGAATGTCGGGATGCCCCGGATCGATGTTGGCGCACAGCGCCGACAGGTACTGCGAAAACTCCACCCTGCCGGGCTCCGGTCCGGCCGACAATTGGTCGTGCGCGAGCGCGACAGCGCGCACGCGCGCGATGACCGAACCGAGCTTCTCGCGGGTTTCCTCCGATCGCGCTTCGCGGCGCTTCAGCGACAGGAAACCGACGATGAGCTGAAGGTTGTTTTTCACCCGATGCTGAAGCTCACGCACGCGCAGCTCCGCGTTCGCTTGCTCGATCGATCCGAGCTTCGCAGCTTCCGCCGCGCGCGCTTGCGAATGGCTGCGCGCGAGCGCCATGCCGAGAACATTGGCGAAGGCCACGAGGAACGCTACGTCCCGATCGTCGAACCGCCGGGCAATCTCCGTGTCAGCCTCGATCACGCCCCATCCGGAGCCGTCGAGGACGATCGGCACGTTGAGCACGGAAACGATCCCGTGATCCCGCAGCAGGTCCGAGTAGCGGAACTCCTCGTCGTGCGGCAGGTCCTCGATCACCACCGGGGCGCCCGTCTGCATCGTCCGCCCGGGCGGAGAGCGATGATCCATTCCGAGCGTCGCCTCTCCGACGACGCCCGGCTTCCAGCCGACGCCGGCCACGACCAGAAGATCGCCTCTGTCGGGCCGACAGCGCATGATCTTGACGTGCTTGATTTCGGTGACGCTCGACACCTGCGCGACCGCATGATGCATGATACGCTCCGCGGCGAGCGGCTCGGCGACGGCTCGCGCGAAGGCGGCGAGGACGCGAAGGTACTCGCACGAACGCAGAAGCTCGGTTTCCTGTTCGGTGCGGTGGCGCTCGCTCATGGCGGGGTCGTCTGGCCCGTTGGTCCGAAGGAGGAACCGCCGAACCGGCAAATGGTTCGCGCGGCAAGCGCCTGCCGTCCCTGCGGTTTCTCGATCGGCGTGCAGCGGCGAGGCGGGCCGGGCCGTGCGCTCTGCGGCCCGTCGAACGTCCCCTACGTGTTCGGTCCGGACGTTATAAACGGTTGAAACCTTTTGGATTCGCGGTGAGGCGCCGTTAAGGACCGGCGCAAATCGACGGGCCGAAAGTTGCGTTTGCCGGTGCGAAAGCCGCGCCGGCGCATTCCCAACCGTGCGTGTTGCTGCATAATGCGCTGCGCCGCGCTTCGGCGGCTGATGTGACTGCAACGAATATCGGGGGATCACATGCGCAAGGGGGCTCTGTTACTCGCGTTGCTGATGGTCGCTTCCAGCCCGGCTCTCGCCGCGGCGAAGAAGAGCAGGCACGCCAAGGCACAGCCGGTCCAGACGGCGGCGGTGGAAGATTCGAATGCGAACGCCGCGAGGCTCCTGCGTGAGGGCTGGCCGCTGATCCTGCCGACCTCGTTGCAGGTGCTCTATTTCAGCACGCATTCGCAGGCGGACACGGCCGACGCGGCAAAGTCGACGAAGTCCAGGAAGAGATAACCGCGCTCAGCTCGCCGCAACGCTCCAGGCCGACGCCGCGTCGGCCTGGGTCGGCGCGAAAAGCTGCATGAGCGCGCGCTTGATCGCCGCTTGCCGCGTGGGCGAGGAAATCTTCGCACCGAACAGGTCCGTCACGTAGAACACGTCGACCGCCCGCTCGCCGAACGTGGCGACGTGGGCCGAGGTGATGTTCAGGCTCAGCTTCGACAACGTCGCCGTCAGTTCGTAGAGCAGGCCGGGCCGGTCGAGGCCGCTCACCTCGACGACGGTGTAGCGGTTGGACCACTGGTTGTTGATCATGACCTCGGGCTCGACCGCGAAGGCGCGGATCCTGCCCTTGGGCGCCGCGCGCTGGGCGACCACTTCCGGCAGGCGAATTTCGCCCCGCAGCGCCTTCTCGATCGCCTCGGCGATACGGCTTGCGCGACGTTCCTCGTCCTCGCGACGGTCGAATTCGCGCGACAGCGAGATCGTGTCGAGTGCAAAACCGTCAGTGGTCGTATAGATCTGCGCATCCACGATGTTGGCACCCGTCGTCGCGCAGGCTCCGGCGATCACCGACAGCAGCCGCGGATGGTCGGGGGCGAGCACGGTCAATTCCGTCACCCCGCGCGCATCGTCGAAGCCGATGCTGGTCGCGAGCGTCTGGCCGGCGGCCTCGACCGAGCGCATGAAGCGGGCGTGCGCGGCCTTGTGCGGCAGGTCGACCTTGAGCCAGTAGGCCGGGTAGTGCCGGGCCACGTAGCGGTTGAGCTCGTCGGCCGGCCAGTCGGCGAGTTCGGCCCGGAACTCGGCCTGCGCGATCTGCACGCGCTTCTCGCGGTTGACCTCGGAGAAGCCGCCGGTGAGCACGGGCTCGGTCTCGTAGTAGAGCGCGCGCAAAAGCTGCGATTTCCAGCTGTTCCAGACCCCGGGGCCGACGGCGCGGATGTCGGCGGTCGTCAGCAGCGTGAGCAGCTTCAGCCGCTCGAGCGACTGGACCACGGCTGAGAAATTCTCGATCGTCTTGCGGTCCGACACGTCGCGCGACTGCGCCACCGTCGACATGACGAGGTGGTTCTCCACGAGCCAGGCGACGGTTTCGGTCTCCGCCAGAGAAAGACCGAGCCGCGGACACAGCCTGCGGGCGATGCGCGCGCCGGCGATCGAGTGATCCTCGATGCGGCCCTTGGCGATGTCGTGCAGGAACAGCGCGACGTAGAGCAGGCAACGATGCTCGGGCTGGATCGTGCGCATGAGATCGTTGGCAAGCCCGTATTCCTCGTTGGCGCCGGTCTCGATCTCGGCGAGCACGCCGATGCAGCGCAGCAGGTGCTCGTCCACCGTGTAGTGGTGATACATGCTGAACTGCATCATCGAAACGACGCGGCCGAAATCCGGCACGAAGCGCCCAAGAACGCCGGTCTCGTTCATGCGCCGCAGCACGATCTCGGTGTCGTTGCGGGCGGTCAGGATCTCGAGAAACAGCTTGTTGGCTTCCGGGTCCTCGCGCAGCGGCTTGTCGATCAGCCGCAGCGAGCGCGTGGCCTCGCGCATCGCGTCCGGATGAAAGGCGAGGCTGTGGCGCTGCGCCAGGTGGAAGATTCGGATCAGGTTGACCGGATCGCGCTGGAACGCATCCGGGTCCGCGATGTTGATGCGGTTGTTGTCGACGATGAAATCCGTGCTCTCGTGCAGCGTGCGACGGCCGCGCGGGCGCAGCTTGGCGACGAAGCGGTTGAGCATCGGGACCGGTTTCGCCTGCCGGTCTTCGAGCCCGGCGCACAGGATCGCAGTGAGATCGCCGACGTCCTTGGCGACCAGGAAGTAGTGCTTCATGAAGCGTTCGACGTCCCGCAGGCCCGGATGCGTCGTGTAGCCGAGCCGCACCGCGATGTCGCGCTGGATGTCGAAGGATAGCCGCTCCTCGGCGCGCCCGGTGAGGAAGTGCATGTGGCAGCGCACCGCCCAGAGAAAATCCTCGCAGCGCAGGAACAGGCGGTATTCCTGCTCGGCGAATACGCCGCGCTCGATCAGTTCGCCCGGCTCGCGCACCCGGTAGACGTACTTGGCGATCCAGAACAGCGTGTGCAGGTCGCGCAGCCCGCCCTTGCCGTCCTTGACGTTGGGCTCGACGAGATAGCGCGATTGGCCGGCGCGCCGGTGGCGTTCCTCGCGCTCGGCGAGCTTGGCGGTGACGAACTCGGCCGCCGTGCCCTGCACGACCTGGCGGTCGAACCGGGCGATCAGCTCGTCGAACAACTCGCGATCGCCGAGCAGGAAGCGCGACTCGAGGATCGCGGTGCGGATCGTCATGTCGCCCTTGGCCTGGCGGATGCATTCGTCGATCGAGCGCGTCGCGTGGCCGACCTTGAGCCCCATGTCCCACAGGCAATAGAGGATCGCTTCGGCGATCGATTCGCCCCAGGCGGTCTGCTTGTAGGGAAGCAGGAACAGGAGATCGATGTCGGATCCCGGCGCCATCAGGCCGCGGCCGTAGCCGCCCGTCGCCACCACGGCCATGTGCTCGGCCTCGGAGGGATTCTGCGACGGATAGAGGTGCTTGCAGGCGAACTCGAAGATCACCCGGATGATCTCGTCCTGCATCAGGCAGAGCCGCTCGGCGCAGCGTCGGCCGCGCCGGTCCGTCATCAGAAGTCGTTCGGCTTCGGTCCGCCCGGTCAGCAGGACGGACTTGAGGTGCTGGGCGATGACGGTGCGCAGCTCGCTTTCGCGCCCGTGGTAGGCGTCCGCCAGCCGCTCGAGCTCGGCCGCGACGGCCGCGGCGTCGAACAGTTCGAGCGATGGTTCGGGCGCAGGGTCGGCAACAAGCGTCATGGTCTCACCGGGATAGCGAACCGCGCCGGCCCTGTCATCGGCCGCCCGTGTCGTGGAGCATTCGGTTCGCCGGTTATGCGTGCACCCCGCCCGGACAAGAGGAAAGCCGGCGTCGGTCCGGACATTCGACAAGATAGGGCTTCGGGCCAGCGTATTGAACACGCCGTTAAGAATATTCTAGTCCCGGGCCGGCGGTTCGCGTCTGCGGCGCCTCAGGTGACCGCGCTCCGCCGGCGGACTACAAGGGATGCTCCGTCCCGGGACCGGCATGGTCCGATGCTCAGGAGCCCCGACATGGATGCCAACGAGTTGCGCGCGCTGCAGGTCCCGCTCAAGGAGCGCTACAAGAACGATCCGAAGGCCGCCTTCGTCACCCTGAAAGCGAAGGGCAGCATCGACGGGGCGGCCGTCGCGTGCAGGGTCGAGACCGGCAGGGCGCTGGCGGTCGCCGGGCTGCATCCGGCGACCGGCGGCACCGGGCGCGAACTATGTTCCGGCGACATGCTGCTCGAGGCGCTGGTCGCCTGCGCGGGCGTGACCCTCAAGGCGGTGGCGACCGCGATCGGCGTGCCGCTGCGGTCCGGCACCGTGTCGGCCGAGGGCGATCTCGACTTCCGCGGCACGCTCGGGGTCGCGAAGGACGCGCCTGTCGGCTTCGCCCGGATCAGGCTGCGTTTCGACCTCGACACCGACGCGCCGCAGGACAACCTCGACCAGCTGCTGAAGCTCACCGAGCGCTATTGCGTCGTCTACCAGACGATCAAGAACGGTCCGCCGGTCGACCTGACGCTCAGCCGGGTTTGAACGCGCAGCCCCCGAATCGCGTAAACCGTGACGACCGGATGCCCGCGTGCGCCGGCGTCTCGGTTCCCTTCATGGTCTCCGCATTCGATGTCGCCCGATCTCCTGTTTCTTCTCTCGCTGGCGGCGAAGATGGCCGTCACGGCGCTGTTCGTGGTGGGCGCAACCTTTGCGGCCGAGCGCGCAGGCCCGCTGGTGGCGGCCATGGTGGCAACGCTGCCGATCTCGGCGGGGCCCGCGTATGTCTTTCTTTCGCTCGACCACGACGGCCGCTTCATTGCGGCGAGCGCGCTCGCGAGCCTCGTCATCAATGCCGCAACCTGCATTTTCGCGCTGGCCTACGCGGCGCTGGCGCAGCGCCGGGGCCTGCTCGCGAGCGTCCTGCCCGCGATGGCGGTCTGGATGGGGCTCGCCATGTTGGCGCGCTCGGTCGCCTGGACGACCGAAAGCGCGATC
The DNA here is from genome assembly GCA_964538565.1 of uncultured Hyphomicrobiales bacterium. Taxonomy (GTDB): domain Bacteria; phylum Pseudomonadota; class Alphaproteobacteria; order Rhizobiales; family Xanthobacteraceae; genus CAYVBN01. The sequence goes on along the minus strand of CAZIGW010000006.1, from coordinate 11,919 downwards.
GTGCTCAACGTGGTGGTGCTCGCGGCCTGCATCGCTCTTGGCGATCGCTTTCGCCACGCACGTGTGCCGCTCACGATCCGGCGCTGGTACGACATCCCGTTGCGCGCCGGCATGGTGGCGGCGCTCGTCGCGACCGTGGTCGGCTTGAGCACGCATGTGGGCTCGACGATCACCGGTACGCTGGCCGTCTTTCCGATCGTCCTGCTCAGCTTGATACTGATCCTGCATCCGAGGATCGGCGGCCCGGCAACGGCGGCGGTGCTGTCCAACAGCCTTCTCGGACTGGCGGGGTTTGCCGCCGCGGCCCTTGCGGCGCATCTGACGGTCGTCCCGCTTGGCGCGCCCGCGGGGCTCACGCTGGCGCTCGCGGTATCCGTCGCCAGCAATCTGCTGTTCTGGGGCTGGCGGCGCGGCGTGAAATGAGCCGGCGCGTGCTTCGCCCTAGGTCTTTGCCGCCTTCTCTTTGAGGCTGTAGAGCGCTTCCAGCGCCTCGCGCGGCGACATCTCGTCCGGATCGAGCGCGGTGAGGGCAGCCAGCAGAGCCTGGGCGGCGTCGTTGGGGGCCGCTGTCGCCGCCGGCGGCCTCGCGGTTGCGGCAAACAACGGCAGATCCTCGACGAGGCGGCGGGCCGGCGAGGTGCGCTCCTCGGCTTCGAGCTCGGCAAGCACGACCTTGGCGCGCTCGATCACGGCGGGAGGAAGCCCGGCGAGCTTCGCCACCTGAATTCCGTAGGAGCGGTCGGCGGCTCCCGGCGTCACCTCGTGCAGAAACACAACGTCGCCGTGCCACTCCTTCACCCGTACGGTGGCGTTGAAGAGCCGCGGGAGCTTCGCCGAGAGTGCGGTGAGCTCGTGAAAATGCGTCGCGAACAGCGCGCGGCAGCGATTGGATTCGTGCAGGTGTTCGATCGCCGCCCAGGCGATCGAGAGGCCGTCGAAGGTCGCGGTGCCGCGCCCGATCTCGTCGAGGATCACGAGCGAGCGCTCGCCCGCCTGGTTGAGGATCGCCGCCGTCTCGACCATCTCGACCATGAAGGTCGAACGCCCGCGCGCGAGATCGTCGGCGGCGCCGACGCGCGAGAACAGCCGGTCGACGACACCGATGCGGGCGCGCCGTGCGGGAACGAAGCTTCCCATCTGCGCCAGCACGACGATCAGCGCGTTCTGCCGCAGGTAGGTCGACTTGCCGGCCATGTTCGGCCCGGTGACGAGATAGATCCGGCCCGGCGCGGCCTGGCCCGGCGGCGAGAGATCGCAATCGTTGGCGACGAACGAGCCGCCGCTTTGGACAAGAGCCTGCTCGACCACCGGATGGCGGCCGCCCTCGATCAGGAAATCGAGGCCGCGGTCGATCTCGGGCCGCACATAGTTGTGCTCGGCGGCGACGAGCGCGAGCGCCGCCGCCACGTCGATCGCGGCGAGCGCCTGCGCCGCCGCCTTGATCGGCTCCGCCGCCGCGACCACGCGCGCGCACATCCGCTCGAAGATGTCGAGTTCGAGCCCGAGCGCGCGGTCGGCGGCGCTCGCGATCCTGGCTTCGAGCTCGGCCAGCTCCGTGGTGGCGAAGCGCACCTGGCCGGCGAGCGTCTGGCGGTGAACGAAGGTCCCGTTCCACGGCGCGCTCATCAGCTTGTCGCCGTGCTGCGCCGGCACTTCGACGAAATAGCCGAGCACGTTGTTGTGACGGATCTTGAGCGAGCGGATCTCGGTCGCCTCGGCGTAGCGCGCCTGCAGGGCGGCGATGACGCGGCGCGATTCATCGCGCAGCGCCCGGGCCTCGTCGAGGGCGGCGTCGAATCCCGAGCGCACGAATCCGCCGTCGCGCTTGAACGCAGGAAGTTCGTCGGCGAGCACGGCGGAAAGCTCCCGCGTGATCGCCGGATCGGGACCGCGCAGGGCGGCGGCGGCCTCCACGATCTCGACCGGGGCGAGCGCGTCGAGACGGGCGGCGAGGTCCGCCGCCGCCGCAAGCCCGTCACGGACGGCGGCGAGGTCGCGCGGACCGCCGCGTCCGACGACGATCCGCGCGAGCGCGCGGGCGAGATCGGGCGTCGCCGCCAGGCGTTCGCGCACGTTCTGGCGCAGGCCGGCATCCGCGAAGGCTTCGAGCGCGTCGAGCCGCCGGGCGATGGCGGCCGGATCGGTCAAGGGGGCGGCGAGCCGCTGCGCGAGCAGCCTCGATCCCGCCGCCGTCACGCAGCGGTCGATGGCGGCGAGCAGCGAGCCGCGCCGCTCGCCCGCGAGCGTCCGCATCAATTCGAGGTTGGCGCGCGTCGCCGCGTCGATCAGCAGCGTCGCGCCCGCGGCCTCGCGCAACGGCGGTGAGAGCGGAGGTCGCCGGCCGATCTGCGTGCGTTCGACGTAGGTGACGCAGGCGGCCGCCGCGGTGAGCTCGACGCGCGAGAGCGGACCGAACGCATCCGTGGTCGCGACTGCGAAATAGCCGGCAAGCCGGCGCTCGGCCGTCGCCCCGTCGAACACGTCGCGCGCGAGCGGCGTCACCGCCGGCAGCGAGCGGAAGAAGCCGGAAAGCGCGGGATCGTCGTAGAGCGCGTCCGACACGATGATCTCGCCCGGTTCGAGCCGCGCGATCTCGGAGGCGAGGCCGGGGCGATCGCATTCGGCGATGCGGAATTCGCCGGTCGAAATGTCGAGGAACGCGAGCGCGAAGCGGCCCTCGTCGTCGGGCGAGGACGGCTTCGCCCGCGCGATCGCCAGCAGATAGTTGTTGCGCCTGGCGTCGAGCAGCGAATCCTCGGTCAGGGTTCCGGGCGTCACCAGCCGCACGACGCTGCGCCGAACGACGCTCTTGGTCCCGCGCTTGCGCGCCTCGGCCGGGTCCTCGATCTGCTCGCAGACGGCGACGCGGTGGCCCTGCGCGATGAGCCGGTGCAGATACTCGTCGGCGCGCTCGATCGGCACGCCGCACATCGGAATGTCCTCGCCGAGGTGCCTGCCGCGCTTGGTGAGCACGATTCCGAGCGCCCGGCTCGCCACTTCGGCGTCGTGGAAGAACAATTCGTAGAAATCGCCCATGCGGTAGAACAGGAGACAGTCCGGATGGGCGGCCTTGATCTCGAGATACTGCTCCATCATCGGGGTGACGCGGGCGTCGTCCGCCTTCGCGGGTCGACGGGCGGCGCCAGTCGGCGGCTGTTCGTCGTCGGAGAGGGGCACGGAACGGGCGGCATCCATGGCGCCGCGACGCTAGCAGATGCCGGCCGCGCTTTCATGCGGGGCGCGCCCGCAACCCACAAGCTTCGGGTCTTGCCGCTATTTCGCGAACGTGCGGCCGACCAGGACTTCGAGATTGCCGTGGTCGATCTTCGCCCGGTCGGCCTTGGAGAGGTCGAGCGAATCGAGGATCCGCAGCGTCTCGCGAATGTAGCCGGGGCCCTTTTCCGGATCGAACGGGCAGTCGGACGCGAACAGGACCTTGTCGACGGGGAAGAACGCGAGCCCGCAGACGGTCGCCGCGTCGGCGCCGAACACGGCGGTATCGGCGTAGAAGTCCTGCTTGAAGTAGTCGAGCGGGCGCTTCTTCATGCTCTTGCGCAGCGAGACGTAATCCTCGTCGGACGTGCGCGTGCCGAGCTGGTCCCAGCCGGGGCCGACCCGTCCCTCCAGCATCGGCACGATCCCGCCGAAGTGGTGGACGATGATCTTGAGATCGGGATTGCGGTCGAGCGTCCTGGAGAAGACGAGTCGCGCCATCGCGGCCGCGGTCTCGTACGACCAGCCGAACGTCCACCAGATCTCGTAGAGCGATTTCTTCTCGTCGACGTAGTCGGGGTGGTCGGCGCCGCGCGCCGGATGGATCCAGATCGGCTTGCCGATCCGGTTCATGGCGGCGAAGAACGGCGCGAATTCGGGCCGGTCGAGCGGCTTGCCGGCGACGTTGGTGTAGATCTGCGCGCCGATCGCGCCGAGCTCGTTGATCGCCCGCTCGGTCTCGGCGACGCCGGCGTCCTCGGCGGTGAGCGGCGCCTGGGCGATGAAGGCGGGGAATTCGTCCGGATATTTCGCGCACAATTCCGCCAGCCCGTCGTTGCCGATGCGGGCGAACTCCACGGCGGCGGCCGGATCGTTCTTGGCGAGCAGCTCGAGCTGCGGGGCTGCGAGCGAGAGGACCTGCGCGTAATCGGGAAACGAGCCGACGATCCGCCGCCGCAGCTCGACGTCGTGCAGGGCGGGGATCGCACTCACCCGCTTGCCGATGTCGGGCAGGCCGCTCGCGAGCAGCTTGTCGAAGTACTTCTGCGGGAAGAAGTGGTTGAACGCATCGATGCGCATCGTGGTGTTTTCTCCGGTTTTCGAAAGCGCGGGCGATCGGCGTGGGTCAGAGCGCGGGGGCGGCGCGCTTGGCGCGCCCGCGCATGACCTCGTAGGCGATGCTGGCAAGAGCGGCGGCGACGCCGAACGCGTTGAGCCAGATCGCGGCGGGGAACATGGAAGGCTGGACCATCAGCATCACCGCGATGGCGCCGTAGCCGACGCGGAACGGGGCTGCGACCGGCGCGACGAAATAGCCGACCACCGCGACGGTGCCCATGAACACACCGAGCAGCACGACGAGCAGCGAGGTGACGACCACGAGCGGCGAGCCGTACATCAGGAGCTGCGGCGAATAGGCGAACAGGAAGGGAATGAAGTACGAGCACCAGCTCATGCGGGTCGCGGTCCAGCCCGTCTTCCATTGATCGGACTTGGCGATCGTCGCCGCCGCGAAGGCGGCGAGCGCGACCGGCGGCGTCACCATGCCGAGAATGCCGTGAAACAGCACGAACATGTGCGCCTGCATCGGCAGAAGGCCGGCCTGCACCAGCGCGGGCGCGGCGAGCGTCGCCAGGATGATGTAGACGCCGGTGGTCGGCAGCGGCAGGCCTAGGACGAAGGCGGCGAGCGCCGTGATCACCAGCAGGAGGCCCGTGCTGCCGCCGCTCACCGCCAGCAGTTGCTGGGTGAGCGAGAACACGACGCCGGTGAGATTGAGTGCGCCGATCAAAATGCCGGCGATCGCCGTGATCGCCACGATGTCGACGACCGCCGCGCCGGCCGACACGATGGCGGAGAGCACTTGCGGGATGCTCATGCGCCGGCCCTTGTGCTTGACGACCAGCGAGAGAGCGATGAGCACCGCGATGGCGACGAGCGCGGCGTATTCGGGCTCGAGATTGAACCACAGCAGCCCGACCACCAGCACGATGAACGGCACGGGGAAATGCCAGCCTTCGCGCAGCACCTGGCCGAGGCGCGGCAGGCTCTCGCGCGGGGCGCCGCGAATGCCGAGCTTCGCCGCCTCGAGGTCCACCTGCGCGAACAACGCCGCGTAATAGAGGAACGAGGGTATGACGGCCGCGAGCATCACGCTGGCGTAGGGAACCTGCAGATATTCGGCCATGAGGAACGCCGCAGCGCCCATCACGGGCGGCATCACCTGTCCGCCGGTCGAACCGACGGCTTCCACCGAGGCGGCGATGTGCGGCGGAAAACCCGCGCGTTTCATCAGCGGAATGGTGATCGTTCCGACGCTTGCCACGTTGGCGACCGCGCTGCCGGAGATCATGCCGAAGAACGCCGAGCCGACCACGGCGACCTTCGCCGCTCCGCCGCGGTAGCGGCCCATGAGGGCGGTCGAGAGGTCGGCGAAGAAATCCGAGCCGCCGCAGCGCGCCAGGATGTTCCCCATGATGATGAACGGCACGACGACGATGACGGCGATCTGCAGCGTCGAGCCGAGCAGCGCGTTGGTGTCGATGCCGAGATAGACCATCAGGCGCGAGAGCGCGACCGGACGGCTGGCGAAGAAGTCCGGCAGCAGGTAACCGAACATGGCGTGCAGCATGAGGACGAGCACGATCATCACCAGCGCCAGTCCGGTCACGCGGCGGGTCGCCTCGAAGACGAGCAGTACGATCGCCGAGGCGATGATGACGCCGTCCCACGGACGGTACACGAGCTCGGTGACGAGCTGCGGATAGCGCACCGCGATGTAGAAGCAGCAGAACAGGCTGAGGAGCGACAGGATGACGTCGACGATGCCGGCCGTGGTCTCACCGCGTCCGCCGGACATTTCCGCCTTGGCGACCGCCTCCTCTCCCGTCTCCCGTGCGCACAGCGGGAAGATCAGGAAGGTCAACGCGAGCGAAAGCCCGAGCACGGCCGAGAGCAATTGCTCGGTGAACAGCTCGATTCCGAGCCGTCCCGGAATGTCGAGAATCCATCCGACCACGAACAGGACGATGGCGGAGCTCAGGACGGTCTTGGCGATCGACAGAAGTCTGGCGGGCATCACGCTCTCTGGCGCCGGTCGGCGGTTCGGTGTCTGACGGTCTGGGCGCCGTGCCTATTTGGCTTCCTTGATGCCCTTCTCGCGGAAATAGGCGAGCGCGCCGTCGTGATACGGCGCGCCGATGTCGCTGTACATGCGGTTGAGGTCGAATTTCTTGAACAGCGGCAGCGTGCCGGTCATCTGATCGTGCTTCTCCGCCAGCACGCCGACGATCGTCTTGACCCGATCCGCCGGAACATTGGCGTTCGCGAACGCCACGTAATCGTATTGGGCGACCGCGATCGGCCCGCGCACGCCCGGCAGATGCGGCGCCGGCTCCGCCTTGCCGATATAGGTGGTGCGCGCCACCTTCTTCATGGCGGCGACGGCCGCCGGATCGGTTTCGAGCGAGAGAAAGCGAATGCCGACCGCGGCGTCCGCTTCCGCGATCTTGGCCTGGCCGAGCGCGAAGAACGACACGTCGACGCGGCCGGACATCAGTTCGTCGATGCCGCGGATCAGGTTGGGAACGAGGACCGGGCGGACGTCCGCCACCGTCATGCCGGCATCCGCCAGCAGGGCGTCGACCAGCGTCTTGATCACTTCCTGGCTGGTGTAGCCGTAGGAAATGGTCTTGCCGCGTATGTCCTTCATCGACTTGATCGGCGAATCGTTGCGCACCAGGAACGCCACCTGGATCGGAAACAGCACCGCCATGGCGCGCAGATTGGGATTCGGACGCTTGTCGGAGGAGCCGACGCCGTGGAAGGAGTCGTAGAACTCGAGCGTGTTGCAGAAGCCGATGTCGATCTCGCCGGAGTTGACGAGCGGGACCATCGTGCCGGTGCCGCTCGAGGGCTGCACGCGCGACTGGATTCCGGCGTTGTCGGCGAGCGCCTTCGAGACGGTGGCGCCCAACGTGTACACCATTGTGCCTTGCGGGCTCGTGCCGATGCCGAGCGGCTGGGCACGCACCGCGGGGGCGAAGGCGAGAGCCGCCGTCAGGATTGCCAGGCCGACAAGGTTGCGCATCTCGTCCTCCCGATTTCGATCGTGCCTTTCCGGCCGCGTGGGAACGCCGCGTGCTTCCCGAACAGACGGCCCGGCCGTCCGCCGCTCAGCGGATCTCCTTGATGCCCTTTTCGCGATAGTAGGCGATGGCGCCGTCGTGATAGGGGACGCCGATGTCGGTGTAGAGGTGATCGACCTCCATGCCTTTGAACAGCGGCTGGCTCTGCGCCAGCGTCGCCTTGTTCTCGGCGATCAGGCGCGTCACCTCCTTCACGCGCTCGGCCGGAACGTCGGCGTTCGCGAAGATCGTGTACGCATAATACATCGTGGTGATCGGCTCCTTGATCCCCGCGAAATTGGGCGCCGGATCGACCCTGGCGATGTAGGCGGTGCGGAACACCTTCCTCATCGCCGCGAGCGCCGCCGGACTGTCGCTGATCGGGACGTAGCGGATGCCGCCGACGGCGGCGTCGGCTTCCGCGACCTTGGCGGATCCGATCGCGAAGGTGGTGATGTCGACGCGCCCGGAAATGAAATCGTCCACCCCGCGGATCAGGTTCGGCACCAGAACCGGCTTGAGGTCGGCGACGGTCAGTCCTTCGGTCGCCAGCATCGCGTCGATCGTGAGCTTGATGATCTCCTGGCTGGTGTAGCCGTAGCTGATCGTCTTGCCCTTCATGTCCTTGACGGACTTGATCGGCGAATCGGCGCGCACGAACAGGCCGACCTTGATGGGGAAGATCACCCCGACCGTGCGCAGCTTCGGATTGGGACGCTTGTCGAACGTACCGACGCCGTGAAAGGACTCGTAGAGTTCGAGCGTGTTGCAGAAGCCAAGGTCGATCTCGCCGGAATTGACGAGCGGGATCATCGCTCCGGTGCCGCTCGAGGGCTGCACGCGCGACTGGATCTTGCCGGCTTCGCTCAGCACCTTCGAGACGGCGGCGCCGATGGAGTAGGTCAGGGTACTCTGCGGGCTGGTGCCGAGGCCGAGCGGTTGTGCAAACGCGCTCGAGGTCAGGGCGAGCAAGAGGCCGCCGGCGGCGGCGCAGACCCACTTACGCACGTGATCCTCCCGGTGACCGTTTCGTTGTTTCTACGGCCTCCCGGCAGTCTTACTCGACCGCGTCCAGGCTTACAACCGGCCGCGCCGCCGCACGCCGTCTGGCCTGCGATGGCACCGCGGGCGTCGTGCCCAACCCTGCCCACGGGGCAGGGGACCCGGGTTCGGACTCAGGCCTGCAAAAAACGCTCGACCACCTCGCGCGGAACGGCCCTGGCCTTGATCTTTTCCGGATCGGCCGAATCGCGGCCGACGCAGACGCGGGTTTCGAACCCTTCGACCGCGAGCGCGCCGGCGTTGAGCAGACGATGACGCACGTCGAAGCTCGATTTGCGGAATTCCGTGATGGTGGTCTCGATCGCGACGTCGTCGCCGTACCGGCTCGGCATCAGGAAACGTGCGCGGGTGTCGACCATCGGGTAGCCGACGAGATCGTAGGTGCGCAGGAACTGGCGCTTGTTCATGCCGAGCGCGCGCTCGAACAATGCCGCGGTACCGGCGTCGAAGAACTCGAAGTAGCGCGGATAGTAGACGATGCCGGCGGGGTCGCAGTCGCCCCATTCGATTCGCACGTTCCGTGTGTTCGTGAGCATTGTGTCCTCGGAGTTCAACCCGGCGCCATCCTCAGCGCACCACGGCGGCGCATCCGTTGGGATCCATCCCCCGATCTCCCGTGCTCAGGTCTTGATGAGTGGTTGCAGCGTCTTCTGCGTCTCGATCAGGCGGGCGAGCACGCGGGCCGGCAGGTCGGCCGCCGGAATCCGCGCCGACTGCGCGCCCATGTTGATCGCCGCGACGATCCGCCCCGCCGAGTCGTAGATCGGGACCGCGATGGCCACGAGGCCGACCTCGAGTTCCTGGTCGAGCACGCAGTAACCCTGCTGGCGCACCTGGTCGAGAATGGCCATCAGATCGTCGAGGCGCGTGTGGGTGTGAGGCGTGAGCTTGCGCCGCTCGCTCGCGGAGAGCCGCCCCGCGGCGTCCGCCGGATCGAGCGCGGCGAGCAGGACGCGGCCCATCGAGGTGCAGTAGGCCGGCAGGCGCGATCCGACGCCGAGATCGACCGACATGATGCGCTTCTTCGCCGACCGGGCGATGTAGACGATCTCGGCGTCGCCGAGGATCGAGGCCGAGCACGATTCCTGCAGTTCTTCGCTGAGGCGATCGAGAAAGGGCTGCAGCAGGCGCGGCAATTCGGTCGAGGCGAGGAACGCGTAACCGAGCCGCAGCACCCGCGGGGTGAGGCGAAAGAATTTTCCGTCGTACTGGACGTAGCCGAGCGTCTGCAGGGTGAGCAGGCAGCGCCGCGCCGCCGCGCGGCTGAGCCCCGCCATCTTGGCGACCTCGGAGATCGTCAGCCGCTCGCGCCGCTCGTCGAAGCACTCGATCACCGCGAGACCCTTGCCGAGCCCCGCCATGAAGTTCCGGTCGACCTGCTTGCCGCGCTGCGACGCGTCCATGGTGATCCGTCGTTGGGTCCGGCGCCGTTCTGCGCCAATTTGTTCGATAACCGCACAGCGTTGTCAATAGCGCACTTGATTCGCAGAAATCCACTTTCTAAAGTTAACGAATTATCGACATCCTGTGCGGTAAGCGCACAAAGGAAGCTCTTGATGCCGCAATTCCTTTCTCTCCCCGCCGCGGTCGAGGCGACCGTCCGCGACGGCGACATGGTGGCCATGGAAGGCTTCACCCATCTCATTCCGCACGCCGCCGGCCACGAGGTGATCCGCCAGCGCCGCAAGCACCTGACGCTGGTGCGCATGACGCCGGACCTGATCTACGACCAGCTCATCGGCATGGGGTGCGCCGACCGGCTCATCTTCTCGTGGGGCGGCAATCCGGGCGTGGGATCGCTGCACCGGCTGCGCGACGCGGTCGAGAACGGCTGGCCGCATCCACTGGCGATCGAGGAACACTCGCACGCCGCCATGGCGAACGCCTACGAGGCGGGCGCCGCCGGCCTGCCGTGCGCGGTCTTCCGCGGCTACATCGGCGCCGACCTGCCCAAGGTGAACCCGAACATCCGCAGCATCACCTGCCCGTTCACCGGCGAAAAGCTCGCGGCCGTTCCGGCGCTGCGGCCGGACGTCACCGTCATTCACGCGCTGCGGGCGGACCGCGCCGGAAACGTCCTGCTCGAAGGCATCGTCGGGGTGCAGAAGCAGGCGGTGCTCGCGGCGAAGCGCGCGCTCGTCACCGTCGAGGAGATCGTCGAGGACTTCGGCCCGCGCAGTCCGAACGCCGTGATCCTGCCGAGCTGGACCGTGAGCGCCATCTCGGTCGTGCCGGGCGGGGCGCATCCCTCCTATGCGCAAGGCTATTACACGCGCGACAACGCCTACTACATTGCGTGGGACGCCATCTCGCGCGACCGCGACGGTTTTCTCGCCTGGATGAAGACCAACGTGCTCGAGCAGGGGCCCGAGGCGTTCGCGATTCACGCGCGCCGCGCCGGCGCCGCCGCGGCTTGAGGATAGCATCATGGCCGGAAACTACACGCCCACCGAAATGATGACGGTCGCGGCCGCGCGCGCGCTCAAGAACAGCGACGTCTGCTTCGTCGGCATCGGCATGCCGTCGGCGGCCTGCAACCTCGCCCGCCTCACGCATGCGCCGGAGATCACGCTGATCTACGAGTCGGGCACGATTGGCACCAAGCCCGCCGTGCTGCCGCTCTCGATCGGCGACGGCGAGCTCTGCGACACCGCGCTCACCACCGTGTCGGTGCCCGAGATGTTCCGCTACTGGCTGCAGGGCGGGCGCATCACGGTCGGTTTCCTCGGCGGCGCGCAGATCGACCGTTTCGCCAATCTCAACACCACGGTAGTCGGCCCCTACGCCAAGCCGAAGGTGCGGCTGCCGGGCGGCGGCGGGGCGCCGGAGATCGCCACCTCGTGCGGCGAGATCTTCATCACCATGAGCCAGTCGAAGCGCGGCTTCGTCGAGAAGCTCGACTTCGTCACCTCCCTCGGCCACGGCGAAGGCGGCGACACGCGCGCCCGCCTCGGGCTCAAGACCAAGGGGCCGACCAAGCTCATCACCGATCTGTGCATCTTCGAGCCCGATCCGGAGACCAAGGAGATGACGGTCGTGTCGATCCATCCCGGCGTCACGCGCGAGCAGATCCAGGCCAACACCGGCTGGACCGTGCGCTACGCCGCCAAGGTCGACGAGACCCCGTCGCCGACCGCGCGCGAACTCGAGGTGCTGCGCGATCTGCAGGCGCGCACGGCCCGCGCGCACGGCGAGCAGGCGTAGGCATGATCCCGAAAAGTGGATACCGGTTTTCGGACGAGATCATGCCGAGCCAGAGAATCATGATCCCGAGAAGTGGATAGCGGCTTTCGGATAGGATCATGCTCAAACGAGGAGCGAACCCGCCGGAGCGGAGTTGATCATGCGCGAGGTGTTTCTGTGCGATGCGGTCCGTACGCCGATCGGGCGCTACGGCGGCGCGCTCGCCAAGGTGCGGGCCGACGATCTCGCCGCCGTTCCGATCCGGGCGCTGCGCGAGCGTCATCCGGCGATCGACTGGGCGCAGCTCGACGAGGTCTTCCTCGGCTGCGCCAAC
>CAZIGW010000005.1:0-19306 GCA_964538565.1 uncultured Hyphomicrobiales bacterium | reverse complement strand
TCTCCATTCCGATGTTCGTCATGATGGGGGCGGCGATCGGCTCCTCGCCGGCCGGCAAGGACCTCTACGAGGCGCTCGACCGCTGGCTCTATCGCCTGCCCGGCGGACTGGTGATCTCGAACCTCGGCGCCTGCGCGATCTTAGCCGCGCTGACCGGATCGTCCCCCGCCTGCGGCGCGGCGATCGGCAAGATGGGCATTCCGGAGATGCGCCGGCGCGGCTATCCGGACGACGTCGCGACCGGCTCGATCTGCGCTGGCGGAACGCTCGGCATCCTGATCCCGCCGTCGATCACGCTCATCCTCTACGGCATTGCGACCGAGACGTCGATCGGACGACTGTTCCTCGCCGGCGTGATGCCCGGGCTGATGCTGACCGGCCTTTTCATCCTGTGGACGCTCTTCGCCATTTGGAAGAGCGGTTTTCGCGCGCACGCGCCGGAGTTCCGCTACAACTGGAAACAGAAGTTCGAGTCGATTCCGAAGATCGCCCCTTTCATCGCGATCATCGTCGGCGTGATGTACGTCCTCTATGGAGGGGTGGCGACGCCGTCGGAGGCGGCGGGTGTCGGCGCGGCGCTCTGCGTGCTGATGGCCGTCATCATCTACCGGATGTGGAGCCCGAACGAATGGGGCAGGATCCTGCGCGACACCACGCGGGAATCGGTGATGATCCTCATGATCATCGCGGCTGCGGTGCTGTTCGGTTACGTCCTGACGTCGCTTTATCTCACGCAGACGCTGGCGCAGGCGATTGCCGAGATGCACGTCAACAAGTGGATGCTGATGTTCCTCATCAACATCTTCCTGCTGGTGTGCGGTTTCTTCATCCCCCCGGCCGCCATCATCCTGATGACGGCGCCAATCCTTCTCCCGATCATCACGACGGCCGGCTTCGACCCGATCTGGTTCGGCGTCATCATCACCATCAACATGGAGATCGGCCTGATCCATCCGCCGGTCGGCCTCAACATCTACATCATCAACTCCATCGCCCCGGACGTGCCGGTAACCCGGGTGATGTGGGGGACGATTCCCTATGTTCTGTGTATGATGCTGGCGATCGTGATCTTGTGCTTCTTTCCGGGGATCGCTACGTGGCTACCGGATGCGCTGATGGGGACCGTCCGCTGAGGCGGTCGCGGTGACATGAACACCACCTTCTTCGGTGAGCTGCTGCAGACGATCACCGAGCGCGGCCGCGCCCTGCTCGACCGGGCGCGCGATCGGCGCGGGCTCGCGGTCGCACGTTCGGAAAATCTCGTCGAGCTGTGCGAGGATCTCCTGTCGGGCCGGGGCGAAGCCTCCGGGGTGGCGCTCGCGGGCGAGATCCTTGCCCGCTACCACCAGCTCACGACCGGCCCGCGCATCGCCTTCTTCGAGGCGCTCGCCACCCGCTTCGGCCCGGACCGGGCCCGCATCGACAAGGCGGTCGAGGCCTGGCAGCAGTCGCCCACCGACGAGCACGCGGCAGACCTTCATGTCGCCGCCGAACCGCGCCGGCAGGAGCTGTTCCGCCGGCTCAATCTCGCCCCCGGCGGAACCGCCGCCCTGGTCGCGATGCGCGAGCAGGTGATGGACGCGATGGTGCATCGCGACGACCTCGCCGCCGTCGATGCGGATTTCGTCCATCTGTTCTCCTCCTGGTTCAACCGCGGATTCCTGGTGCTGCGCCGGATCGGCTGGTCGACCCCCGCCATCGTGCTGGAGAAGATCATCCGCTACGAGGCGGTGCACGAGATCCGGGATTGGGAGGACCTGCGCCGCCGCATCGATTCCCCGGACCGCCGGTGCTACGCCTTCTTCCACCCGGCGCTCGTCGACGAGCCCCTGATCTTCGTCGAGGTGGCGCTGTCGTCCGACATGCCGGATGCGATCGCCCCGATCCTGCGCAAGGAGCGGCCGATCGTCGATCCGGAAAAGGCGACGATCGCGACCTTCTATTCGATCTCCAACTGCCAGCGCGGGCTGGCCGGCGTGTCCTTCGGGCACTTCCTGATCAAGCAGGTCGTGGCCGAGATCTCCCGCGAGTTCCCGCGGCTCTCCACCTTCGTCACCTTGTCGCCGGTGCCGGGATTCGCCCGCTGGCTGGCGCGCGAGCGCAAGGCCGAGACGCCGACGCTGGGTCCGGAGGACCTGCAGCTGCTTGCCACGCTCGACACCGAGGGCTGGCGACACGATGCCGCGGCCATCGAACGGCTGCACGAACCGATGCTGCGTGCCGCCGCGACCTATTTCCTCACCGCCCGCACCCGCGCCGGTACACCGGTCGATCCGGTCGCGCGTTTCCATCTCGGCAATGGCGCACGCCTCGAGCGGCTCAACTGGCCGGCCGATCTCTCCGAGCGCGGCGTGCAGCAGTCCTACGGATTGATGGTCAACTATCTCTACGACCTCGACGACATCGAAAAGAACCACGAGGCCTACGCGGAAAGCCGCACGATCGTGACGGCCAACGCGGTGAAGAAACTGGCGCGAGCGGTCCCGCGTGACCTCGTGCCGACGAGCGGCTAGAACACGCCGAGGGTATCGTGGGCCATTGCGGGGAGTCCCGGGCAGCGCATGAGCGGCAATCTTTTCGACCTGATCCGTAGTCGCGTTCCTTCGCCGGAAAAGACCTTCATCGAGACGCCGGATGGCGGGCGCATCGGCTACGGGGATCTTCTCGCCCGTTCGGGCCGGATCGCCAACGTGCTGGTGCTGCGCGGGGTGTCGCCAGGCGACCGCGTCGCCGTGCAGGTCGAGAAGTCGCCGGAAAACCTGATGCTCTATCTCGCCTGCCTGCGGGCCGGCGCCGTCTACCTGCCGCTCAACACGGCTTACACGCTGGCGGAGCTCGAATACTTCATCGGCGACGCCGAGCCGACGCTGATCGTCTGCGACCCGGGCAAGCGCGAAGGCATTGCCGAAATTGCCGCGCGGCACGGCTCGCCAGCGGTCGACACGCTCGACGCCGACGGCAGGGGGTCTCTGACGGAGGACGCCGAGCGCGCGCCGGCCGATTTCGCCGACGTGCCGCGCGAGGAGGATGATCTCGCGGCGATCCTCTACACCTCGGGCACGACCGGGCGCTCGAAGGGGGCGATGCTGACGCACCGCAATCTCTCGTCCAACGCGCTCACGCTCGTCGACTACTGGCGTTTCACCGCCGCCGACGTGCTGCTGCATCCGCTGCCGATCTACCACACGCACGGCCTGTTCGTGGCGACCAACACGCTGCTGCACGCCGGCGGCTCCATGATTTTTCTGCCTAAGTTCGACGCCGAGGAGATCATGCGGCTGATGCCGCGCGCCACCAGCATGATGGGCGTGCCGACGTACTACACGCGCCTGCTCCAGCATCCCGCGCTCGACCGCGCGGCCTGCGCCCACATGCGGCTGTTCACCTCCGGGTCGGCGCCGCTGCTCGCCGAAACCCATCGCGAATTCAAGGCGCGCACCGGCCATGCCATCCTCGAGCGCTACGGTCTCACCGAGACCGGCATGAACACGTCGAATCCCTACGACGGGGACCGGATCGCCGGCACCGTCGGCTTCCCGCTGCCGGGGGTCGAGCTGCGCATCGCCGATCCTGATACCGGCAAGGTGCTGGCGCAGGGCGAGAACGGGATCATCGAGGTGAGGGGACCGAACGTCTTCGCCGGCTACTGGCGCATGCCGGACAAGACCAAGGCGGAGGTCCGGCCGGACGGCTTCTTCATCACCGGCGACATCGGCAAGATCGACGAGCGCGGCTACGTGCATATCGTCGGCCGCGCCAAGGACCTCATCATCACGGGCGGATTCAACGTCTATCCGAAGGAGATCGAGAGTGAGATCGACGCGCTGCCGGGCGTCGTCGAGTCGGCGGTGATCGGCTGCCCGCATCCCGACTTCGGCGAAGGGGTGACCGCCGTGGTGGTGCTGGCGAAGGGCGCCGAACTGACCGAACGCGCCGTGCTCGACGCGCTCGCCGGGCGCATCGCAAAGTTCAAGGTGCCGAAACGCGTGCTGTTCGCGCCAGACCTGCCGCGCAACTCCATGGGCAAGGTGCAGAAGAACGTGCTGCGCGAGGCGCACAAGATGCTCTACGCGTCGGAAGCACCCCGCCGCCCGGCACGACAGGCCTGAGCGAAACGCGGGCGACGCAGTGTCCGCGTCACGAACGGCCGTAGACCGGCACGACGGCGCCGCGCGTCACCTTGTTGTCGGGCGAGGCGAGGAACAGGATCGTGCGCGCGACCTCCTCGACCTTCGGCCAGGCGGCGAAATCGGCCTTCGGCATGTCGGCACGGTTCGCCGGCGTATCCATGATCGAGGGGGCAACCGCGTTGACCAGGATGCCGTCCGGCGCCACCTCCTCGGCGAGCGCGGCCGTCAGCGCCGCGACGGCAGCCTTGCTCGCCGTGTAGGCCGTCATGTTCGCGCCCTGACGCCATTCGAGCGCCGGACGCGCCGCCACGTTGACGATACGGCCGCCTTCCCGGCGCATCGCCTCGACGGCAGCGCGGCAGCAGAGAAAACACGTGAGAAAATTCATCTCGATCATTCGGGCGACATCGGCTTTGCCCGTGCTGCCGATCGCCCCGAAGGCGAAACCGCCCGCCAGGTGCACCGAGGCCCACAGCCGGGGGACCCCGGAGAAAAGCCGGCCGACGGCCGCCTCGTCGGTCAGCTCGCCGTGGGCGAGAAGCGTGACCCGCGGGTGGCCGCGATGGACGAAGCGCCGGGCCTCCGCCTCGTGCAGGTAGGGCACGTGACAGATGGCGCCAGCCTCGATCAGCGCCGCGACGACGGCGGTGCCGAGCGCTCCGGTTCCCCCGGTCACCACCACGTGACGATCACGATAGTCCACGCCTGATCCTCCATTGGGCGGAATCGTCCGCCATCAGAGGCGCCGCGGCCCGATGCGTCAACGGCCCAGATGAGGGCGCGCTCTGCCGTCGCCGCAGCCGCGCCACTTGAGCGTGCGCGACTCGGCGTTCATTCTGGCATTTGAATCGGGTGGGGCTCATGGCCGAGTTCGATCTGGCGGTGATCGGCGGCGGCATCAACGGGGCGGGTATCGCCCGCGACGCGGTCGGCCGCGGCCTCAAGGTCCTGCTCGTCGAGCAGGGGGACCTCTCCTCCGGCACATCCTCGGCCTCGACCAAGCTGATCCACGGCGGATTGCGCTATCTCGAGCACGGCGCGTTCCGGCTGGTGCGCGAGGCGCTGGCCGAACGCGAGGTCCTGCTGCGCAACGCGCCGCATCTCGTGCGCCCGATGCGTTTCGTCCTGCCGACGCAGGGGCGCCGGCCTGCATGGCTGATCCGTGCGGGGCTCTTCCTCTACGACCACCTCGGGACGCGGCGGATCCTGTCGAGATCCGAGACGCTCGATCTGCATCATCACCCCTGCGGCGTGCCGCTCAAGCGCCGCCACGTGGCCGGCTTCGAATATTCGGATTGCCGGGTCGACGATTCGCGGCTGGTCATACTCAACGCCGTCGATGCCGCCGAGCGGGGCGCGACGGTGCGCACGCGCACGCGCTGCGTTCGCGCCGAGCGCGGCGAGGAATGGCGGCTGGTGCTCAACGCGCGCGGCCGTCGCGACGTGGTGACGGCGCGCGCACTCGTCAACGCGGCGGGACCTTGGGTGGCGCAGGTCGCCGAGGGCGTGGTGCGCAACCCGATCGGGGCCGGCGTGCGGCTCGTCAAGGGCAGCCACATCGTGGTGAGAAAGCTGTTCGCGCACGACCGCGGCTACCTGCTTGAAGGCATCGACGGCCGGATCGTCTTCGTCCTGCCGTTCGAGGACGATTTCACCCTGATCGGCACGACCGACCTCGACTTCGACGGCGACCTCGGCGCCGTCGCGCCGACCGGGGCGGAAGTGAACTATCTGTGCGCGGCGGTGAACGACTACTTCCGCGAACGCGTCGGCGCCGACCAGGTGGTCTGGGCGTTCGCCGGCGTGCGCGCACTCCATGACGACGGTTCGAAGCGGGCCGAGGACGTCACGCGCGACTACGTGCTGACCCTCGACCGGCCGGTTCACGCCGCCCCGCTGCTCACTGTTCACGGCGGCAAGATCACCACCTACCGCCGGCTCGCCGAGGCGGCGCTGGAGAGGCTCGAGCCCTATTTCGCCATGCGCCCTCCCTGGACCGGCCGGCAGCCGCTGCCGGGTGGGGAGTTCGGCCATCGGGAATTCGCCGATCGGCTGGCGGAGGTGCGGCGGCGCTGGCCTTTTCTCGACGCCGCGCACGCGCGGCGTCTGTTCGGTGCCTACGGGACGCGGATCGAACGCGTGCTCGGCGATGCCCGGCGGATCGAGGATCTCGGCCCGCGATTCGGCGGCGGTCTCACCGGCGCCGAGGTGCGCTACCTGATGCGCCACGAGTGGGCGGACACGGCCGACGACGTGCTCTGGCGCCGCTCGAAGCTCGGTCTGCGGCTGTCGCGCGAACAGGCCGAAGGGCTTGCGCGCTTCATGGCTGATTGCCGCGGCCGGATCGAGGCATAGCGCCGCTTCTGAACAACGCCGAGCGATCCGATAGGATTGGCAGGGACGGGTGGTCCGGGAATTGGCATCCCGCCGGATGGAGAGGATGAATGCCGCCGCATCTCGTGGCCATCGACCAGGGCACGACCTCGACACGGGCGATCGTGTTCGCCGCCGACCTCACCCCGGTCGCCTCCGCCCAGCAGGAGATCACTCAGCATTTTCCGGCGCCCGGCCACGTCGAACACGATGCCGAGGAGATCTGGGCGAGCGTCGTCGCCACGGTCCGCGCTGCGATGGCGAAGGCCGGCGTCGGGGCCAAGGACGTGGCCGGCATCGGCATCACCAACCAGCGCGAGACGACCATCATCTGGGACCGCGAGAGCGGCCGGCCGATCCACAACGCCATCGTCTGGCAGGACCGCCGCACCGCCGAACCCTGCGCAGATCTGCACGCCGCGGGCCACGAGCCCGAGATCAGCGCGCGCACCGGGCTGGTGATCGATCCGTATTTTTCCGCCACCAAGATCGGCTGGCTGCTCGATCACGTGGCCGGAGCGCGCGAAGCCGCCGAGAAGGACCGGCTCGCCTTCGGAACGGTCGACAGCTTCCTGCTCTGGCGGCTGACCGGCGGCGACGTCCACGCGACCGATGCCACCAACGCGGCGCGTACGTTGCTGCTCGACATCCGCACCGCCGAGTGGGATGCGGCGCTGGCCGATCTGTTTCGCGTGCCCACCGCGCTCCTGCCCGAGGTCCGCGACTGCGCCGGCGATTTCGGGACGACGCGGCCCGAGCTGTTCGGCGGCCCGATCCGCATCCTCGGCATTGCGGGCGACCAGCAGGCCGCGACGATCGGTCAGGGCTGCTTCCGGCCCGGCATGATGAAGTCGACCTACGGGACCGGCTGTTTCGCGCTCCTCAACACGGGCAACGAGCCGATCGCCTCGCGCCATCGGCTGCTCACCACGATCGCCTATCAGCTTGACGGCCGCCGCACCTATGCGCTCGAAGGCGCGATCTTCGTCGCCGGTGCGTCGGTGCAGTGGCTGCGCGACGGGATGAAGATCATCGCGGCGGCGCCCGAGGCCGACCGCCTGGCCGAGCGGGCGGATCCCGGCGAGCAGGTCTATCTCGTACCCGCCTTCGTGGGTCTCGGGGCGCCGTGGTGGGACGCCGAGGCGCGCGGCACGCTGTTCGGGCTGACCCGCAAGAGCGGCCCGGCGGAATTCGCCCGCGCGGCGCTGGAGTCGGTCGGCTACCAGACGCGCGATCTCCTGGAAGCGATGCACGCCGATTGCCCTGCGGCAGACGGCGGCACGGTGCTGCGGGTCGATGGCGGGATGACGGCGAGCGAGTTCACCATGCAGTTCCTCGCCGACATCCTGGACGCGCCGGTCGACCGCCCGGTCGTGATGGAAACGACCGCGTTGGGCGCCGCCTATCTGGCGGGGCTGGCGGCCGGAATCTGTCCGGACCCCGGCAGCTTCGCGGCGCAATGGAAGCTCGGCCGCAGGTTCAAGCCCGCCATGAGCCCGGCGCTCCGCGAGGCCAAATGGGCCGGATGGCGCGACGCCGTCCGCCGGACATTAACTGCCCGCTAACCGAGCGGGTCTTTCCGGCCCGGCCGAAAAGATAGAATTTTCGACAATTGCTTTACGGCGGCTCAAGCGCGCGATGGTCTGATGCGGCCCGGAGAGGCGAGGGCGTTTGTTGGCGAGCAGGACATGAAATCGACCTTCTCGGGCGGCGTCGAAAAGCTGGTGCAGTCGATCGAGGTCCTGATCATCGACGACAACCAGTACATGCGCAAAGTGATCCGCAATCTGCTGGTCAACGTCGGCGTGAAATCGATCCACGAGGCGCCGGACGGGATTGCGGGTCTCGAGGCGATTCGCACGCTGTCTCCCGACGTCGTCATTCTCGATTGGGAGATGCCGCTGCTCAACGGGGCCGAGCTCGTCCGCATCGTGCGCTCGCCCGGCGTGTTCCCGGTGCCCGATGTCCCGATCATCATGCTCAGCGGCCACGGCGAGCGCTGGCGCGTGCTCGAGGCGATCCGCCTCGGCGTCAACGAGTTCCTGCGCAAGCCCGTCTCCGCCAAGGCGCTGCTCGACCGCATGGTGGCGATCGTGGCGAAGCCGCGCCCCATGGTGCAGTTCGGCGGCTACTACGGCCCCGAGCCGCGCAAGCAGTTTCCCGACCAGATCCAGCGGATCATGGCGCCCGAGCAGGCGCAGCCCTCCTCCGCCGCCGACCCGCTTCAGCCGGTGCTCTCGCCGGCCCTGGCGCCCTTCTGAAAAACCTCAAGAATCCGGTTGAACATTTGGCCCCCGCTCTCCATCAAGGGAGACGACGGCGAATGGATCGATCGGATTTCGCATGCGACGTGCGTTCGCGCCCTGGGCCGACCCGAAGGCGCAGCCGCTGGTGCGGTTTGCGGCGGTCGGCAAGCGTTTCGGCGAGGTGACGGCGGTCGATCGCCTCGACCTCGACATCTACGCGGGCGAGTTCTTTGCGCTGCTCGGTCCCTCCGGTTGCGGCAAGACCACGCTCCTGCGCATGCTGGCGGGCTTCGAAGAGCCGAGCGAGGGCCGGATCCTGCTTGCCGGCGAGGACATCGGCGCGATCCCGCCCTATCGCCGGCCCGTCAACATGATGTTCCAGAGCTACGCGCTCTTTCCGCACATGAGCGTGGCCGGCAACATCGCGTTCGGGCTGAAGCAGGACGGGCTGCCCAGGAAGGAGATCGAGGCGCGCGTCGCCGAAATGCTGGCGCTCGTGCGGCTCGAGGGTTTCGGGGCGCGCAAGCCGCATCAGCTCTCGGGCGGACAGCGCCAGCGGGTGGCGCTCGCACGCTCGCTCGCCAAGCGTCCGAAGGTGCTGCTGCTCGACGAGCCGCTGGCGGCGCTCGACAAGAAGCTGCGCGAACAGACGCAGTTCGAGCTCATGGACCTGCAGAAGCGGCTTGGCACGACATTCGTGATCGTGACCCACGACCAGGAAGAGGCGATGACGGTCGCGCATCGCATCGCGGTCATGAATCAGGGCCGGTTGGTGCAGGTGGCGACGCCGGCCGAGATCTATGAGCAGCCCAGCTCGCGCTGGGTCGCCGACTTCATCGGCGACGTCAACTTGATCGAAGGCCGGCTGGTCGCGACGGAAGCCGGCGGGGCGCTGATCGAGGACCGATCCGGCCGGCGCCTGCGCGTCTCGTCGACCTCGGCCGCCGACGCCGCAGCGGTCGGCGATACGGTCTGGATCGCGCTGCGGCCCGAGAAGGTGCGCATCACCGCGACGCCTCCGGCCGCGGCGGCCGAGAACTGCGTCAACGGCCGCGTCTGGGACATCGGCTACCTGGGAGATGTGTCGCTCTACAAGGTCCGGCTTGCCGACGGATCGGAAATGAAGGCGTCGGTCGCCAACCAGACCCGCATGGTCGAGCGGCCGATCGGCTGGGACGACGAGGTGTGGCTGTCATGGACGCCGGGAGCCGGCGTCCTGCTGACCCGTTGAGGTGCGCCATGGACGCCGGTCGACGACAACGACGCTCGTGGGGTGCGCGAGCCGTCATCACGCTGCCTTATCTCTGGCTGGCGCTGTTCTTCCTCGTCCCGTTCCTGATCGTCGCCAAGATCAGCCTGTCACAGACGGCGATCGCGCTGCCGCCCTACACGCCGGTGCTCGATCTGGCGGCGGGCTGGGAGGGGATCAGGCGGTTCGTCGGCGGCCTGTCGCTCGACAACTATGGAGCGCTGCTCGATGACACGCTGTACGTGTTCTCTTATCTCAAGAGCCTCGAGATTGCCGCCGTCTCGACCGCGATCCTGCTGCTCGCCGGTTACCCGATCGCCTACGGGCTGGCGCGCGTTCCGAAACGCTGGCAACCGCCGCTGGTTCTGCTTGTCGTCCTGCCGTTCTGGACCTCTTTCCTCATCCGCATCTACGCATGGATGAACATCCTGCAGCGCGACGGGCTGCTCAACGACCTGCTGATGGCGCTCCGCGTCGTCAGCGAACCGGTCACCTGGCTCTCCACCGACACGGCCGTCTACATCGGCATCGTGTATTCCTACCTGCCGTTCATGGTCCTGCCGCTCTACGCGACGCTGCAGAAGATGGACGAGTCGTTGCTCGAGGCGGCGAGCGATCTCGGCTGCCCGCGCTGGAAGGCGTTCTGGTCGGTGACCTTGCCGCTGTCGCTGCCCGGCGTCGGCGCCGGCGTGCTCCTGTGCTTCATTCCCATCGTCGGCGAGTTCGTCATTCCGGACCTGCTCGGCAGCTCCGAAACGATGATGATCGGCCAGACCTTGTGGACCGAGTTCTTCGCCAACAAGGACTGGCCGATCGCGTCGGCGATCGCCGTCATTCTCGTGCTGTTGCTCGTCGCGCCGATCGCGGTCTACCAGCATCTGCAGATGCGCGGCATCGAGCGAGGATGAAGACCATGCGCCGCGGCCTCTCCGCTTTCAACGTCACGTCGGTCGCACTCGGGCTCGCGTTCCTCTATCTGCCGATCACCATCCTGGTGATCTATTCGTTCAACGCCTCGCGCCTCGTCACGGTGTGGGGCGGCTGGTCGCTGCGCTGGTACGCGGCGCTGCTCGAGGATCGTGCCATGCTCGACGCGGCCGCGCCGTCGCTCGGGATCGCCGTCGTCTCGGCGACGCTCGCCACCGTGCTCGGCACGCTCGCCGCGCTCGCGCTCGCGCGCTTCGGCCGCTTTCGCGGGCGCCTGCCGTTCTCGGCGATGATCTACGCGCCGCTCGTCATGCCCGAGGTGATCACCGGGCTCTCGCTGCTACTGCTGTTCGTGGCGATGAACCTCGACCGCGGATTTGCGACCGTCACGGCCGCGCACACGACCCTGACGATGTGCTTCGTGACAGTCGTCGTGCAATCGCGGCTGGCCGGATTCGACCGCAGCCTGGAGGAGGCCGCGATGGACCTCGGCTGCCCGCCTCTGCGGACCTTCCTCACCGTGACGCTTCCGCTGATCGCGCCGGGCGTGGCGGCCGGGTTCCTGCTCGCGTTCTCGCTCTCGCTCGACGATCTCGTCATCGCCAGCTTCACCACGGGCCCCGGCGCGACCACGTTGCCGATCCGGATCTACTCGGAAATCCGGCTCGGGGTGAAACCGGAGATCAACGCCATCTCGACGGTTCTCATCTCGATTGTGACGATTGCCGTCGTGCTGGCGTCGTGGCTCGCCCGGCGCTCCGAAGCGCGCGGCGGCGAACGCGCGCCGTTCGTCGGCGCATGATCCGGTGAGGTGGAATCGGTGCCCCGATGGGATCACGCGCCAAGTTGCGGAATGAGGGCACGGTCCCACGCCGAACCGCGTTCCAATCTTGCGGATCGCGCTCCGAAATGCGCGAGCCGGGACCCGCTACGCGTCGGTCGCGCCAGTACGACGGCGAGGAGCCGGTGTTTCAGCGGCCGATCGGCGGGAAGGCGATCGAGGGCGAGATGGTGACTTTCGCCTCGCTCGAGTCCGGCGAAGCCTGGCCGCCGGGCGGCGAGGTCAGCCGGTCGATTGCCGATCGCAGCGCATGACTGGTCTTGCGGTTCCTGACCGCATCGAGCAACGGCGCCACCGCGCCGGAGCGCCGCAGCAGGATCTGCGTGTCGGGCAGCATGATGGGATCGTCCCACGGACCCTGAACCACGAACGGCAGCTCGAATGCGGAGCCGCCCGCGCTGGTCAACAGGCCGGCCGTGCCCTTGAGGTCGAGTTCGCGGGTCGGGATGGACGCCGAGCCCGCCAGGCCCAGGCGGATGGCCGTGCTGTCGAAGCGCATGCTCTCGACGGAAGCGGTGCCGTCCGTGATCTTCAGGTTCACGCTGAGCTTGTCGAACGGCGTGCGGCCGCCGCGGAATTCGCCGCCGCCGGAGAGCGGGCGCCGTTCGAGCCGCCGCAGCAGTTGCTCGACGTCGAGCCCGACAAGCGCGCCCCGGCGGCCGACCAGGCTCGCGGTCCCGTTGAGCGTGCGCGTGACGGCGAAGACGTTGGCGCCCGAGCCCTCCATGTTCAAGGCGAGATCGCCTTTGCCCTCGACCCGGCGCAGGTTGAACAGCTCGCCGAGGCAGCTCTCCAGGTCGACATCGGTGAACGTCATCTGCGCCTTCACGTCGGCGCCGGGATCCGATTTGGCGAGCCCGAACGAGCCCTTGATGATGCCGCTGAAGGCTTGCGATTCGCCGACCGTCACCACCAGGCGGCCGCTGCGCAGATTGGCCGCGACCGCGGTGCGGCCGAGCCGGGCGTTGCCCAACGTCACGTGCGCCGCGGAAAGCCGCAGGTCGACGTCGAAATCCATCAATCCGTCGAGCACGATCGGCATGCGGTCCCAGTCGCGCGCGTTCACCGCGAGCAGCCGAACCGTGGAAATGTAGGGCGTGAGGTCGAGCCCCTCGACCGCCAGCGTTCCCTGCAGGGTGCGCCGACCGTCGATCGCGTAGGTCAGGACTCCCTCGGCCGTGTTCCCGTCGAGTTCGACGTTGACGCCCGACAGTCCGATCGTCCCGCCGACCACGCTGGTCTGCGCCTTGAGGGCGAAATGGCCGAACCCGCCGCCCGGCCAGGGCTTTTCGCCGGCCCAGCGCAGCGCGTCGCGCAGCGAGGGGGCGTCGGCCGCCAGCGTGCCCTCGATCTTGAGCGTGGGCCGCCGACTCATGAAGCCGTCGAAGGCGGCCTTGAGCGGACTGCCGCTCAGGCGAAATTTCAATCCGGAACGGTCGCCGCTGAGCGCAGAGAGGAAGTCGCTCAGGGTCAGGCTCGCATCGACCGGCTGGTCGTGCCACACGAAACGACCGGTCGCGCCGAAGCTCTTGGAGATCGACGGCCAAGCGAGCGCGAATTCGACGCCGGTGAGCTTTTCCGAGAGCTTGTGCGCCGCGTCGCGGATCACGATCGTGCCGTCGGCGATCTTCATTTCGGAGAACGACACGACGCCCCCGGTGTTCTTGGCATCCGGCTTGAGCGTGCGCGTCAGGGTATCGATCAGGGCCGACCAATTCGACTGGCCCTCGGCGTTGTAGACGATGGCGATGGTCGGGCGAACCAGCGTCACGTCCGACACTTCGACGCGGCCGACGAACAGCGGAAAGAACCGCAGATGCGCGATCAGGCCTTCGGCGGCGAACGCAGGCTCACGATCCTGGTCGTCGCCGAGCACCACGTTGGCGAAGCTGACCGTTCCGGAGGGAAACAGCGAGACCGTGACGGGCCCGCGCACCACCGGATCGAAGCCGGTGACGGCCCGGATCTCCGCCTTGACGGCGTCGCGCGCGGCGTCGGCGGGAATCAGGAAGGAGGCGAGGCCTACCGCGACACATCCGGCCGCGACCAGCGCTACAATCGCAAATCCCAGACGCTTGAAGCCGGAGGTCGCCACCACAGGATGTAAGATCCAGTATTCTTGCCAACCGCCGGTTGGACTATACCGACCGACGTGGTGCGCGCAACCGTGACCGGCCTCTGTGTCGCTTTTGGGGCCATGGAACCGGAGCGGCGGTGGATATCTTCGGCTTTCCCGCGCTTTTACCCAAATTGGTCGCGCGGGCACCGTCGGTGAGGAGGGCAGTATGAGCGTCAGTGAACGGCCGCTTTGGGCACCGAGCCCGGATCGGGTGGCGGCGACCCAGCTCACCGCGTTCATGCTTGAGGCGAATCAGCGGCACGGCCTCAATCACAAGACCTACGACGAACTCCACGCCTGGACGGTCGCGCATCCGGATCTGTTCTGGGATCTCGTCTGGGACTTCTGCGGGGTCAAGGGCGAGAAGGGCGCCCGACGCCTGGCCGACGGCGATAAGATGCCGGGAGCGGTCTTCTTCCCGGACGCCCGGCTCAACTTCGCCGAGAACCTGCTGCCGCGGTCCGACGACGGCGAGGCGATGGTCTTCCGCGGCGAGGACAAGGCCGGCGCGCGAATCAGCTGGGCGGAGCTCAATCGGCTCGTTTCCCGCCTGCAGCAGGCGCTGCTTGGCGCCGGAGTCGGCGTCGGCGACCGGGTCGCCGCCATGATGCCGAACCGGCCCGAGACGATCGCCGCCATGCTCGCCGTCACCTCGATCGGGGCGATCTGGTCCTCCTGCTCGCCGGATTTCGGCGAGCGCGGCGTGCTCGACCGCTTCGGCCAAATCGAGCCGAAGGCCTTCCTCGCCGTCGACGGCTATTGGTACAACGGCAAGCCGATCCGGATCGCCGACAAGCTGGCGCCGATCGTACGGCAGCTTCCCTCGGCGAAAACCGTCGTGATCGTGCCCTATCTGGGCGAGGCGGAGGCCGTCGGGCGCGCGCTGCCGCGCGGGACGACGCTCGAAGCCTTCCTCGAACCCTACGAGCCGCGGCCGCTCACCTTCGAGCGGCTTCCGTTCAATCATCCGAGCTTCATTCTCTACTCATCGGGCACGACCGGCGTGCCGAAATGCATCGTGCATGGCGCCGGCGGCACGCTGCTGCAGCACCTCAAGGAGCACCGCCTGCAGTGCGATCTGCGCGCCGGCGACCGCTTCTTCTATTTCACCACCTGCGGCTGGATGATGTGGAACTGGCTCGCCTCCGGCCTTGCCAGCGCGGCGACGCTCGTTCTCTACGACGGCTCGCCGTTCGCGCCGACACCCGAGGTTCTTTGGGATCTGGCGCAGGAGGAGCGGATCACGCTGTTCGGCACGTCCGCGAAGTACATCGACGGCTGCCGCAAGGCGGGGCTCGAACCGGCGAAGACGCACGACCTCTCCGCGCTGAAGCTCATCACCTCGACCGGCTCGCCGTTGGCGCCGGAAAGCTTCGAGTACGTCTATGGCGCGATCAAGCGCGAGGTGCATCTCGCGTCGATTTCCGGCGGCACAGACATCGTCTCCTGCTTCGTGGGCGGCAATCCGAACGCCCCGGTGTGGAAGGGAGAGATCCAGGCCGCGGGTCTCGGCATGGCGGTCGACGTCTGGTCGGAATCGGGCGAGCCCGTTCGCGAGCAGAAGGGCGAGCTCGTCTGCACGCGGCCGTTCGTCTCGATGCCGGTCATGTTCTGGAACGACCCGGAAGGACGGAAATATCACGCCGCCTATTTCGAGCGGTTTCCCGGCGTCTGGTGCCACGGCGATTTCGCCGAATGGACGCGCCACGGCGGCATGATCATTCACGGCCGGTCCGACGCCACCCTCAATCCCGGCGGCGTGCGCATCGGAACGGCGGAAATCTACGCCCAGGTCGAGCAGATTCCCGAGGTGGTCGAGGCGCTCGCCATCGGCCAGGAATGGGACAACGACGTACGCGTCGTGCTGTTCGTGCGCCTCAAGGAGGGCGTGCACCTCGATGCGGCACTGCAGGAGGCGATCCGGCGAAAAATCCGCACGGGCGCGAGCCCCCGCCACGTGCCGGCGAAGATCGTGCAGATCGCCGACATTCCGCGCACGAAGTCCGGCAAGATCACCGAGATTGCCGTGCGCGACATCGTGCACGGCCGCCCGGTGAAGAACACCGAGGCGCTCGCCAATCCGGAAGCGCTCGCGCTGTACGAAAACCTTCCCGAGCTGCGGACCTGAGCCGGCGCGGCGCGACCCTCTTCTGATCGAGAGACATCCATCGGCTCCGCGCGCGATTCGCGCCGCAGGCCGGGAGACGTGATGTCCACAGGCCCGCCCGGCGCTTCGGCCGGCGCTGCTTACCGCCCACGATCCGCTTGCTCCGCGCCGGGAATTCCGGCGATGCCACGTGGCCTTGCGACGCGCGCCGGCCTGTCGCCCGTGGCATCGCGCACCGGCGATTAACCCTTTGTTAATCATACGCAGCCCAAATGCCCGTTCTGGGGGGCTGGTAACAGTGAGGGTCCCGTGTCCAGCGTAGCTCACCGCCGCCAGCCGATGCGTTTCCGGGGTCGCTCCTACATGGCGTTCGCGCTCACGCCGGAGCCGCCTCTTGCCGATTGGCTTGCCGAACTCGACGACTGGATCGGCCGTTCCGTCGGCTTCTTCGTCGGCAGGCCGGTGGTTCTCGACTTGACCGGCGCCGATCTCGGCAAGGCCGAGGTCCTTCGTCTGATCGAGGACCTGCGCGCCCGCGACATCCGGATCATGGGTCTCGAGGGAGTGGACGCCGGGTGGAATGCTCCCGGCCTGCCGCCTGTGCTTCGCGGCGGCCGCAGCGCCGGGACCGTCGAGGTGCTGGCACCCTCCGCCAAGGAAAAACCGGCGCCCGCGGCGCCGCCTTCGCCGCAGTCCACGTCGCTGCTGCTCGAAGACCCGGTGCGTTCGGGCCAATCGGTCGTTTTTCCCAACGGCGACGTCACCGTGCTCGGCTCCGTCGCCTCGGGCGCCGAGGTGATCGCCGGTGGATCGATCCACGTCTACGGCGCGCTGCGCGGCCGCGCACTCGCGGGCTCGGCGGGAAATGCGCGTGCGCGGATCTTCTGCAGCCGGATCGAAGCGGAGTTGATCGCAATCGACGGGCTCTATCGCACGGCCGATGAAATGGACCCGAACCTCCGCAGCCGGCCGGTCCAGGCGTGGCTCGAAGGCGAAACGATGCGAATTGCACCTTTGGATTAGGACCAGCGTAGGAGGTCGATCAAAATGGCCAAGGTTCTCGTGGTGACGTCCGGCAAGGGCGGGGTCGGCAAGACAACGTCCACCGCCGCCCTGGGCGCCGCCCTCGCGCAAGGCGGCCAGAACGTGGTCGTCGTCGATTTCGACGTCGGCTTGCGCAATCTCGATCTGGTGATGGGGGCGGAACGGCGGGTCGTCTACGACCTGATCAATGTCGTCCAGGGAGTCTGCAAGATTCCGCAGGCGCTCATTCGCGACAAGCGTATCGACAACCTGTCGCTGCTCGCCGCCTCGCAGACGCGCGACAAGGACGCCCTCACCGCCGAGGGGGTCGCCGGCGTGATCGCCGAGTTGCGCGAGAAGTTCGATTGGGTGATCTGCGACAGTCCGGCCGGCATCGAGCGCGGGGCGACGCTCGCCATGCGGCACGCCGACGCCGCCGTCATCGTCGTCAATCCGGAAGTCTCCTCGGTGCGCGATTCCGACCGCATCATCGGGCTGCTCGATTCCAAGACCGAGAAGGCCGAGAAAGGCGAGCGCGTCGAGAAGCATCTCCTCATCACCCGCTACGACACGACGCGCGCGGCGCGCGGCGACATGATGAACATCGAGGACGTGCTGGAAATCCTCTCGGTGCCGCTGGTCGGCATCGTGCCGGAGAGCGAGGAGGTGCTGCGCGCCTCGAACGTGGGCACGCCCGTCACGCTGAGCAATCCGTCGAGCGCGCCCGCTCTCGCCTACTTCGACGCCGCCAAGAGGCTCAGGGGAGAGATCGTGCCCATGAGCATCCCGAGCGACAAAAAGGGCTTGCTGGACAAGCTGTTCGGACGGAGAGCCGCATGAATTTTCTCAATCCGCTGCGACGACGCATGTCGGCTCCGATCGCGCGCGAACGTCTGCAGATCCTGTTGGCGCACGAGCGCAGCATTGCCGGTCAGACCGACCTGGTGGCTCTTCTCCGCGACGAGATCCTGGCCGCGGTTGCACGGCACGTGCGCGTGGAGCGTGACCGGGTGCAGGTGAAAATGGATCGGGGCGAGGTGATGTCGACCCTCGAGATCGAAGTCGAGATTCCCAATTCCTTCGCCACCATGCTGGTGCCGCGCGCCTGACCTTCGGGGCAGGCGCGCCGGCCGGGCGATGTCCGCTCCCGTCTCAGCGCGCCGCCGCGCGCGTCCGGGCAGAGGCGGCGGCGATCTCGGCGATCAGCTTCTTGATGATCGCCTGCCCGAACGAGTCGAAGTTCTCCGCCACCATGACGAATGCGCCCGGACCGCCGACCACGTTGTCGCGATAGTACTTGGCGAGGCCGCCCGGCGGATTGGTGTGCTCCACGTTCCAGGGCAACGGGCGGTCGCTCAGAATGACGAGCCCGTTGATCGTCACGCCCTTCGCCACGGCGTCGTCGCGCGCCAGCGTCACGTCCCGCCCCGAATTGTTCGTGCCGTCGCCGGAGACGTCGATGGTCCGACGCGGCGACTTGAACGGCGCACGATCGAACTGGGTCATGGCGAAGTCGATGCCCGAACTGATCGAGGTCCGATCGGCGAAGGAGCGCGGCGCCTCGAGCACCTGGTCGCCGAACCGGCGGGCCGAGGCCGCATCGCGGACCAGCGTCCAGTCGATCACGAGCTTCTGCGAGCCGATCCCCGACCATTCGACGAAACAAAGCGCGATCTGGCCGTTGGCGCCGGAGCGGATCGCGTTGAGAACCTGCGGATCGGAGATCGCCGCCGCGTAACCCTCCCGCTGCAACTGGAACTTGGGCGCATCGACGCTGCGCGACACGTCGGCTGCGAGAACGAGCAGCAGATCGACCGAATCCTCCGCACGCACCGCCGTCACGTGCAAGAGCGCCAACACCACCACGAAGGCCGAGAGCACCCGGCGCGCCCGTGTCATGCCAACCTCCATGAGGTCCGCCCCCAACCGCGCGAACCCGAGCCCGACAGCCTAGCGCATTCCGCCGCGGGTGCGTACTCGCGCGAAGCGCGATCACCAAAATATCAACGTGCCGCAATTTCCGCGAAAACTCAGCCGGCGCGGCCGGTCGCAAACTGGATTTCCATGACGCATGCGCGGTCCGGCCTGCGGAGAATGCGGAAAATCGCGCCGTTCGCCTCGGCGAGGGCGCGCACGAGCGCGAGGCCGAGCGGCAGTTCGTCGGTTCTGCGGATCAAAGCGCCGACGCCGGGACCGGACGGCGCGAGATCGGCTTCGGGCTCGTGCAGGGCCGGCCCGTTTCCGCGCACGTGCAACGTCGTCCTGCCTCCGGATGCCAGCGTCGACACGAT
>CAZIGW010000004.1:0-2991 GCA_964538565.1 uncultured Hyphomicrobiales bacterium | reverse complement strand
ATGGGCTCAAGGCCGACGCCCGGGTTCTTGCCTTGACGCTGTTCTTCACGCGAACCGACACTCACTTCGCTCGAAAACGCCCCAAGGCGGCAGGAGACGCGAAATGAACACGCCGAAGTATGAGACCGCGCTGATCGTGGGGGCCGGATCGGGACTGAGCGCCTCGCTCGCCCGGTTGTTCGCGCGCGAGAGGCTGCGGGTGGCGCTCGCGGCGCGGCGCGCCGACAAGCTCGAGGCATTGTGCCGCGAGACGGGGGCGCGCGCGTTTGCCTGCGATGCCGGCAATCCGGCCGAGGTGGAGCGGCTCTTCGTCGAGGTCGAGACCGCGCTCGGCGCGCCCGACGTCGTCGTCTACAACGCGAGCGCGCGCAGCCGCGGGCCGCTCGTCGAGCTCGACCCGAAGGAGGTCGAGACGGCGCTGACGATCAGCGCGTTCGGGGGATTTCTCGTCGGCCAGCAGGCGGCAAGGCGCATGTTGCGCCGCGGGCACGGCGCGATCCTGCTCACCGGCGCGTCCGCCAGCGTCAAGGGATACGCGCAGTCGGCGCCGTTCGCGATGGGCAAGTTCGCGCTGCGCGGGCTCGCCCAGAGCATGGCGCGCGAACTGGCGCCGCAGGGCGTTCACGTCGCGCATTTCGTCATCGACGGCGCCATCCGCAATCCGGGCCGCACCGAGCCGGCGGACAGCCCCGATTCGATGCTCGATCCCGACGCCGTCGCGGCCACCTACCTGCACGTG
The DNA here is from genome assembly GCA_964538565.1 of uncultured Hyphomicrobiales bacterium. Taxonomy (GTDB): domain Bacteria; phylum Pseudomonadota; class Alphaproteobacteria; order Rhizobiales; family Xanthobacteraceae; genus CAYVBN01. Next base: position 2,252 of record CAZIGW010000004.1, on the reverse strand, counting down.
CTGCGTCAGCCGCGCAGCGCCTGGACCTGGGAGGTGGAGCTGCGGCCCTGGGTCGAACGGTTCTGAGGGCGGACATGCGCGCGCGGGCGAAGTCTCGGTTGCGGCGCCCGCGTGCGATTGAGATCGTCCGGTCAGGCGATCGTCGGATTGCGTGATCGTCAACGCAGGAGTCGCCCCCATCCGACGTCCCACCGCCGTCGATCAAGTGCATTTCAGCCGAATTTCGTCTGTTGGGATGGATCAGCGGCACCGCCGGTCGAGAGCCTGTTCGCCATCCGGAAATTTCTGTTCATCCGTCTCGAGGCCTCGCGCATCCTAGAGCTCGCGCCCGAGCTTGCGGTCGAGCGAGTACGGCCCGCCGCCGCGCAGCGCGATGGCGAGCGACACGATCCCCCACAGCAGCACGAACTCGTAGCCCCTGTTGAGCCACGAAAAGCCGTTGTGCCAATAGTGAATGAACGTCAGATATCCCATTTCGATCGCTACCGCGGCCGCCCAGAAGCGGGTGAACAGGCCGATCGCGATGCAGATGCCGCCGCCCAGCTCGACGATGGTCAGGAACACGGCAAACGGAATGCCGAGATTGATGCCGTCGTGCACCAGCATTTCGGCCTGGCGCGGCATGCCGCGCATGATCTTACCCCAGCCGTGCACGATCAGGATCCAGCCGACGCCGACGCGCACCAACGGCCAGGTGAACGGAATGACGGCGTCGTAGAACGGTCGAAGTCCGGGCAGCAGGAGCTTCGGCTCGCGGTCGGTCTGTTCCATGGTGTTTCCCCTTTGTTGCGTCGTGGTTTCGGCCGCGTTCGGCGGCTCTGAATATCGTGTGTCGCGTCACTCGGTTCCGGCGATGCCGGCGCGCTTGACGACCTCGCTCCAGCGCACGCCTTCGGACCTGACGAAGCGCTTGAGCTCGTCGGGCGCGCTCCTGCCCAGCGGAACGAGTCCGAGTTTCACGAACTGCTGCGAGACCTCCGGCGAGCGGACGATCTCGTTGACCGCGCCATTGAGCTTCACCAGCACGTCGTCCGGGATTCCGGCCGGCGCCGCGAGCATCTGCCAGGCGGCCGCGTCGTAGCCCGGCACGCCGACCTCGGCGAGCGGCGGAATGTCCGGCGCCGCCTCGGCCCGTTCCCTGGTGGTGACGGCGAGCGCGCGCAGCTTTCCCGCCTTGATGAGCGGCAGCGAGGGCGCGAGATCGCTGAACATCCACTGGATGTTGCCGGCGACCACGTCGGTGAGCGCCGGCAGGCTGCCCTTGTAGGGCACGTGGGTCATTTCGGTCCCGGTCATGCTCTTGAACAGCTCGGCGAACAGATGATGCGCCGCGCCGACCCCGCCGGAGCCGTAGCTGAGTTGTCCGGGTTTCTCCTTGGCGAGCCTAATCAGGTCCGCCACCGATTTGACCGGCAGGGCGGGATTGACCACCAGCACGAACGGGACGGTGCAGAGAAGCGATACGGGCACCAGCTCGGTGTCGGGATCGTAGGGGAGCTTCTTGTAGAGCGTCGGATTGACCGCGAACGTGGAGCTCACCGACATCAGCAGCGTGTAGCCGTCGGGCGGCGCCTTGGCCACGGCCGCGGCGGCGATCGAGGTTCCGGCGCCCGGCCGATTCTCGACCACGAACGTCTTGCCGAACCGCTCGCCGAGCTTGCGCGCCAGGATCCGGCCGAGCACGTCGGTTCCCCCGCCCGGGGCGAAGGGAACCAGGATGGTGACGGCCCGCTCCGGGTAGTCCGCCGCGATCGCCGGACGGAAGGCCAAAAGCCCCGACACGAGGCCGATCGCGGCCCCCCGCACAACTGCCTTCATGACGTCCCTCCCCTGGCGGACGATCGCCCGACGCTCGTGTTCTTGGCAGGACCCGGGGAGCGTCAGCCCGGGCTGCTGTTGCCGGAAGAGTAAAGCATCGCTCCGCGGAGGGGAATCCGCCGCATCGCGGCACCCCGCCCCGTTCGACGCGGGCCGCTCCGGCCGGGGAACTGCAAGCCCGGCGCTCACCGCCCGGCCCGGATGGCCCAATCGGCCGCCCGGCAAGCGCTTTCTTGACAGCGGCCGGGCCTGCGGCCCTAACCGCAGGCACAACGCGGGCCCCCACGGGCCCCCGCGCTTTGTGGCGGCCTAAGGGCATGTAAACAAACAACAACCCGCGACTGCAAAAAGCCGGTCCGGACCGCGTCCGACGACCGGGATCGAACACACGAGGACGAGAAAGATGTTCGCAGTCATCAAGACCGGCGGCAAAC
>CAZIGW010000003.1:0-6542 GCA_964538565.1 uncultured Hyphomicrobiales bacterium | reverse complement strand
CGCGTTCACCCGCGCGGCGTTCCGGGTGATCGACAAGATGCCGCCGCTCAAGCGCCGGATGGCGCGCGGCCTCGGCGAGGCGTGAAGGTTCGGCGGGAGCCGCCCGGATTGGAAGGGCCCGATGGCCGCAATTGTGCGGCGACGCTCATGACCCTGCCGCAGTCTCTCGGCACCCTCCGATGCTTGAAAGGTCGCGGTCTCGCAACACCGCCCTACGCGGGCCCGATCGACGGAGAAATGCGATGACCGACGTGACGACGCGGCCCAACAGTCGGCCCTGGCCGCCGATCATTTTCCTGACGGCGATCGCCCTCGGCGTCGTGATGCAACTGGTCTACCCGCTCCCGTGGGTGGGGCAGCCCCTGTCGGGGATCCTCCTTGTCATCGGTTGGCTGATGGTTGCCGCGTTCGCTGTCCTGAATATCTCGGCCATTCGTACGATGCGCCGGGCCGGAACGACGGTGAGGCCGGATCGTGGCGCCGATCACCTCGTCACGGACGGCCCGTTCGCTCTTTCGCGCAATCCGCTCTATCTCGCCGGATCGATGCTGGTGCTTGGCATTGGACTGATATCAGGCATATGGTGGTTCGTGCTGTTTGCCATCCTCGCGGGACTCGCGGTGCAAAAGATCGCCATCGAGCGCGAAGAAGCGCATCTGCGGGCGCGATTCGGGCAAACATACCTGGACTATGCGCGGCGCGTGCGGCGATGGCTCTAGCAACGCGTCAAATCCAACACCGCGCATGGCCGCGCCTGCGAGAGCGCTGCGGCCTCCGGGCCGCCGCACGAGCCGCGCCTCTCACACGCCCTTCGCCATCTCGCGCAGCTTGAATTTCTGGATCTTGCCGGTCGAGGTCTTCGGCAATTCGGTGAAGACGATGTGCTTCGGCAGCTTGAAGCGCGCGAGTCGGCCGCGACACCAGTCGATCAGTTCCTCGGCGCTCGCCGCGCTGCCCGGCCTGAGCTCAACGAAGGCGCAGGGCGTCTCGCCCCATTTCTCGTCGGGCTTGGCGACGACCGCCGCCGCCTGCACGGCCGGGTGCTTGTAGAGCACGTCCTCGATCTCGATCGAGGAGATGTTCTCGCCGCCCGAGATGATGATGTCCTTCGAGCGGTCCTTGAGCTGGATGTAGCCGTCGGGGTGCACGACGCCGAGGTCGCCGGAGTGAAACCAACCGCCGGCAAGCGCCTTCTCGGTCGCGGCACAGTTCTTGAGATAGCCCTTCATCACCACGTTGCCGCGGAACATCACCTCGCCGAGCGTCTTGCCGTCACGCGCGACCGGCTTCAGTGTCGCCGGATCGCACACGTCGAGACCTTCGAGCACCGGATAGCGCACGCCCTGGCGCGCCTTTCTGCCGGCCTGCTCGGCGAGCGGCAGCGCGTCCCACGCGGCGTGCCATTCGTTGACGACCGCCGGGCCATAGACTTCGGTGAGCCCGTAGACATGCGTCACGCGAAAGCCGGCCGCCTGCATGGCCGCGAGCACGGCTTCGGGCGGCGGCGCGGCGGCGGTCACGAACTCGACCGCGTGCGGCAGCGGCTTGCGCTCGGATTGCGGCGCGTTGACGAGCGTCGCCATCACGATCGGGGCGCCGCACAGGTGCGTGACGTCATGCCGGGCGATCGCTTCGTAGACGGCGGCCGCACGCACCGCGCGCAGGCACACGTGCGTGCCGGCGACGACCGACAGCGTCCACGGGAAGCACCAGCCGTTGCAGTGGAACATCGGCAGCGTCCAGAGATAGACCGGGTGCCGGCCCATGTTGCAGGTGATGACGTTGCCCACCGCGAGCAGATAGGCGCCGCGGTGATGATAGACGACGCCCTTGGGGTCGCCGGTCGTGCCGGACGTGTAGTTGAGCGAGATCGCGTCCCACTCGTCGTCGGGCATGCGCCAGGAAAAATCCGGCTCGCCCTCGCGCAGGAAATCCTCGTAGTCGATCTCGCCGATCCGCTCGCCCGGCCCGGCGTACTCCGGATCGTCGTAGCAGACGACGAGCGGCTTGGCGCGGGTGCGCGCCAGCGCGTCGCGCACCACGCTCGAGAACTCCCGGTCGACGATCAGCGCCCTGGTTTCGGCATGGTCGAGCATGAAGGCGATGACGGCGGCGTCGAGCCGGGTGTTGATCGCGTGCAGCACCGCGCCCGCCATGGGCACGCCGTAGTGCGCCTCGAGCATCGCCGGCGTGTTGGCGAGCATCGCCGACACCGTGTCGCCGCGCCCGATGCCGCGGCGGGAGAGGGCGGAGCCGAGCCGCCGCGCGCGGGCGTAGAAGTCCGCGTAGCTCGTGCGCCGATCGCCGTGCACGACGGCCGTGTGGTCGGGAAACACCGCGGCCGCACGCTCGATGAGCGATAGCGGCGTCAACGGCTGGAAGTTCGCCGGCGTGCGGTCGAGATCGATGTCGTAGGGTGACGGTGCCATCGTGGCCCCCGGTGTCGCTGCACAAACCTGTCGCGTTCTCCGCGCTTCGACGCGGGCGCTGCATCGGTCCCCCGCGTCCGTCACGCAATCGTTCAAAATTCTTCATCGAAGTAAAGCCGAGGCGTCATGGGGAGCGTGATCCGCCCTGTCGAAGGTTCGCGGGTTCATCCCCGTCCGAGCCTCGATTCCCGTGACTAGCTTCGGCTGAGCGGCGGGCGCTGCGAGGCGTCCGGGCGGCCACGGAAATGAGACGAGGCGCAGCCCGGCAACCGCTCTCCGCCTCGCCTGTCGTGCGGACCGTTGCCAGCGTGCGCGAACGGCATCGCCGCCGCGCGTCGCGATCAGAATTGGGCCGAGAGTCCCTGCCAGAGCAGCGCCGCCGAGATGAGGAACACCAGCACGTAGGCGATGCGGTAGAAGAGTTCGGTCGGCGTCTGCCGTACGACCCACACCCCGAGAAAATTGGTGAGGACCGCGAGCGGCAGCAGCACCGCGGAGGTTGCGAGATTGCGCGGCGAGAACTGGCCGAGCGCCAGATAGGGCACGATCTTCATGGCGTTGACGGCGGCGAAGAACAGCGTCGTGGTGCCGACGAGCGTGAGCTTCGGCAGACGCTGCGGCAGCACGTGCACCTGGAACGGCGGCCCGCCCGCCTGGCTCAGGGTCGAGGTGAATCCCGAGACGCCGCCCCAGAACAGCCCGCTCGCGGTGCTCGGGCGCGCCGTCTTCTGCGGCGTGCGGCCGAACCAGGCGTTGAGCACGAACGCGATCCCGATCAGGCCGACCGCGAGGCGAATGAAGGCGTCGGAGAGATGGGCGGCGAGCAGCCAGGCGGCGGCGACGCCGATCACGGCGCCCGGCAGCATGACCTTCAGGTTCCAGCCGTCCCAGTCGCGCCGGTAGACCCATATCGAGATCGCGTCCTGCAGGATGAGGATCGGCAGCAGCAGCGCGGCTGCCTGCAGGGGCGGCAGAACCAGCGCGACGAGCGGTGTCGCCAGCATCCCGACGCCCGCAAAGCCGCCCTTGGACAGTCCGAGACAGGCGACCGCCGGGACGGCGACGAGGAAGAACAGAGGATCGGTGATCACGGGAATGGAACGGGGTGGTCCGACGGGGTGGGACGTCGTAGCGCACCCGCCCGCGCTGCGCCAGATCAAAGCGCAGGCCCCTGATCGGCCGGATGCTGCCGGCCGGCGGCGCGGACACGCGGCTTGCAAAGCCCGATTGCCGGCTCACAATGTCGGAAAAACGACGGTCGTGAGCGGCGGCACCGATCCGCGGAACACGGCCGATGGCGGACGTTCCGCCGGGCAGGGAGACGCATCATGGAGGTCGGCACCAGCCGGTATGCGGACGCCTATCGGCATTGGCAGCGGGATCCCGAGGGATTCTGGGCCGAGGCGGCGGCGGAGATCGATTGGTACGAGCCGGCGAAGAAGGTCTTCGACCCGGACGCCGGGGTCTACGGCCGCTGGTTCGTCGGCGCGTCGTGCAACACCTGCTTCAACGCCGTCGATCGCCACGTGCTGCGCGGGCGCGCCGGGCAGGCGGCGCTGATCTACGACTCTCCCCTCGCCGGCGAGAAGCGCACATTCACCTACGCGGACGTTCTCAAGGAAGTGCGCACGCTCGCGGCGGTGCTGCAGGATTTCGGCGTCGGCAAGGGCGACCGCGTCATCCTCTACATGCCGATGGTGCCGGAAGCCTTGTTCGCCATGCTGGCGTGCGCGCGCATCGGCGCCATCCACTCGGTCGTGTTCGGCGGCTTCGCGGCCAAGGAACTGGCGACCCGCATCGACGACGCCAGGCCGAAGCTCGCGCTCTCCGCGAGCTGCGGCCTCGACGTCGGCCGCACCATCGCCTACAAGCCGCTGCTCGACGAAGCGATTGCGCTTGCGAGCCAGAAGCCCGAGGCCTGCATCGTCCTGCAGCGCCCGCAGGCGCAGGCCTCGCTCGTTGCCGGGCGCGACCACGACTGGGGCTCGCTCTGCGCCGCCGCGCGCGCCGCCGGCAAGGCCGCCGAGTGCGTTCCGGTTGCCGCGACCGATCCGCTCTACATTCTCTACACCTCCGGCACGACCGGCCGCCCGAAGGGCGTGGTGCGCGACAATGGCGGCCACATGGTCGCCCTCAAGTGGTCGATGCGCCATCTCTACGGCGTCGAGCCGGGAGAAGTGTACTGGGCGGCGTCGGACGTCGGCTGGGTCGTCGGTCACAGCTACATCGTGTACGCGCCGCTGTTCCACGGCTGCACCACGATCCTCTACGAGGGCAAGCCGATCGGCACGCCGGACGCCGGCGCGTTCTGGCGCGTCATCTCCGAGCACGGCTGCGTCAGCATGTTCACGGCGCCGACCGCGTTCCGCGCGGTGAAGAAGGAGGATCCGCAGGGCCGGCTGATCGGCAACTACGATCTCTCGCGCTTCCGCGCGCTCTTCCTCGCCGGCGAGCGCGCCGATCCCGACACGGTCTCCTGGGCGGAGACGATGCTGCGGGTGCCGGTGATCGATCACTGGTGGCAGACCGAGACCGGCTGGGCGATCGTCGGCAATCCGCTCGGGCTCGGGCAATTGCCGGTGAAGCACGGTTCGCCGACGGTCGCGATGCCAGGCTACGACGTGCGCGTGGTCGACGAAAGCGCGAAGCCGGTCGGCGCCAACGAGATGGGCTCGATCGTCGTGAAGCTGCCGTTGCCGCCCGGCTGCCTGCCGACGCTCTGGCAGCAGGACGAGCGCTTCAGGGAGGGCTACCTCACCGAGTTCCCCGGCTACTACAAGACGGCCGACGCCGGTTTCCAGGACGAGGACGGATATCTCTACATCATGGGACGCACCGACGACATCATCAACGTCGCCGGGCATCGGCTCTCCACCGGCGGCATGGAGGAGGTGCTCGCCGCGCACCAGGACGTCGCCGAATGCGCGGTCATCGGCATCAAGGACGAGCTCAAGGGCGAAGTCCCGTGCGGCTTCATCGTGCTCAAGTCCGGCGTCAGCCGGCCGCCGACCGAGATCGAAAAGGAGATCATCGCGCTGGTGCGCGAGAAAATCGGCCCGGTCGCGAGCTTCAAGGTCGCGATCACGGTGGCGCGCCTGCCGAAGACGCGCTCGGGCAAGATCCTGCGCGGAACCATGAAGAAGATCGCTGACGGCGAGGCCTGGACGATGCCGGCGACGATCGACGATCCTGCGGTCCTCGAGGAGATCGGCAGCGCGCTGAAGTCGCACGGCGTGCAGGTCTGAGCACCCGTTACCGTCGGAAACGGAACTCCGTTCGCGCAATCGTGACGCGGCGTGACCGGCTGCGCGGCCTTGCCGCGCGTTTTTCCTGCACGATCAGACTCCTATCCCGCCAGGAGAATTCGCAATGTCCAGCAGAACCGTTGAATCGGAACGCCGCCCCGGATACGCGGGCGGAGCGTTCGACCAGACCCGGACGTTCGGAAGGCCGGACACGGTCGTGGGCCGGTCTCAGGATGGGCTGCTTCTCATCGGGCGCGTGCTGCTCGGCGGCATCTTCGTCCAGAGCGGGTTCGCCAAGCTCATGGCGCTCGGCGCCTTCGCGGCGAGCCTCGAGAAGGCCGGCGTCCCGGCTCCCTCGGTCCTCGCGGTGATCGGCGCCTGCGTTGAATTCTTCGGCGGCCTTGCGGTCGTGCTGGGCCTGGCGACCCGGTATGCCGCGGGGCTGATGATTCTGTTCGTCATCGCCGCCACGCTGATCTCGCACCGCTACTGGGAAATTCACGACGCCGCGCGGCGGGCGCAGGAGGTCAATTTCTTCAAGAACGTCGCCATCATCGGCGGCTTCACGCTGCTGCTCGCCAACGGGGCCGGCCGGTTCGCGCTCGATCGCCTGTGGCGGCGATCGGAAACGGGCTGAAGACGCAAGCGGTCGAGCCGGCGCTCGACCGCTGCCTTTAGGCGCTCCGCTCCGAAGCGGTGTCGGCTTCGCCGGACAATGCTCTAAGCCGCGCGGATTGTTGCGAGGAACTTTTCGACTTCGAGCTTGAGGTGGTTGCTCTCGCCGGAGAGGGCGCGGGCGGAGCCGAGCACCTGGGCGGAGGCGGAACCGGTCTCGGAGGCGCCGCGGTTGACGTCGCCGATGTGGGTG
>CAZIGW010000002.1:0-39180 GCA_964538565.1 uncultured Hyphomicrobiales bacterium | reverse complement strand
CATCACGATCGCGCCGGCGCTGACCCTGACGGACAAGGAATACCAGATCATGCGCGACGCCTCGATCGCGGTGCTGCGCGAGATCGGGGTTGAGACCGGCGGCTCGAACGTGCAGTTCGCCGTCAATCCCGAGGACGGACGCCTCGTCATCATCGAGATGAACCCGCGCGTGTCGCGCTCCTCCGCGCTCGCCTCCAAGGCGACGGGATTTCCCATCGCCAAGGTCGCCGCCAAGCTCGCGGTCGGCTACACGCTCGACGAGATCGCCAACGACATCACCGGCGGCGCCACGCCGGCCTCGTTCGAGCCGACGATCGACTACGTCGTCACCAAGATCCCGCGCTTCGCCTTCGAGAAGTTCCCGGGCGCCGAGTCGACCCTGACGACGTCGATGAAGTCGGTCGGCGAGGCGATGGCGATCGGCCGCACGTTCCAGGAGTCGTTGCAGAAGGCACTGCGTTCGCTGGAGACCGGCCTCACCGGCCTCGACGAGATCGTCATCGAGGGACTGGGCCAGGGCGACGACAAGAACGCCGTCCGGGCCGCGCTCGGCACGCCCACGCCCGACCGCATCCTCAAGGTCGCGCAGGCGATGCGGCTCGGCGTCAGCGACGAGCAGATTCACGCCTCGTGCAGGATCGATCCGTGGTTCCTCGCCGAGATCCGCGGCATCATCGACACCGAGGCGGAGATCGCCGCCAAGGGGCTGCCGCAGACGACGGGCGTGATGCGGCGTCTCAAGTCGATGGGATTTTCCGACGCGCGTCTCGGCAAGCTCACCGGCCTCCCCGCCGCCGAGGTGACCAGGCGGCGGCATGCGCTCGGCGTGCGCCCGGTGTTCAAGCGCATCGACACCTGCGCGGCCGAATTCGCCTCGCCGACCGCCTACATGTATTCGAGCTACGAGCCGCCGTTCGCCGGGGCTCCGGCCGACGAAGCCGCGCCGTCCGGCCGCCGCAAGGTCGTGATCCTCGGCGGCGGGCCGAACCGCATCGGCCAGGGCATCGAGTTCGACTACTGCTGCTGCCATGCCTCGTTCGCCCTCAAGGAGGCGGGCTACGAGACCATCATGGTCAACTGCAATCCGGAGACGGTCTCGACCGACTACGACACCTCCGACCGTCTCTATTTCGAGCCGCTGACCACCGAGGACGTGCTCGAGATCCTCGACGCGGAGCGTCGCAACGGCACCCTGCATGGCGTGATCGTGCAGTTCGGCGGGCAGACTCCCCTGAAGCTCGCCGAAGCGATCGAGCAGGCGAACGTTCCGATCCTCGGCACCTCGCCGGACGCCATCGACCTCGCCGAGGACCGCGACCGCTTCAAGCAGCTCTTGCAGAAGCTCGGCCTGCTGCAGCCGCAGAGCGGGATTGCCACGAGCCCGAACGAGGCGCGCGCGATCGCCGACGGGATCGGCTACCCGATCGTGATCCGCCCTTCCTACGTGCTCGGCGGCCGCGCCATGGAGATCGTGCACGAGCCGGCGCAGCTCGACCGCTACATCGCCCGCCTGGCCGGCGATCTCGACCGGCCCTCGGAGCTGGTCGTCTCCGACAAGCGGCCGCTGTTGATCGACCGCTATCTCTCCGACGCCATCGAGGTCGACGTCGACTGCCTGTCCGACGGACGCGACACGTTCATCGCCGGCATCATGGAGCACATCGAGGAGGCCGGAATCCATTCGGGCGATTCCGCCTGCGCCCTGCCGCCGCACTCGCTCGCGCCCGACACCATTCGCGAGCTCGAACGGCAGACGCGCGAACTGGCGCTCGCGCTCAAGGTCGGCGGCCTGATGAACGTCCAGTACGCCATCAAGGACGGCGACGTCTACGTGCTCGAGGTCAACCCGCGCGCCTCGCGCACGGTGCCGTTCGTCGCCAAGGTCATCGGCATTCCGGTCGCCAAGGTGGCGGCGCGGATCATGGCGGGCGAGTCGCTCGCGAGCTTCCGGTTGAAGCCGCCGCGCCCGGACCACATCGGGGTCAAGGAAGCGGTGTTTCCCTTCGCGCGCTTCCCCGGCGTCGACACGGTGCTGGGGCCGGAAATGCGCTCGACCGGCGAAGTCATGGGCCTCGACCGCTCGTTCGCCATTGCCTTTGCCAAGAGCCAGATCGGCGGCGGTTCGCGCCTGCCGCGCGAGGGCACGGTGTTCGTCTCGGTGCGCGATGTGGACAAGCCGCGGATTCTGCCGGCGGTGCGGCTCCTCGGCGAACTCGGATTCCGCGTCATCGCGACATCCGGCACGCAGCGCTATCTCGCCGAGCACGGCGTGCCGGCGCAAAAGGTTAACAAAGTCCTGGAAGGCCGCCCCCACATCGTCGATGCCATCAAGAACGGGGAGGTCCAGCTCGTTTTCAATACCACCGAAGGGGCCACGGCGCTGGCCGATTCCCGCTCCCTGCGCCGCGCAGCCCTCTTGCATAAAGTCCCGTACTACACCACTCTTTCAGGGGCCGTCGCGGCAGCGCAAGGCATCAAGGCCTATCTCGGGGGAGACCTCGAGGTCCGCGCCCTGCAGAGCTATTTCGGCAGCCGGACCTGACGAGGGGACCTGACCGGCTGCCCGAGGACGGCGCGAGTTTGGCAGCAATTGCGCGGTCGCGGGCCCGGCGTAACCGTTCGGCCCGCGATCGAGACTTTTGTCTCTGTCGGAGGAAGAAGGACCGATGGAAAAGATCCCGATGACGGCGGAGGGGTATGCCGTGCTCGAACAGGAGCTCAGGCACCGCCAGCAGGTCGAGCGCCCGCGCATCATTCAGCAGATCACGGACGCGCGCTCCCACGGCGATCTGTCGGAAAACGCCGAATACCATGCCGCCAAGGAACAGCAGTCGCACAACGAGGGCCGCATCGCAGAGCTCGAGGACAAGCTCGCGCGCGCCGAGGTGATCGACGTCTCCAAGCTTTCCGGCGATACCGTCAAGTTCGGCGCCACCGTGACGCTGATCGACGAGGACACGGAGGAGAAGAAGGTCTGGCAGATCGTCGGCGAACCGGAAGCCAATGCCAAGGTCGGCAAGATCTCCATCACCTCCCCGCTCGCGCGCGCGCTCGTCGGCAAGAAGAAGGGCGCGTCGGTGGAAGTCGTGACGCCGGGGGGCGCCCGCGCCTACGAGGTCGTCAAGGTCGAGTGGCGCTGAGACCGGGCGATCCACACCGGTCGATCTTCGACTGCAGCCCAGCTGACGGCATGGACCGAACGACGGGCGAGGTCGGTTTCGACCGCCGGGTCAGTCGCGCGGCTGGAAGTCGAACGGGACCGTCGGCGCGTTCTTGGAATTGCGCAGCGTGAGCGAGGTCTTCACGTTGCGCACGTTCGGCGCCGCGGTCAGTTCGGCGACGAATGCCTGGAAGGTCGCCAGATTCGGCGCGACGCACTTGAGGACGAAATCGATTTCGCCCGACAGCATCCAGCATTCGCGCACCAGGGGCTGGTCGCGCACGAAGGCCTCGAAGGCGGCGAGATCGGCCTCGGCCTGGCTGGAGAGGTGCACCATGGCGAATACCGTCACCTCGAAGCCGAGCATCTTCTCGTCGATCAGCGCCCGATAGCCCTTGATGAACCCGGCCTCTTCCAGGGCGCGCACCCGGCGCAGGCAGGGCGGCGCCGAAATGCCCACGCGGCGGGCGAGTTCCACATTGGTGATGCGGCCGTCGTCCTGAAGCTCCTTCAGGATCTGGCGATCGATGGCGTCGAGCCGCGGGCTCACCGGCATCTCCTGTATGTCGTGCCCGCCCCGGCCCCTTCGGTCTGCGGCCGGCGCGCGGACGCACGATTTCTAGCCCTAACGGGGCGCCTGCGAAACATTATTGCGCGATCGGGGCAGGGTATTTCGGTCCGCTTTCGCTGCGCCGTCACCAGCTTGTGAGGCGCAGGGTTGCGCGGCTTGCATAGCTCGTGCAAAGCCCTACATTGCACGCGGGTGTCTGTTGCGGCGCCATTCCGGGTCGAACCCGTCCGCAGCAGGCGCGAAAGGAACTTCGATGACAACCACCCATGCGAAGGTCGTGATCATCGGTTCGGGCCCCGCCGGCTACACCGCCGCCATCTATGCGGCGCGCGCCATGCTCGAGCCGATCCTGATCCAGGGTATCCAGCCGGGCGGCCAGCTCACCATCACCACCGACGTCGAGAACTATCCGGGCTTTGCCGACGTGGTCCAGGGCCCCTGGCTGATGGAGCAGATGCAGAAGCAGGCGGCCCATGTCGGGGCCCGGCTGGTTTCCGATCACGTGAGCAAGGTCGACCTCTCGCACCGTCCGTTCCGGCTGACCTGCGATTCCGGCAACGTCTACGTGGCCGACACGCTCATTCTCGCGACCGGCGCCCAGGCGAAGTGGCTCGGCCTGCCGTCCGAGCAGAAGTTCAAGGGCTACGGGGTCTCGGCCTGCGCGACCTGCGACGGGTTCTTCTACAAGGGCAAGAACGTCGTCGTGGTCGGCGGCGGCAATACCGCGGTCGAAGAGGCGTTATTTCTGACCAACTTCGCCGACAAGGTCACGGTCGTGCATCGGCGCGACGCGTTCCGCGCCGAGAAGATTCTCCAGGACCGGCTGTTCAAGCATCCGAAGATCGCCGTGATGTGGGACAGCGCCATCGAGGAAATCGTCGGCAGCGACGCGCCCCCCAGGGTCACCCACGTCAGGATCAGGAACACCAAGTCGGGGGTGATCAGCGAACTCTCGGCGGACGGCGTGTTCATCGCCATCGGCCATTCCCCCGCGACCGAGCTCGTCGTCGGCCAGCTCGAAATGAAACCGTCGGGCTACGTCAGGACGGCTCCGCACTCGACTGCGACGTCGGTGCCGGGCGTGTTCGCCGCCGGAGACGTCGCCGACGAGATCTATCGCCAGGCGGTGACCGCGGCCGGCATGGGCTGCATGGCCGCGCTCGAGGCCGAACGCTTCCTCGCCGCCGCTGAAAGCGAGCGCGCCGCCGCCGAATGATCGGCGCGGCTCTCTGCCGGAGAAATCATGGACTGGGACAAGCTGAAGGTCTTCCACGCTGCCGCCGAAGCGGGCAGCTTCACGCACGCGGGCGAGCAGCTCGGACTGTCGCAATCGGCGGTCTCGCGGCAGGTGAGCGCCCTCGAGCAGGAGCTGGCGGTCGCGCTGTTTCATCGCCACGCCCGCGGCCTCATCCTGACCGAGCAGGGGGAGCTCCTCTACCGAACCGCGCACGACGTCTTCATGAAGCTCGAGGCGGCGCGGTCGAAACTGACCGACAGCCGCGAGCGGCCGCACGGAGAGCTGAAGGTCTCGACCACCATCGGCATTGGGGTGCACTGGCTGACGCCGCGGCTCGGCGAGTTCATGGACCTCTATCCCGACATCCGCATCACGCTGCTCACGACCGAGGAAGAGCTCGATCTCGCCATGCGCGAGGCCGACGTCGCCATTCGCCTGCGTCAGCCGACCCAACCGGATCTGATCCAGCGCAAGCTCTTTTCCGTCCATTTCCACGCCTATGCGTCGCCCGAGTATCTCAAACGCTTCGGCACCCCGCGCACGCCCGACGAGATCGACAACCACCGCATTCTGCTGCTGTCGGGCAACGTCCCCAACTATCTGCAGAACCGCAACTGGCTGGTCGAAGTCGGCCGCAACGGCGCCGGTGCGCGCACGCCGCATCTCAAGATCAACAACGTCCTCGGTGTCCTGCGCGCCTGCCAGCGCGGCCTCGGCGTCGCCATGCTGCCGGACTATCTGGTCGAAGAGAACGGCGGGCTGGTGCAATTGTTCGGAGACACCGATCCGATCGCGCTCGACGCGTACTTCGTCTATCCGGAAGAGCTGAAGTCGGTGGCGCGCATTCAGGTCTTCCGCGACTTTCTCGTGTCGAAGGCGCAACGCTGGACCTTCTGACGGGTGAAATTTCGCAAAAAGACTTGCGGGGTCGGCATGGCTGACATGCGGGCCTTCGCGTTGTGCCGCAACCGCGAACCGGCATATTGAAACGTCGCTGTCGGCAAGCGGTTGTTGCATCCTCCCAGGTCGCAACCGAAGTGCGGTCAGCTGTTCCCCTCTGGAAGGTGACTGTCGGCTTTGTGTCGACAAAACTGCGCCGGGCCCTGGGCCCGGCGTTTTCTTTTGCGCTGCCGGTTCCGCGGCGGACGTCGGATGCGATCGACGCAGAGTCCGCTCAGGCGAACAGCCGTTCGTGCTCGAGCCCCTTGTAGAGATCGGCGACGTACTCGCCGTAGCCGTTGAAGATGATGGTCGGACGGCGCTCGCCGGTGCCGATCAGTTCCTCGGTCGCCTGGCTCCAGCGCGGGTGCGGCACTTGCGGATTGACGTTGGCCCAGAAGCCGTACTCGCTTTCCTGCAGGGCTTCCCAGAATCCGCGGGGCCGCTGGTCGGTGAAGGTGAAGCGGACGATCGACTTGATCGACTTGAAGCCATACTTCCACGGAACGGCGAGCCGCAGCGGTGCGCCGTGCTGCTTGGCCATCGGCTTGCCGTAGGCGCCGGTGGCGAGGAACGTCAGCTCGTTCGTGGCCTCCGCCATCGTCAGGCCCTCGACGTAGGGCCAGGGATACCAGACCTGGCGCTGTCCGAAGGCGACGGCGGGATCTCGGAACGTCTCCATGCGCACGTATTTCGCCGAGCCGAGCGGCTCTGCGAGCGCGACGAGCTTGGCGAGCGGGAATCCCGTCCACGGAATCGCCATCGACCAGGCCTCGACGCAGCGATGCCGGTAGAGCCGCTCCTCGAGCGGGATGCGGCGGACGAGATCGTCGATGCCGATTTCCTGCGGCTTCTGCACCATGCCGTCGATCTTGATGGTCCACGGCCGCAGCTTGAGCGCCTGCGCCGCCTTGGCGATGGTCTTGCTCGAACCGAACTCGTAGAAGTTGTTGTAGTTGCCGTTGACGGCCTCGTCGGTGATCGGCCGATCGAGGGTGTACTTCTCGTTGCGCTTGGCCGGATAGAGATCCTTGGTCGGATCCGGCAGATCGGCGATGCGCTGCGCCAGCGCCAGTCCGGGCGAAAGGCTCAGCGCGGCGGCGCCCGCCGTTTTCAGCAGCGTCCGGCGATCGAAGAAGAAGCGTTCCGGCGTCGCTTCGCGCTCCGGCAGATCCCAGCCGCGGCGATGAATGACGTGCATCGAAATCCTCCGAAGGTCCCTGCAGCATGGTCCCGAAAGATGGACGTCAGATTGCGGGCAGGACCATGACCGCACCGAAGATGCCGAGCGGACGGCGGATCGAAGACGCTCGTCGGCTCAAGCTTCGCACCCCGGCCGACTGGTAGTCGCGGGCGCGATCACCAACAATTCACACCTGCGGGAAACGACAATCCGACGCACCCGGCGCCCTATTCGGCCGCCCGGCGCGCGGCCACGATCTGGTCGGCCTGCTTGCCGGTCAGTTCGGCCATGTGGTCGAACTTGAACGTGAAGCTGCCCACCCCGGCGGTCGCCGAGCGGATCTCGACAATCAGGTCCCCGATCTCCGACTCGGGCATCATGGCCCGCACCGTGTCCCAGCCGGGCCAGCCCTCGCGCGTGTCGAAGCCGAGAATCTGTCCGCGACGGCCGGAGAGAATCGCGTTGATCTTCGCGGTCGCGTCCGACGGACAGACGATCTCCACGGTGTGAATGGGCTCGAGCAGCACCGGCTGGCATTGCGGCAGGGCCTCGACGACCCCGATGCGGGCCGCCGTGCGGAACGCCATGTCGGAGGAATCGACCGTGTGATACGAGCCGTCGACCAGCGTCACCGACACGTCCACCACCGGGAACCCGAGCGGTCCGTGCTTGAGGGCGTCGATGACCCCCTCCTCGACCGAAGGAATGTACTGGCGCGGCACGACGCCGCCGGTGATCGTCTCCGCGAAGGTGAATCCCGTTCCGCGCGGCAGCGGCTTGATGTCGAGCACCACGTCGCCGAACTGACCGTGGCCACCGGATTGCTTCTTGTGGCGGCCGCGCTGGGTGATCGGCTTGCGGATGGTTTCGCGGTAGCCGACGCTCGGCGTGCGCTTCTCGATGGCGACCCCGAACCGATCGGCCAGCCGTTCGGTGGCGACCCGCAAGTGCATCTCGCCCTGGCCCCAGACGATCACCTCGTGCGTCTCCGGATTGTGGATCACGCTGAGCGAGGGATCCTCCTCCAGCAGCTTGCTGAGCGCCTGTCCGAGCTTAACGTCGTCCTTGCGCTCCTTGGCGGAGATCGCGATGGCGAGCACCGGCGGATAGGGCGTCGGCCGGGCGAGCGCGCGATGCGGCTGCCTGCCGGTGGAGAGCGTGTCGCCGGTGCGCGCGTGATCGAGCTTGCCGAGCGCCACGGTCTCGCCGGGCGAGGCCGGGCCGCGCTTCTCCGTCGTTTGCCCGAGCAGCTTGAACACGCCCGAGACGCGGCCGGATTCCTGCTCGGGCGAATTCAACGTCGTTCCGTCGCCGATCTGGCCGGCGAGCACGCGGGCAATCGACATTTTCCCGCCGTGGGATGTGTGGAGCGTCTTGAGCACATAGGCGACGGCTTCGCCCCCGGATTGGATTCCTAGGCGAGCCGCGGTCTGCGCCACGCCCGGCGCCTCGTGGCGCAGGGCCTTCAGCAGGCGCAGCACGCCGTTCGTGCGCGCCGCCGCCCCGATCAGCACCGGACACACCTGGTTGTCGCGCAGCTCCTTCGACAGGTCGTCGAACACCTTGTCGCGCGGCGGCGGAATGTCCTCGAGCAGTTGCTCCATCAGCTCGTCGTCGTGATCGGCGAGCGTCTCCAGCATCGTGAAGCGGGCTTCTCTTTCGCGATCGAGATTGCTCCCGTCGAGCGGGACGACTTCCGAGGGAGCGTGCTCCTTGTAGACAAAGGCGCGCTCCAGCGCGAGGTCGACGAAGCCGGAAATGATGTCGCCGTTCCAGATCGGAATCTGGCGCAGCAGCAGCGGCGTGCGCGAAGCGGGCTGCAGCAGCTTGAGCGTTTCGCGCAGGCGTCGATCGGTCTTGTCGATCTTGTTGAGAAACAGAAAACGCGGGATGTTGAGGTCCTCGATCTCGCGCAGGATCAGCTGGAGCTGCGGCACCTTGCGTTCGTCCGCCTCGCAGACGACGACGGCGGCGTCGATCGCCGGCAGCACCGAGCGCATGTCGTGAGCGAACTCGATCGAGCCGGGACAATCGAGAAACGTGTAGGTGTCGCCCATGAAGTTCGCGGACGCGACCGACAGTTCGACGCTCATGCGGTGGTCGCGCGCTTCCTTGCTGGCGTCGCCGACCGTGGATCCCGCTTCGACGGCGCCTTGGCGCTGGATCGTCCCGGTGCGGGCAAGGATCGCTTCGAGCAGCGTGGTCTTGCCGCTCTGGAAAGGTCCCACAAGTGCAATGCAGCGTGGACCTGCCGGACTCGTGCCGTTCGTGGCCATGCCCAACCTCCCGTTCCGCCGACGGCCGACCTTCTGGGAGCCGATCACGCATCGTTTCAGGCAAGTGGGGGGATTGGCAAGGGGAAGCAGCAGAACGCTGCATCAGGCCGCAGCGGGAGGTAGTCAGCAGCCCCTGGCCGCCCATCTCCGCGCGCGACGATCGCGCCGGTCGGGACGCGACTGGCATGCCGGAGTTCCGGTCGCGGGGCGCGGCGGGCCCGGCCGGTCTGCCCGCGCGAATGTCCGGCGCGCCCGCCAAACGGGCGCGCGCGTCGTGCCCGAACGCGACCCGCGAAAGTGGAAACCGGTTCTGCGTCAGATCGCGCTCTCATCCTGGAATCCGTCGCATGATCGCATCGGCCAACCGATTCCACTTCGCCGGACCATGCGCTAGCGGCGGCCGTAGCGCAGTTCGAGGCCGGCAATCCCGACGGCGACATTGACTCCCGTCTGCCCCTGAACGCTCAGCGGCTGCAGCGCGACGGAATCACGCGAGCCGCCGACCAGGACGTTGGCGCCGGCCCCGACGCCCACGGCCGCTCCGGCCGAAGCGCCGACATAGTTGCCGCTGAGTTCGCCGGGCGCCACCCGCCGCGTCGGCGCGAACACTGCCCAGGTCAGGACGGAGTGCCCGGTGACACCGAGGTCGACCCCGAGCCGGCGGACCGTCGCTTCGTAGCGATAGCGCCGGGCGCCCAGGTTCGGCCGGAACTCGCAGGCGAAATGATTGACCGAGCCGACCACGAAGCTGGCCGCGCCGACGCTGTGGCACTCGAGGATACCGGCACGGATGCGCGACTGCGCGCCCGCGGGCGCGGCGAACGCCGCGACCAGGAGCGCGCCCGCAAGGAGCGAGCAAACCGTAGGGTGGTGCATCGTGAAATCCTTTCTTGCTCGGCCCACCGCTCGGCGGGGCCGCTGGTCCTCGAACGTGCGCAGACGAGCCCTCAGCGCAGGAAGCGGAGCTCGAGGCCGGCCACGCCGACCGCGAGATTGAGGCCGGTCTGGCCCTGCACTGAGAGCGGCTGTAGCGCCACGGAGCGGTTGGAACCGCCGACCAGCACGTTCGCGCCGAGCCCGGCGACCACGGTGGCCTCCGCGCTCGCGCCGGCGTAGCTGCCGGCGAGCGAGCCGGAAGGCCGCGTCGTCGGCGCATAGACGAGCCACACCATCGCGCCCCCGGCGGTGGCGCCGAGATCGAGTCCGAACTTGCTGATGCTGCCGGTGTAGACTTCGACCGGCCCCGGCACGGACGGCGTGAACGTGCAGTTCACGGTGCGCTGTGAGCCCACGATGAAGCCGATGCCGGCCGACACGTCGCATCCGAGCGTTCCGACCTGGGCGCGCTCCTGCGCCATGGCCGACCCGGGCAGCATGGCGGTCGCCGCCAGCGCGGCGGCCGCGAAAAACTTTCCAAACATGGATATTCCCCCTTGCTCCTCGGGGAGGCCGCCGGCTGGCGCGGCGATGCCGGCCAGAGTTCGCGCCCGACGGCGTCGGGCGACGCCGGAGCCCATGAGGCAGCCTCCGTGACGGCGAACTTTACCGCAGGATCCGGTGAACTGGAAACCGGTTGCCCCCAACGGCATGCGCCGGTCTACAACTCGCAGCACACGCACCGATGTGCCCGAGGGGGCTGTGCAACCGGACTAGATCAGGCTGGCGCAGAACCGCTGAATGCGGCGGCAGGCCTCTTCGAGATTCTCGGTCTTGGTGGCGTAGGAGATGCGAAACGCCGGTCCGAGACCGAACGGCGTCCCCTGCACGACCGCGACCCCCTCGGCCTCGAGCAGCTCGGTGACGAAATCCTCGTCCGTGCGGATGACCTTGCCGGACGGCGTCTTCTTGCCGATCGTGCCGGCGCAGGACGGGTAGACGTAGAAGGCCCCCTCCGGCTTCGGGCAGTTGATGCCCTTGGCCTGATTGAGCATTGCCACGCAGAGATCGCGGCGTTCCTTGAAAATCCGGTTGTGCTTCGGAATGAAGTCCTGCGGTCCGTCGAGCGCCTCGACGGCTGCCCACTGGGCGATCGAGTTCGGGTTGGAGGTCGATTGCGACTGGACCGTCGCCATCGCCTTGATGAGCGGCTCGGGACCGCCGGCGTAGCCGATGCGCCAGCCGGTCATGCAGTAGGCCTTCGACACGCCGTTGACCGTCAAGGTCCGCTCGTACAGCCGCGGCTCGATCTGCGCCGGCGTCGTGAACTCGAACTCGTCGTAGACGAGGTGTTCGTACATGTCGTCGCTCATGACCCATACGTGCGGGTGGCGCACCAGCACGTCGGTCAAGGCCTTGAGCTCGGCGCGCGTATAGGCCGCGCCCGTCGGGTTCGACGGCGAGTTGAGGAGAAGCCACTTCGTCTTCGGCGTGATGGCGCGCTCGAGCGCCTCGGGACCGATCTTGAAGCCCGACTCGGCGCCCGCCACCACCGCAACGGGCTTGCCGCCGGCGAGCAGCACCATGTCGGGGTAGCTCACCCAGTAGGGCGCCGGGATGATCACCTCGTCGCCCGGATTGAGGGTCGCCACGAACGCGTTGTAGAGCACCTGCTTTCCGCCGGTGCCGACCGAGATCTGGGACGGCTTGTACACGAGGCCGTTCTCACGCTTGAATTTGCGAATGATCGCGGCCTTGAGCTCGGCGATGCCGTCGACGTTCGTGTACTTGGTCTCGCCGCGCTCGATCGCCCGAATCGCGGCGTGCTTGATGTTCTCCGGGGTGTCGAAGTCGGGTTCGCCGGCGCCGAGGCCGATGACGTCCCGGCCGGCCGCCTTGAGCGCGCGCGCCTTGTCCGTCACCGCGATGGTGGCGGAGGGCTTAACGCGCTTGAGCGATTCGGCGAGGAAGGCCATCGATCTCTCCTTGTTCTCCCGCACCGCAGCGGGCGCGACCGTCCTAAAGGCACTCCCCGCCGGCGGCAAGCCTGAAACGCTGATGTTTTCGATCAATCAAGGTCATCTGACACGCCGGCCGCGGCCAGAGCGGGTCGAGGGTCCCGGCCCCGGCGCACCGCGGCCCAGGACCGGCCTCACGGGGGATTAACGGCCCGGAAATACCTCTCCAGCTACTGCCCCTGGGCAGGCCCCGTTGTTGGCCGAGAGAGCCCCATGACCGACGGGCCAGCGTCCACGTATCGGCTCGACCGCCTGATCTGGTGGTCCATCGCCGCGGTCGCCGCGCTCGTGGTGGCGATGGCGGCTGCCGCGCAATTCACGATTCTCTGGAACTCGCTCCTGATCCCGGGGACCGCCTGCGTGGTGCTGTGTTCCGGCGCCGCGTTCTATGCCCGCATTCGCCGGGACCATCGGCTGGGATCGACGCTGCAATGCACGGCCCAGATCTGTGCGTTCTTCTCCGTCGGCGCGCCGCTGTCGTACCTCGCGGCCAGCGCCGGCTTTCCGCTGCAGGACAGCTGGCTCGCCCATGTCGATCGCGCGCTCGATCTGGATTGGCGCGCGCTGTTGGTCTGGATGAATGACCATCCGGGGTTCCATCCCCTGTTCACGTCGGCCTACATGAGCTTCGCGCCCCAGGCGACGACCACGGTCCTGGCGCTCGGATTCTGCGGACACCTGAAGCGCCTGCGCATGTTCGTACTGGCATTGATGCTGGCCGCTCTGGCGACCATCGCCATCTCGGCGGTGCTGCCGGCTCAAGGCGTGTGGGGACACGATCGGTTGTCCGCGGCCGACTATCCCGACATCGTGCCCGTCACGCGCGAGCTTCACTTGCCGACGTTTTTCGGTCTGCGCGACGGATCGTTCCGGCTCCTCATGGCGCAGGACTCGCAGGGCATCGTGACGTTCCCCAGTCTGCACGCAGCCCTCGCCGTCATCTTCATGGTGGCCCTCTGGCCCGTTCCGGTCCTGAGATGGCTCGGCATCGCCTTGAACGTCACGATGATTCTCGCCACGCCGATCGAAGGCGGGCACTATTTCATCGACGTGATTGCCGGAGTCTTCCTGGCGATTCTCTGCTGGATGTCGGTCCGCGCACTCAGCGAAAGGGACGCCGTCGCAACCGTCTCACGCGAGCGCGGCGTTCCGGAACCGGAGCTCGCCGACTAGCCGCAAGGGCCCGGGCGGATCGCGACGCCGGGCCGCAGCGTTCGCGATTTTTCTCGCAGCACGGGAATCGCGGCGCGTCCCCCGGTCGGCGCGGGCGCTTGGCGGCCGGATCATGGCGGCCAGATGAAGAGCCTGTTATCGCCGGTCCAAAAAGACATGGCAGATTCGCTGCGACCGATCGCAATTCGGTGATATGATGCCGCTGGGCGCGCGCGTCTTCGCGTATGGTGATGGTTCAGAATGCGCCGGAGCGCGACAGGCCGGCACCGTCGGGCATCGCTCCCGCAGGGCCGTGCGGTTCGGCGATCCGGGTCCGCGGCCGATGTCGCGAAAGATCCGCAGAGACGCGACGAAGATCGCGAAGGTTCTCACGCAGAGGGGAATCGACGAGGAGGAGGAATGTACACCCTGTATTCGATGCAGCGGTCGGGCAATTGCTACAAGGTGCGGCTCGCGCTCGCGCAGCTGCGCCTGCCATACCGCCTCGTCGAGATCGACATCCTCAAGGGTGAAAGCCGCACACCGGAATTTCTCGCCAAGAATCCGAGCGGCCGCGTGCCGCTGCTCGAGGTCGCACCCGGCCGCTACCTGCCCGAGTCGAACGCCATTCTCTGGTACATCGCCGGCGGTACGCCGCTTGCGCCGGACGACCGGATCGACCGCGCCGAGGCCCTGCAATGGATGTTCTTCGAGCAGCACAGCCTCGAACCCAATCTCGGCAGCGCGCGTTTCTGGCTCACCATGGTCAAGGGCGGCCGCGAGCTGCAGATGCACGCGCTCGAGGACTGGATGGAGAAGGGCTACCAGGCGCTGAGCGTCATGGAACAGCATCTGGCGACGCACCGCTTCTTCGCCGCCGACCGCTACACGATCGCCGACATCGCCCTCTACGCCTATACGCATGTCGCGCATGAGAGCGATTTCGACCTGACCGCCTTCCCGGCGATCCGCGCCTGGCTGAAGCGGGTGGCGGACCAGCCCGGCCACGTCCGCATGGAATGGCACCCGGAGGCGCTCACCATCGCCGAATAGAGAATGATCCCGAAAGGTGGACACCGGTTTTCGGAAAGGATCATTCTCAGATCAGGAAATTCGAGTGGGACGGTGATTCGAAGCGTCCCGCTTGGGGCCAGGGCGTCGCCCCTCACCGACATGTGAGCGCCGCCCCCTGGCGATTTCTTCCGCCGGGCCGCACGTCTGCGCCAGAACCTGGAGAGCGCGGATGAAGCCGTTGCATGCGTTGCCTGTCCTCGCTTTTGGCCTGACGCTGGCGGCGGCCCCGGCACATGGCGAGACCTTCCGTTCCTCCGCAGGCCCGCTGTCGGTCGAGACCGCGGCGCGTGGACTGCGCCATCCGTGGTCGCTCGCCTTTCTGCCCGACGGCCGCATGCTGGTCACCGAGCGCCCGGGCCGTCTGCGCCTTGTCACGCGCGATGGCGAACTGTCGGCGCCGCTTTCGGGAATCCCCAGGCTCTATGCCAGCCAGCAGGCGGGCCTGCTCGATCTCGCGCTCGATCGCGACTATGCGAACAATCACACGATCTACTTCTGCTACACCGAGCTTGCCGACGGCGGCGGACGCGAGGCGGTCGCCCGCGCGCGCGTCGTCGAAGAGGGCCGCGCGCATCTCGAAGACGTCAAGCGCATCTTCTCGCAGCGCGGGCCGGCCGGGCACGGGCTCAACATGGGCTGCCGGGTCGTACAGGGTCCGGATGGAAATCTGTTCGTGACACTGGGCGATCATTTCACCCCGCGCGATCTCGCGCAGGATCTCGACAACGATCTCGGCAAGATCGTCCGCATCCGGCCCGACGGCTCGGTGCCGCCGGGCAATCCGTTCGTCGGACGGCATGGTGCCTTGCCGGAGATCTGGAGCTACGGCCACCGCAACCCGCAGGGGCTCGCGTTCAATCCGACGACCGGAACGCTGTGGGAGCACGAGCACGGACCGCGCGGCGGCGACGAGGTGAACATCATCGAGCCGGGCCGCAACTATGGCTGGCCCGTGATCGGCTACGGCGTCGACTATTCGGGCGCGAAAATCCACGCGAGCGCCCACAAGGCCGGCATGGAGCAGCCGTTGAAATACTGGGTTCCCTCGATCGCGCCGTCGGGCCTCGCCTTCTACCGGGGCGACCTGTTCCCGTCCTGGCGCGGCAACATGTTCCTGGGGGCGCTGGCCGGGGAGATGCTGGTGCGGCTCGCAATCGAGGGCGAAAAAGTGACCGGTGAAGAGCGCCTGCTGCGCCGGATGGGCGAGCGCATCCGAGACGTGCGCCAGGGGCCCGACGGCGCGCTCTGGCTTCTCACCGACAATGCCAACGGCCGCGTCCTGCGGGTCGCGCCGGGGCGTTGACGAGGAGAATTGCCGGGTCGATTGTTCGACTCGGGCGCCGCCGTCATAGTGTGGTCACGAACCGGTTCTAAGCGCCTGCATCCGTTTCGATAACAGGCACATGGGTCGAGTCGCGCGGCGGCATCGAGATGTCGCGGCGCGTTCGGCCCTTCTTGCGCGAGTTGATGCACATGTTCGCAACCTTCGAACGGCTGCTGCCGCCGACCAAGCCGCCCGAGCGCCCGGAGCCTCCGCCCGACCTGCTCGCCTTCTACTGGCACTACGCGCGCCAGGCGAAGCCGCTGTTCCTGGGGCTGTTCGCCGCCGGATTCACGGTGGCGCTGCTCGATGCCACGATCCCGGTGTTCATCGGGCGCGTCATCACGCTCGTCACCAGCCACGCGCCGCAGGATCTGTTCGCCCAGTCATGGCCGATGCTCGCCGGCATGGCGGTGATCCTGCTCGTCGTGCGGCCGCTCGCGCTCACGATCCAGAACCTGTTCACCAACCAGGCGATCGCCGCGAACGTCTCCAATCTCATCCGCTGGCAGAGCCACTGGCACGTCGTGCGCCAGTCGTGGGCGTTCTTCCAGAACGACTTCGCCGGCCGCATCGCGACGCGCGTCATGCAGACGGGCCCGGCGATCCGCGAGAGCCTGGTCGCGCTGCTGCACGGGGTTCTCTACATCATCGTCTACGGCACGAGCGCCATCCTGCTGCTCGCGCACGCCGACGCATGGCTCGCCGTACCGGTGCTGATCTGGTTCGCGGGCTACCTGACCCTGCTGCGCGTCTTTGTTCCGCGCATGCGCGACAGCTCGAAGGTGATGTCGGAGATCCGCTCGCTGGTGACGGGACGAATCGTCGACAGCTACACCAACATCCTGACGGTGAAGCTGTTCGCCCGCGCCCGCGACGAGGACGCCTACGTGCGCGACGCGATCGACCAGCACACCGACCGGTTTCATGCCTCGCTGCGGCTCAACACGCTGTTCGGCCTGTGTTTCTCCACGCTCAACGCCGCCCTCGTCACCGGCACCGGCGCGCTCGCGCTCTTCCTGTGGTCACGCGGCAGCATCGCGGTCGGCACGGTGGCGATGGCGCTGCCGCTCGCCTGGCAGATCGTCAACATCGCCGGCTGGGTCGCCGGCCAGGTGACGGCGATCTTCGAGAACGTCGGCGTCGTGCAGGAAGGCATGATGACGATCGCCCGCCCGATCGCCCTCACCGACCGGCCGCAGGCGCGCACGCTCGCCGTGTCGCGCGGGGAGATCCGCTTCGAGGAGGTCCGCTTCGGCTACGGCCGGGAGACCGGCGTCATCGACGGCCTCACCCTCACGGTGAAGCCGGGCGAGAAGATCGGCCTGATCGGCCGCTCGGGCGCCGGCAAGTCGACGCTCGTCAACCTGCTGCTGCGCTTCTTCGATCTCGAAGGCGGCCGCATCCTGATCGATGGCCAGGACGTGTCGGAGGTCACGCAGGAAAGCCTGCGCGCGCAGATCTCGGTTGTCACGCAGGACACTTCGCTGCTGCACCGATCGATCGGCGAGAACATCCGTTACGGCCGGCCGGATGCCAGCGACGAGGAGGTCATCGCCGCCGCCAAGCTCGCCCATGCCGACGAATTCGTCCTCGGGCTGGAGGACTGGAAGGGCCGGCGCGGCTACGAGGCGCAGGTCGGCGAGCGCGGCGTGAAGCTCTCCGGCGGCCAGCGCCAGCGCATCGCCATCGCCCGCGTCATCCTCAAGGACGCGCCGATCCTCGTGCTCGACGAGGCGACCTCCGCGCTCGACAGCGAGGTGGAGGAGGCGATCCAGCAGAGCCTCGGGACCTTGATGGCCGGCAAGACGGTGATCGCCATCGCGCACCGGCTGTCGACCATCGCCCGCATGGACCGGCTGGTGGTGCTCGACCGCGGCCGAATCGTCGAGCAGGGCACGCACCAGGAGCTGTTGCGGCTCGGCGGCGCCTACGCGGCGCTGTGGCGGCGCCAGTCGGGCGGATTCATCGACGACTCGGCCGACCTCGCCGCGGCGAGCTGAGAAAAGGCGGCGACCAGCAGCTTCATTGAGAGCTCACTTGGGTGCGTCGCGGCGGTCGTCCGTTCGCCACGGTGTTTCCGCCGATTCCGCTGCATCGTGGCCGAACGGAAGACGGGCCGAGATGATTGAATTTCTCCATCCATCGATTGGGATGCTCGTCGCGAAATCTATTGCAGGCTCAGGGCGCGCCGCGGCGATGGCAGCCTTTCGCGCAAGACTTGGATGCGGGACGCGAAACGTTGCCGCTAGCCGAGCGGCCCCTTGAAGACGAAATAGGCGCCGAGCGCGATGAAGGCGAAACCGACCGCGTAGCTCAAGGTGAACGACTGCTTCAGATAGAGCACCGAGAACGCCGCGAAGATCAGCAGGGTCACCACCTCCTGGATCGTCTTGAGCTGCGCCGGCGTATAGACGGTGCTGCCCCATCGGTTGGCCGGGACAGCGAAGCAATATTCGACGAAGGCGATGCCCCAGCTCGTCAGCACGACGAGCGCGAGCGGCACCGCCTTGAAACGCAGGTGCCAGTACCAGGCGAACGTCATGAACACGTTCGAGGTGATCAGAAGGAGCACCGGCACGAGATAGGGAGAGACGAAGGTCGGCATGGGGGCCTTTCGGGTGACGATAGGTGTCGTCTATTTAGGAAACAAACAGGCGGCCGTCTGCAGCGAACGCACAATTTTGAGCGCGCGGCGCGCGCGGGTCGCGTCGAACCGCTTGGCCGCGGAACCCAGGCCGTGGCATCTTCCCTGCCGCAACCGACAGGACCGGTCCGGACCCGGGGGGAGAACATCCATGCACGGCCACCGCAAAAGTCACGGAATCGCGCCCGCGCTGCTTGCGTTCGTCGGCAGCCTCGTGCTTCTCGTTGCCACATTCGGCGCCTCGGCATCCGCCGACGAAACCGTGCAGATCGGTGGCTCGAGCGCGGTGCTGCTGCGCCCCAAGGCGCCGCACGCGAGCGTGATCCTGATGCCGGGCGGCGACGGCGCGATCCGGCCCGGCCCCGACGGCTCGATCAACGGGCTGCGCGGCAATCAGCTGGTGCGCACCCGCAGGGCCTACGCGGCACGCGGACTGGCGGTGCTGGTCGTCGACGCCGACGTCGATCTGGCGAGCGCGGTGCGCTACATGGCGGCGATCAAGCGGCCGGTCACCGTCGTGGCGACGAGCCGCGGCACGATCCGCGCCGCCCAGGGGATCGCGCGGGGCGCGCGGCCCGACGCGCTGGTGCTCACCTCGGGCTTCCTGACGAACGACTCCGGCAGCTCGACCAATGTCGCCGGCATTGTCGGCTCGCCCGGCGCCCTGCCGCGCACGCTCGTCATTCATCATCGCGACGACGGCTGCCGCTTCACGCAGCCCGCGGGTGTCGAGCCCTTCATCAAGTGGGCCGCCGGCAAGGCGCGCGTGGTCTGGCTGACCGGCGGCGTCTCGGTCGGCAACCCATGCGAAGCGAAGGCGTACCACGGGTTCAACGGATTGGACGGCAAGGTCGTGGCACTGGCCGCCGGATTTCACTGAGCACCGGCGAAACCTGGCGCCGCGCGCAAGGCGCACTTTTATGGAAAGTTTATGCCCGGCGGGTCGCGCCGGAACAGCCGCACGGGCGTCGCAATTTGTCCGTAAGTCCCGTCGGCAGATCGCTTCAACCCCGGGAGGCCCCGATGCGTCATTTCCATTCCGCCTCCATTGCGTTCGCCCTGTCGCTTGCATCGGTCCTCGCGGCCGCGCCGGCCGCCGCGCAATCGCAGCTTCCGCGCCCGTCGCAGCTTCCACCGGCCGGCGGAAACCAGCCGCAACGGCCGCCCGCCGCTCCCCAGGCGCAGCCGCCGGCGCAAGGACAGACGCAGGCGCCGGCCCCGGCGAAGCCTTACAAGCCGGTCGCGGTCCGTCCGCCGGCAAACTTCAACGACGCGAGCTTCGTCGCCTTCCGCAAGCAGCTCGGCGACATCGCCAGGCGCAAGGATCGCGCCGCGCTCGGCCGGCTCGTCGTCGCGCAGGGATTCTTCTGGCTGCGCGAAAACGGCGACGCCGCAGAGAAGAACAAGTCGGGGCTCGACAATCTGGCGAAGGCGGTCGGCCTCGACGGCAAGGACGCGCCCGGCTGGGACATGCTGGCGGGCTACGCCGAGGACCCGACCGGCGGGCCGATGCCCGACCGTCAGAACGTGATCTGCGCCCCGGCCGATCCGGGCTTCGACGAGAAGGCGCTCGAGCAGCTCGCCAGGTCGACGCAGACCGATCTCTCCGAGTGGGGCTTCCCGGCGACCGCCGGAATTGACGTGCGTTCCGGCCCGCAGCCCAACGCGCCGGTGATCGAAAAGCTCGGCATGAATTTCGTGCGCGTGATGCCCGAAGAGACGCCGCCCAGTTCCAGCCAGCAGCAGCAGTTCCTGCGCGTCGTCACGCCGGCCGGCAAGGTCGGCTACGTGCCGATCGAGGCGATTGCGCCGCTCGGCAACGACCAGCTCTGCTACGTCAAGGACGCCGGCGGCTGGAAGATCGCCGGATACATCGGCGGCGAGCCGCAGCAGCAATAGTCGCTCCCGGCCCGCTCGTCCGGGTGACGTTCAGGCGAACAATCCGCCCATCGGGCGCACCGCCGTGCTGTCGGGGAAGACCGAGGCCGCGAGCGCCGTCTCCGGCACGCGCAGGTGATCCTGCAGCACGCCTTTGAGCACCGCCCGCAAGTCCGTGGTCGGCTTGAGATCCCGGCCTTCGTAGAGCTTCGATTCGGACACGCCCGGCCAGTCGGCGACGACGCGCCCGCCCTTGAGCGCGCCGCCGGCAAGCAGCGCGACGGTCGCGGTGCCGTGGTCCGTTCCCTGGGTGCCGTTCACGTGCGCGGTGCGGCCGAACTCGGTCACCACCGCCACCACGGTCTCGCGCCAAGCGCCCGTGTTGCCGCCCATGTTGGTCTCGATGGCGGCGAGCGCGCCGTCGAGCGCACCGAGCAGCGCCGCGAGCCGGCCGCTCAGTTCGCCTTCGTCGGCGTGCGTGTCCCAGCCGTCGAAGGCGAGCGCGCCGATCCGCGGTCCGTCGCTCTGCGCCAGGAACTTCGCCGCCGCCCCGGCCGCTTCGGCGAAGTAGGCGCGGACCTGCGCGACGCCGACGCCCGGCGCGGGCTTTTGCGGCCCGCTCGGCATGGCCCCGGCGCGCGCGATGGCGGCGAGCCCCATGCGCTCCTCGAGCACGCGCGCGAGCGCGGGATCGGTGTGGCGATAAAGATCGAGCAGCCGCATCGCGGTGTCGTCGGACGCCGGCGCGAGCCGCGGCGGCGTCCAAGACATCACCGGCGCCTTTCCGCGTACGACGAGCGGCGTGACCGGGCCGACCGCGAAGGCGGAGCCTTTCGAAGCCACGCGCTCGCCCGGCGCCAGCGCGGCGAGCGCCCGGTTGAGCCAGCCGCTTTCGGCGCTCCCCGGCTTGATCAGTCCGCTTTCGAGCACGTCCTGGCCGTCGAAATGCGAGCGTTCGCGGTAAGGGGTCGCGACCGCGTGCACGATCGTCGCCTGACCGGCCTTGTACATCCGGTGCAGGTTCGGCATCGCCGGGTTGAGCGCGAAGAAGCCGTCGAGCGGCAGCGCGGGCGTCGGCCCGTCGAGCGTCAGCGCCTTGTCGCCGCGCAGCCGCACCCAGTCCGGATCGCCGACCGGCGCCACGGCGGCGAGCCCGTCGAGCGCCCCGCGCAGCACGATCGTCAGGAAGCGCGGATCGCGCCCCTCGGCGCGCGCGACCTTGGGCAGATGGGCCCAGGCGAACAGGACGCCGGAGGCGAGCAGCAACTCGCGGCGGGTCGGAGCGTGAAGATCGATCGGCATGGCGTCACCTGCGCTGGAATTCGGGAGCCATCAGGAGCAGCGTCAGAGCCTGCGGCCGGCTCTCGGCGCGGGCGATCGTCTGGCGCGTGTCGGCGGAGGCGAGCGGGCCGAGCGCGACCTCGATCGCCGCGTCGGGATCGACGAGCGGTGCGACACGCCGCGCGAGCTGGTTGGCGACGTCGAGCCGCTGCGCCAGACCATCGGTCCAGGCGGCGCTGTCGTCGGAGAAACCCTTCGGGGCCGGCGGACGCCACAACGGCTCGCCCAGCATGTTCTGCGCCCCGATCACCGGACGGATGTCGGGCGGGGCGATGCCGGTCGCGCGCAGCGAGGCGACGATCCACTCGCCGGGCCGCTTGAGCTTGGCGCGCGGCGCGTCCCAGGCCTCAGGCGAGGTGACAAGCGTCTTCGCCATCTCCTTGAGATCGCCCCGGGTGTCGAGAAAGCGCCGGGCGAGCCGGTCGACCAGCGCGGGCGGCGGCGTGTCGGCGACGAAATGCGTGGCGAGCTTGGTGGCAACGTGCCGGGCGGTCGCCGGGTGGCGGGCGATGTCGGCGAGCACGGCGCGGCCCTGCGCCACGCCCTCCTGGGCATAGGTCTTGCCGATCACCTGCTGCGCGCCCGGCTCGTGCAGTCGCGGATTGAACAGAAACTCGCCGCCGTGCTGCGGGTCGAGCCGGAACGGCACGATGCTCCACCCGGTGATGACCTTGGCGAAACTGGTGACGTCGGCCTGGGTGTAGACGGTACGCACGCCGAGCGTATGCAGTTCGAGGATCTCGCGTGCCAGGTTCTCGTTGAGGCCCTTGCCCCGCCGCCGTCCCGCGAACGAATCGGGGCCGATCGAGCGCACGTTGTCGAGATAGAACAGCATCGCCGGGTGGCTCTCGACCGCGGTGAGCATGTCGGCGAAGCGGCCGAGCACGTGCGGCCGGATCGCCTCGCGCTCGAAGGCGCCGCACAGCGCCCGCATCGGTCCCTTGTCGGCGGAGACGCAGAAGTGATTCGACCAGAACCAGACGAGCCGCTCGACGAAGCCGATGTCGCTGCCGAGCGCGGCGTCGACGCGCGCGGAGGCTTCCTTCAGGTAGATCTGCTGCGGCACGCCCGGCTGCGGATTGCGCCTGGCCTGGCGGGGCGGCTGCATCTCGCCTGTCGACGGCGCGTCCGGCGGGGCCATCGACGATCCGCCGCCCGGCGGTCCGGGTTCGATCGCCGGCCTCTTCGCGGCGGCGTTCGCCGCCTGCCGCAGCGCCTTGCGCTGCTGGCGGAAGTCGAAGGCCGCGCGCGCGGCCTCCCCGGTCGACATCAGGTCGGGATCCGTGATCCGGCCGGCTCCCGGCCGCTCGAGCTCGGCGATGAGCGCGCCGCGCGGATCGGCCGCCAGTTCCGCGATCGAGCCGAGCCGCGGCCCGAAGCCGAATCGATGAAGCGCAAGGGCGGCGACTTGTCTGGGATCGATGGCCATGGGTGCACCGGTGTCCGGATTGCCACCAGTCGAACGTCGCCCGACGCGAATCAGCGCGCCGGGTGTGGCGATACTGCGGCAAGTCGTCCGGCGAAACATGACCGGGACATGAAAAAGAACGCCAGGATGCGTGCCCGACTGCCCTGGTCGAACAGGAGGCTGGAAGGGCGGCGCGTGCGCGCGCCAATCACCCGTGGCGCAGCTTCAGCGCCAGGATCACGGTCATGAACGCCAGCGTGACCGCGTTCGAGGCGATCAGCGGCCAATTGCCCAGCGCGATGCCGTAGACGAGCCAGAGACCGACGCCGGACGCAAAGGCGACATGGGCCGGCAGCGAGATCGCCCGCGTGTCGCGGTCGCGGATGATCTTCAGCGCCTGTGGCAGCCAGCAGAAGGTCGTGAGCGTCGCGCCGAGCGAGCCGATCGTTTCAACGAGAAAGGGAGACATGAGGCGGGCGCAGGGCAGATCCGAGTTGAACCGGGCAGCCGTCATATGGGGGTGCCTATATGAAGGGAACGCGACGGCCTGTGAAAACCATGCCGGGCGGATTGCTCCGCCCCTGTGCTGACAGAGGACATGATGCAGATTCGCAATCTTGGCAAATCGGGCCTGCGCGTCTCGCTCGTCGGTCTCGGCTGCAACAATTTCGGCGGCAGGATCGACCTCGAGGCTTCGCGCAAGGTGATCCACAAGGCGCTCGATCTCGGCATCACGCTGTTCGATACCGCCGACATCTACGGCAACGCGGGCGGCTCGGAGACGATCCTCGGCGAGGTGCTCGGCAGCCGGCGCAAGGAGATCGTGCTCGCCACCAAGTTCGGCTACGCCATCGACGAGGCGCGCGGCCTCAAGGGCGCCTCGCGGCGCTACGTCATGGCGGCCGTCGAGGCGAGCCTCGCCCGGCTCAGGACCGACTGGATCGACCTCTACCAGCTGCACAAGCCCGATCCGCTCACCCCGATCGAGGAGACGCTGCGCGCGCTCGACGATCTCGTGCGCCAGGGCAAGGTGCGCTACGTCGGCTGCTCCAACCTGCCGGCCTGGCAGGTCGCCGACGCGCAATGGACGGCGAAGAGCCTCGGCCTCAACGCCTTCGTCTCCTGCCAGGACGAATACAGCTTGCTTCGCCGTGGCATAGAGGCCGAGCTCGTCCCAGCGATGCAGGCCTTCGGGCTCGGACTGTTGCCGTTCTACCCGCTCGCCAGCGGGCTGCTCACCGGCAAGTACCGGCGCGGCGAGCCGCCCGCCGCCGGCACCCGCATGGCTGCGATGCGCGGGCAGGCGGAACGCTTTCTCACCGATCGCGACTTCGAGCTTGCCGAAAAGCTGCAGTCGTTCGCCAAGAGCCGCGGCCGTTCGCTGCTCGAATTGGCGTTCTCCTGGCTCGCCGCGCACCCGCAGGTCGCCAGCATCATCGCCGGCGCGACGCGGCCCGAGCAGGTGGAGCAGAACGTCACGGCGGTCGGCTGGCCGCTCACGCCCGACGATCTCGCGGAAATCGACCGGCTGAGCGCGGCCTGACACGCGCGTCCGCCGGGAACGCCGCGCCCGGCCGCCCTTCCCTCGCCGCATCGGGCGGACCATATTCGGCTTCATGGCGAAGCATCCGGACCGACCGAACCCGCCCGAGCGGGCGAGAGCCAAGACACCGAAGGACCCGGCGCGGCCGACGCGCGCCAAGGCGGCGCGCCCCGATCTCGCGCCGCTCGAGCCCAAGCTCGCGGAACTGCTCAACCCGGCGATCGGACAGGGAACCGCCGGCGTCGGCTCGCAGACCGGGCTGCAGCCGCCGCCCGACAATTCGCGCGACCGCCGCGCCGATTTCGCCAATGCGCACAAGGCGCGCGCCTCGACCGTTCAGGGTTTCGGCGAGCGCCCGCAATCGGGCTATGCGGCCAGGACGCCGGCCTCGCCCGGCGAGCTCGATCCCGACCTCGCGCGCGCGCTCGGCATCGGCGACAAGGAGGAGGCGCAGCCGCCCGCCAGGCGCCGGCGCCCGAGCGAGTTCTCCGGCGTCGCCGCCACCGCAGAGGCGCTCGACAGGCTCCTGCGCGAGGGCCGGCCCGAGTTTCGCGGCGAAGACGGGCGCGAGCGCGCTTGGACGCCGCACCGGCCGTCGCGGCCGGAGAAGACCGAAGGCGGCAAGCGCCTCGTCATCCGGTCCGATTTCGAGCCCAAGGGCGACCAGCCGCAGGCGATCGCCGAACTCGTCGAGGGCGTCAAGCGCCGCGACCGCACGCAGGTGCTGCTCGGGGTCACCGGCTCCGGCAAGACCTTCACCATGGCCAAGGTGATCGAGGCGACGCAGCGCCCGGCGCTGATCCTCGCGCCCAACAAGACGCTCGCCGCGCAGCTCTACGGCGAGTTCAAGAGCTTCTTCCCCGACAACGCGGTGGAATATTTCGTCTCCTACTACGACTACTACCAGCCGGAGGCCTACGTCCCGCGCACCGACACCTACATCGAGAAGGAATCCTCGATCAACGAGCAGATCGACCGCATGCGCCATTCGGCGACGCGGGCGCTGCTCGAGCGCGACGACGTGGTGATCGTCGCCTCGGTCTCGTGCATCTACGGCATCGGCTCGGTCGAGACCTACTCGGCCATGACCTTCACGCTCAAGCGCGGCGAGCGCATCGACCAGCGCCAGCTCATCGCCGACCTCGTCGCCCTGCAGTACAAGCGCACGGCCGGCGACTTCGCGCGCGGCACCTTCCGGGTGCGCGGCGACTGCATCGACATCTTCCCGGCGCACTACGAGGATCGCGCCTGGCGGGTCAACCTGTTCGGCGACGAGGTGGAGACGATCGATGAGTTCGATCCGCTCACCGGCCAGAAGACCGACGAGCTGTCATTTGTGAAGGTGTACGCCAATTCGCACTACGTCACGCCGCGGCCGACGCTGCTGCAGGCTATCGCCGGCATCAAGCAGGAGCTGCGCTGGCGCCTGGAGCAACTCAACGACGCCGGACGCCTGCTCGAGGCGCAGCGGCTCGAGCAGCGCACACTCTTCGACCTGGAGATGATGGAGGCGACGGGAAGCTGCGCCGGCATCGAGAACTATTCGCGCTATCTCACCGGCCGCCGGCCGGGCGAGCCGCCGCCGACGCTGTTCGAATACGTGCCCGACCACGCGCTCGTGTTCGTCGACGAGAGCCACGTCACCGTGCCGCAGATCGGCGGCATGTACCGCGGCGACTTCCGCCGCAAGGCGACGCTCGCCGAATACGGCTTCCGCCTCCCGTCCTGCATGGACAACCGGCCGCTGCGCTTCGAGGAGTGGGACGCGATGCGGCCGCAGACGATCGCGGTGTCCGCGACGCCCGGGCGCTGGGAGATCGAGCAGGCGGGCGGCGTGTTCGTCGAGCAGGTGATCCGCCCGACCGGCCTGATCGACCCGCCGGTCGACGTGCGGCCGGCGCGCACCCAGGTCGACGACCTGCTCGGCGAGGTGCGCCAGGTCGCGGCCCGCGGCTATCGGGCGCTCGTCACCGTGCTCACCAAGCGCATGGCCGAGGACCTCACCGAATATCTGCACGAGCAGGGCGTGCGCGTGCGCTACATGCACTCCGACATCGACACGATCGAACGCATCGAGATCATCCGCGACCTGCGCCTCGGCGCCTTCGACGTGCTGGTCGGCATCAACCTGCTGCGCGAGGGCCTCGACATTCCCGAATGCGCCCTCGTCGCCATCCTGGACGCCGACAAGGAAGGCTTCCTGCGCTCCGAGACCTCGCTGATCCAGACCATCGGGCGCGCGGCGCGCAACGTCGACGGCCGGGTGATCCTCTACGCCGACGCGGTGACCGGCTCGATGGAGCGGGCGATCGCCGAGACCAACCGCCGGCGCGAGAAGCAGTCGGCCTACAACGCCGAGAACGGCATCACGCCCGAAAGCGTGCGCAAGTCGATCGGCGACATCCTCGAATCGGTCTACGAGCGCGACCACGTGCTGGTCGAGACCGGCGCCGGATTCGCCGAGGACGCCGCCACCATCGGGCACAATTTCGAGGCGGTGATCGGCGATCTCGAGGCGCGCATGCGCGAGGCGGCGGCCGATCTCAACTTCGAGGAGGCGGCGCGCCTGCGCGACGAGATCAAGCGCCTGCGCGCGACCGAGATGGCGATCATCGACGATCCGACCGGCAAGGTCGTGGCGCTGCCGGCCGCGCGTGGCCCGCGCAAGCCGGACCTCGACGAGATGGGACCGGGCAAGGAGGCGATCCCGTTTCGCGGGCCGCGTTCGACAGCCGGAAAAGGCGGGACGCGGGCATGGCGAGGCAAGCGGCGGCGGTGAAGCCGGATGACTTCGCTTGGTATCATCATCCTGCTCTGAACCGTTGATTCGAGCATGATCTTTTCCGAAAACCGGGCACCCGCTTTTGGGATCATGCTCTGGCGCCGCCCGCGTCGTCGCCGGTGCGCGTGCCGCGACCGTCGACCTTGAATTCGTATTCGACCGCCGGCACGCTGGTGACGGTTTGCGGCTCGCCGGCAAATTGATGACGCCGCACCTCGATGCTCGAGCGCACGACGCGACCCGAGGTTTGGACCCAGCTTTGCGCCCGGCGGAATTCGACGATCTTGCTGAGGATTGCGACTGCGATCAGCGTGACGAACGGCAGGGCGCAGGTCGATCCAAAAGACATCGGAATTGCCGAACGGCAGGTGGTCGCGGACGGCGCCGCGATCCAATTTCTCGATTGCGAAGATCAGCCCGACGAGGACCCGCCCGCGACAACGACCGCCATCGCCCACGGCGGCCCGCGACGGCGCGGCGAGAATCGCTCGCGATATGCCATTCGACCGGCCAAGACAAAGGCCATGCTGTAGTCATTGTTTCCAGGGAAACGAACCGATGACCGGCATGCTCCGCGCGGCGCTCTTCTGGCCGCTGTTGTTCGCGATTGCCGCCATCAATGGCGCGCTGCGCGAGTTCGTCCTGGCCCCGTTTCTCGGGTCGGTCGCGCGTCCGCTCTCCGGCGTCACGCTCATCCTCCTGCTCGCCCTGGCCATCGCCCGGTTCGTCCGCCGCTTCGCACCGCTCCCCCGGCGCGAGGCCGTGGCGATCGGGCTCGGCTGGTTCTCGCTCACGATCCTGGCCGAAGCGCTGCTTCTGCGCGGGGCCGGCCGGCCGATGGCGGACCTTGCCGCGACGTTCACGTGGCACGCCATCGCGGGCGGTGAATTGTTTGCGGTGGCGGCGATCTTCGTCGCGGTCGCGCCCGCCCTGTTGGCCTGGTGGCTGTCCGGATGACGAGCCGCGGGCTCAGCGCGGAATGACCTCGACCACCTTGCGGGTCATCGGATCGACGATCAGGACGTTGTGCGTGAGCGCGGCGTAGTCGTACCGACGCAGCGCCGGGATCTGGTAGATCAGCGGACGCGGCAACGGATGCAGGTGCAGCTTCTTCTGCGACGGCACCGCGGACCCGACCGCCACCTGAAAGCCGGCCGGCGGCGCCTGCATCCGGTGCAGGCTTTCGACGGCGCGCACCACTTGGCGGCGCTGCTGATCCTCGAGCCTCAGCGGCGGCTTGGGCCGGGACGCCTCGTCGACCGGATTGGCGGCGCCCTGCGGGGCCGTCGTCGCGGCCGCGCTCGCCATCGCCACGCCACCGAACGTCATGCCCCCCGCCACGACCAGCCGAACAAAAATATCTGATCCACGTTTCATGGCGCTCCTCCTGAATGGTCCGGAGGTGTTTGCGTCGGCTGCCGCTTCGTTTCGGTCCAACGCGCCGCACCCGAGCCCTCGTCCCACCGCGCGCCGACGCCTGTCTCCTGCCGAGGAAATTCCCGCCCATGCCGCGCCGTTGCACGCAACCGCGATTTGTCGCGCCGGAGCGGTGCCATGGGGCGTGGCCCGGCGGCCTCACTGTGGCTTTGCGACAACACGCGCGCGGAAGTGTCGTGGCGGTGTCATCGTAATGTCAGATCGACCGCTATCGGGATAAGCTACTGCGGGTTCTCGGCTTCAAGAACGCCGGACGAAGTGGGGACTCCCGGCGTCTCTTCGAAAGCAGGCGGGACAGAGAGAAGAACGCCCTCTGACGCCGCCGAGGCTGTGACACGCTGCCGAAAACCGTTCCCGTTGCAAGTGTCGGACTCTTCGTCGGCGACAATCCTGTCGCCATTGCGCATTCCGACCGATCGCGAGGGACGCCGGAGAACGCCCACGGGCAAGAAAACTTGAACGGCAAGGAAGGAATTCGCCGAAGACGAACGACGCTTGTGTGCTTCTTGGAGGGGACGCATGACAAGCCGGTCAAGAACTCTGTTCGCTGCATGCCTGCTGTCGCTGATGGCAGGAGCCACGCCCGCCTTGGCGGGCTCGGTGACGCAACCGGGCGAAACGGTCGGCATCGCCACGGGGGCGCCGCTGCCGGAGGGACTCTATTTCGTCAACACCACGGATTGGGGAAACCGCGACGGAGTCGACACGTCCCTCGGGGTGGACATCCCGGTGCTCGCCTGGTCGACCCCCTGGATGGTTCTCGGCGCGCGCGTGCAGTTTCTGCTGGCGACGCCGGTCGTCGAGCTCGGCGTCCACCACACCGACTATCTGCGCGGAGTCTACAATCCGTTTCTTGCCGGCCAGCTCGCGTGGGATCTCGGCAACGGATTCGGCTTCAGCTACGCGCTCGGCGCCTACATCGGCGTGCATTCGGACGTGGCGTTCGATTCCAGTTCGCTCAACCAGCGCTTCGCCCTGAGCTACACCGGAAACGGCTGGAATCTCACCGCCAACGCGATCTACGGAATCCAGTTCGATCAGCTCACCACCACGGTCAATCCCGACTTTCTCAACGTCGATCTGACCGCCACCAAGAAGTTCGGAAAATGGGAGTTCGGGCCCGTGGGCTTCGGCTCGACCGACCTCAGCGACCCGTTCCCCGGATATCAGCGGCAGAGCCAGTTCGCGCTCGGCGGACTGGTCGGCTACGACTTCGGGCCGGTGACCTTGCAGGCCTATCTGACGCGCGACGTCTACGAGCGCAACTATGGCGGCTTCGACACGCGCGTGTGGGGCCGCATCATCGTGCCGGTCTGGAAGCCGGAGCCCGTCGCGCCGCCTCCGCTGATCCACAAATAGCGAGCGGGCGCGAAGCGGCGCGTGAAAGGGCGCCGAAATGGTGATGGGGCGCGCTCTCCGGCGGCCGCCCACTTGCGCGTGATCGGGCGAACCGACACCGGTTCGCCGACGAGATCATGCGCCAGATCAATCAATGAGAGCGCGATCTTGCGCAAACCGTGCGCAAACCGGCTGCCGCTTTGCGGATCGCGCCCTACTGCGCCGCCGGACGCCGCAGCGGGTAGTCGGCGCTGTCGTACAGCCGCCGGATCCCGTGGCTGTCGAACCGTTCCTCGTCGACTTCCAGATAGGCGCCGACCAGGAGGGCCGGCGGCAGCTCCTCGATGGCGAAGCGGATCGCCTCCGCGGCGGTCGCGAAGCGGCGATAGGTCATCTGCCCCCTGATCTTCTTGCTGCGGCTTGGAAACAGCTCCGCCGGCGCATTGTAGTCGAAGGCGCGCGCGTCGCGGGGGCTTGCTGTCGTCGGCATGCATCAACTCCTGCAGGATTCAAACAATTCGTTCTTTCAAGCAACGGCCGGCGCGGCCGCGCGCCGCAGGGCCGGGATACGCGGAAGCCGCCGCGATCGGACCGTTCTGCCGGGCGAAATGAGCCGCCCGCTCACGAGGCCGACTTGGCATCGCTCCGGCCGGCCCGCGAAACGGGTGTCAGGCCGCCGAGCCAATCCTCGTTCTCGGCGAGCGCCAGATAGGACAGCCGCAGGCGCAGCAGACGTTCGAGGTCTTCGGGCATCCGCGCGCGTGCTGCGAATTCGCTGCAGAGATCGGCCTTTCGGCGGAATGCCGAGGCCATGCTTGCATGATCGTGCAACATGCCGCTCTCCGTAATCTGCAGGCGGGAGCGCATCCGGTCTCTCGGCCACCGGCGCCTGATCGCTCGACTTCGGTGGCTGATCAAAGCATACAATGGCCTCCGGCCCGTCCCTACACCTTTCTCGGATCGCGACCAACGGCCGCCGCGGCAAAGTTGCCGCAAATTGCTTCTTTTGCGCGCCGCGCGGCGGGATCGGCCGCGCGCCCTTCGTCCGGCGGCCGAGCTATGCTCGGATCGGGCCGCGGTCGGCGGCAGCGGCGGTTGCGTCGAGGCGCCAGATGGCTAATTTGGCGGTCCCACCGACCGAACCTGACTGGACCCGCCGGGTGCTTGGAAGTTTTCTCGCCTTTCTCTCCGCCGTCACATTCGCCTTCAACAACGCAAGCCTCCGCCGAGGCGTGCTGACCGGATCGATCGCACAGGCGTTGGCGATCACCGTGCCGATCGGCCTGCCGATGTTTCTGGTCGTCGTGCTGGCCGGCAGCGCCTTCGGCCT
Source organism: uncultured Hyphomicrobiales bacterium (assembly GCA_964538565.1). Taxonomy (GTDB): domain Bacteria; phylum Pseudomonadota; class Alphaproteobacteria; order Rhizobiales; family Xanthobacteraceae; genus CAYVBN01. Next base: position 7,669 of record CAZIGW010000002.1, on the reverse strand, counting down.
GGTGGGAAAGTTCCCGGCCTCGGGGGTTCATTGGATGGCGCTCGTCGGCGTCCTGCACTTCATCGGCGGGCGCTACTGCAACTATCGTTCGACCAAGGCGATCGGCGCGAACCTCTCGGCCCCGGTCGTACAGCTCAGCCTCGTGGTGACGCTCGTCCTCGCGGTCCTCGTGCTCGGCGAGGCGCTGACGCCGCTGCGCATCCTCGGCATCGCACTGCTCGTGCTCGGACCGATGATGACCCGGCGCGGCGAGACCGCCGGGAAGAACGGCGATGCCAAGCCGCTTCCGCCCGGCGTTTCCGTCCCCGAGTTCAAGCCGGCCTATGCGGAGGGCTACATCTACGGCCTGCTCAGCGCCTGTCTCTATGGCACGACTCCGATCATCGTACGCTCCACGCTGGTCACGGCCGGCCAGGGCGGCAGCTTCGTCGGCGGCATGATCGCGTACGGCTCGGCCACTGTTGTCATCGGGCTGATGCTGCTCCTGCCCGGACAATGGCGCCACGTCTGCGCGGTGCGGCGCGAGTCGATTCCGTGGTTCGCCTACTCGGGCGTGTTCGTCTGCCTGTCGCAGATGTTCATCTACATGGCCTACTCGCTCGCGCCCGTGTCGGTCGTCACGCCCATCCTGCAGCTCCAGCTTCTCTTCCGCGTCTACTTCGCGCGCCTGCTCAATCCGCACCACGAGGTCTTCGGCGGCAGCCTGATGTTCGGGACCGTGCTGTCGCTCCTTGGCGCCGTGGCGGTGTCGGTCAATACCGACCTCCTGCTCTCGCTCGTCCCCTTGCCGGACGCCGTCGTCTCGTTTGCGCACTGGCACTGGCCGTAGAGGCCGGTCCACGGGCCCTTTCGGCACGCCCTGACGTAACGTCATGCTTGAGCCCGCGGAAAACTCCGGCAGCGCGGAAATTGGCGTCTGACAGCCAGAAGCAGGGTCGAACCGCCGGAAAAGTGGCGGCGCAAGCCGGTTTCCTTTCGAAGTATGACAATTTAGGTAAGGAAATAAGGCGGTTAGCGGTGGAGGGCCTGCCCAAGAACGCCCCAGAATGGCCCCCAAGTGGTCACATTGGCATGCCGCAATCGCTCGAGGTGCGGAATCAATAAGGACGATAACGGGGACTAACGAGATGACAAACATCAGGCCTGTCAGACCGGACGATGATGGGGACGCCGACAACACCGAATTCGAAGGCGAAATTCGCGAATTCATTCGCCGCGACGTTGCCTCTCTGCGCAAGGGCCCCGAAGGCGCCGGCGATTTTGCCGGCAACAACGTCGGCACGTTGATCCAGCGCGTGTCCGCTTCGACCGTGAGCGAAATCGAAAATCTGATTCTCGAGCTCCAGAGCATGCAGGACAGCCTGCGCAGCGAGGGCGAGCGCGTGCAGCGCGAGATCGCCGGCTACGTCCATCTGAGCCAGGCTGCCAATTCCTCCATCAGGGTCATCACCGACGGCGTGAGCCAGTGGAAGTCCGCGAAGGGCAGCGTCGAGAACGATTGGCGATGATCGACGACGGCGCGCGCGCTCCGCGGCGCGCGTCGTGACCGATACCGCGCGCTGTTTGCAGCGCGCGTGGGGGACGGTGGCGGGACGTGTTCCGGCCACCAGTTCGGGGGACGGCGGCGGGAGATAATCCCGCCGCTATCTTTCCGGGCAAGATTTTCTTAACCAGCCGGACGGACGTTCGGCACCGGTTGCGCGCGCAGCCCAATCACGGCCACATTGGATCTGCAGGTTGGGCCTCGAAATTCGAGGCCACTATCCATCCGCATCCAGGTCGTGCATGAAAGCGCCCGCCCTTTGCGTCGCGATGGTCGTCGCGTGCGGCTCGACGACTTTTGCCGGCGAATCACGTCCCGCAGACCCTGATCCGATCATCGGCAGCCGGATCGACAAGCCGGACGGCTCGTCGGCCGTCTCCATCGGACGGCGCCTGCCGACCGACTGGGACACCAAGGTCGGCGTCGATCTCAGCCTGGCGCCGCCGGACGGGGCGGTCTCGAATCAGGACCTGCTGCTGCACGGACCGGCGCAGGACCGATCCTCCGGGGTCGCCTGGCTGAACCTCGCCATGCCGGGCCTGTCCGCACCATTCGGCTGGGACCGAACCACCATCGACGCGCGCCTCGATCCGAGCCAGGACGCCGGCAAGGTGGGCACCACGTTCGCGCGCTCGGTGCCGCTCGGCGGCGACCTCTCGCTCACCCTGGAGGATCAGCTCTCACTGACGCAGCCGCTGGAGAATGATTCGGCGGGCCGTCTGGGCGCTTCGAGCGGCCCTTCGCCGACGCCGCAGGAGCAGATCTGGGCAGAGAGCCGCTCGTTGCGTCTGCACGTTCAGCCGACCGGCACCGCGTTCGCGGCCAACACCACGATGTCGACGCTCGACAATCAATGGCACAACAACCTGAGCGTCGAACAGCATCTATGGGGACCGCTGGACGCGCTCGACATCACCACCTCGGTAACCGACCCGGGCGAGACCACGAGCAGCAAGAGCATCACGGCGCGCTTCAAGCGGACCTGGTGAGCGCGTTGCGGCGTTGCGCCCGGACGCTCGCAAGCCGCTTCAGGGCTTGATCACGGCGACCACGAAGCGATCGCTCGGCGCGACGAGCAGCACGCTGTCGCCGGCGAGCGCGTAGCGGAACCCCCTGGTCGCCCGCACGTCCTTCGTCACCGAATCGGGGAGCGGCTTCACGTCTGCCGACGTCGGCAGCTCCGCAGTGATGACGGCATATCGCTGATCCAGCCGCTTCGCGCCGCCATTGCCGCCAGCGACGCCTCGGTAGACGGCGGCCCGCTGTTGGTCGGTCAGGTCCTTGAACGTATAGGCGAGGAGTGGCAGCCGATCGTCGGCGGCGTTCTGCGCCGAATATTTCGACGGCACCGTCTCGCTCTGCCGCGCGGCGCCCGGCACGGCGAGCACACCGTTCGCGAGCGGGCCCGGAGGCTGATTGCCCGCGCCCGGCTGGGCGCCGCCTTGCGCATTCGCGGAGGCCGCCACGGCGGCACAGAAGAGCGAGGCGGCAAACCCGGTTGCACACAGATGCTGACGCGACATCGCAAGCTCCTTCCGATGGGGTTCCTCCCCCGAATGGTGCGCCGGCGCGCACCCGGCATCGGCCGGCCGCACGCGCCGGTCCGCCGAAGCCGTCACAGCGTGTGCGGCGGCTCGTCCAGCAGCGCGAGCTTCGCGCGCAGGGCGGCGATGCGGCGCGCGGCTTCTCCGGACGTGAGCTTCGGATCGTAGGCTTCGGGCTCGAACGCAGCGCGCGCGAGCGCCCGCAGTTCGGCGGCCTGCGGCTCGGTCATCGGGTCGTCGTCGCCGGGCGGCGCGGCGGCACGGGCGTTCGCGGAGCCGATCTCGACCGCGGGCGTCCGCGCGGGGGGCGAACTCGACGCCGCTTCGGGCGGCGCCGCCGTGCCGCGGCCCTTGCCGCGAGCCCGGCGTTCGCGGCGCGCATCTCCGGCCCCGATCGTCGGCGGTTGATTTCTCCCGGTCACTGCCTGGCCCCGGTCACCACGGCCGCCACCGTCTTCGAGCGCGGATCGACCACGACCACCTGCTTCTCGACCATGGCGATCTCGTAGGACCCGAGCTGCGGCACGAGTTTCGTCAGCGTGTCCGACACGGGCTCGAGCTTTACGGCGTCGGGAACGTGCGCCCCCACCGAGGCGCGAAACCCGGTGGGCGCGGCATTGTTCTTGCGCGTCTTGGCGACGCTCTGGTAGATCGCCTGCCGCTGCGCGGGACTGAGCTCCAGCGCCGGCCCGGCCGCCGCGTCCTGACCGGGCGTCTGCGCCATCGCGGCAGCGAACGGAGCGGACAGCGCGACCACGATCAGCATCACCGACGGCAGCACACGCACGAGAACCTCCGGGCGGTCGGCCCCGTCAATCGCCGAGGTCCTCCACCACGATGCTGGTTGCCGGATCGACCAGCAGGACGCGGCCGTCGACATAGGCGTAGCGATATGGGCGTACGGCCGGAACCTCGATCACCGCGGCAGGCGGCAGCGGCGCAAGGGCGACGGCGCGCGGCAGCCGTGAGCCGACGAAGACCGGTCCGTCGACTTCGGTCACGACGCGTTCGCGCACCAGCGGCGATGCGGCGACCGTGCGATAGATGACCGTGCGCTCGGCCGGCGTGAGATCCAGCGGAGCACCCGTGACGACCACATTTGGCGCCGCCGGCTCGGTGATGATTGTCTGGGAAAGGGCGGGACTCGCTCCGACGACGAGTGCAAACGCTGCGGCGGCATAGCGAATATGCGGCATCATCGTGCTCTCCTTGCGTACGGAAGTCTGACGCTGGAGATAACGCGCGCTTGGCGGAGCGGTTCCTGGACCCGCAGCGGTCGCCACTCTCACAGACAAGGGCAGGCGACGGTCCCGCGCCCGAAACAGATGGTCCGCGCGTTCAGCGCGCCGCGATCGACAGGGAACCGGCCATGCGCAGCGGAGACCGCCCGAAGTCTGCTGCGTTCTCCAAATTGCAGGCCACGACCAGAACGGCAATCAGCATGACGGCGGCGGTGACTCCCGCGAAGGCGAAGCCGAGCATGCCGAGGCCTCTTGAATCCACCATCAGCGCCTCCGACGTTCTTGAATGGGTCGCCGCGCGCAGCCGGCAGGTTCAACGCCGGCCACGCTCGCACGAGCGGCCGCGCGTCGCGGCCCGCTCCCGCAAAAAAGTGGCCCCGGATCGGGACCACTCACGGTCGTAGATGACGGCTTCAGTCGCAGCGCCGGATCTTGCGGACCACTACACGCCCGTCGTGGTGTTCGCGAATGGTCACCGTCCGGCAACCGTGGCGATGACGGAAGTACCGGTCGTCGCGGTCGTATGCGCGGTAGTCGCGATCGTGATCGCGATCGATATGCACATCGAGCTGTGCCAGTTTCACCGGGGCTGCGGTCGCCGCGACCGGAGCGGCGACCGAGACCGCGGCCGCGGCCATGACCACAAAGATCCATTCTCTCATTGCGTCCTCCACTCGAAAACGCGATGAGAACCCCCTCGGCGCCCTGTTGGTTCCGCGCCGCGCACAACAATCCGCATTGCAAGTCGCGAACGTCCCGTGCGGTCCAACTATTTGAGAACGTCGACGATCCGCATGCGGATCGGGTCCACCAGCACCACCTGGTCGTGCACCATCGTGTACTTGTAGAGCTTGGTCACCGGGACTTCGATGAGCGCGTTGTCCGGCAGCGAATAGAGCTCGATCGACGGCGGCACCGGGCCGCCGACCTTGACGTCGAACCCGCCCGGCTGCCTGACCCTGCTCTTCTCCCGATTGACCGCCTGCAGGATCGCCTGCTTCTGCCCGTCGTCGAGCTGAAGCGCCTCGCCCTGAACGGTGGAACGGTCGGAGGCGGTGGCGTCGGGAGCGAGCGTGGTGGTCGTCCCGGGCGCTCCGGCCAGCGGATCCGAGAGCGGTGCCGGCCCGCCCGGCGTCGCGCCGGCGCTTTGCGCCGCGGCGGAGCCGAGGCTGCCGAGCAGCGCGACCGAAACCGCCGCAAAACGGAAATCGTGTCGCATGATCTTTCTCCTGCAAGAGTCACGATTTCCAGTCCAACGCCTTGATCGCGAGGGAGTTCTGGCGCGCTCGACGATTTTACCGACGCAGGGGTATGACGGTCCGGCGCGGCCGGGGCGGGCAAGGCACGCCGACCTTCGGGATGTCAGCCGCTGATGCGGGCGATCTCGGCGCCGCAGCGCACGAGCTTGTCCTCGAGCCGCTCGAAGCCGCGGTCGAGGTGATAGACGCGGTTGACCATGGTCTCGCCTTCCGCCGCCAGCGCGGCGATCACCAGCGACACCGAGGCGCGCAGGTCGGTCGCCATCACGGGCGCTCCCTTGAGGCGGTCGACGCCCTCGATCGTGGCGGTCTCGCCGTCGAGATGGATATGCGCCCCGAGCCGCACCAATTCCTGCACGTGCATGAAGCGGTTCTCGAAGATCGTTTCGGTGATGCGCGAAGTTCCGCGGGCGCAGGTCATCAGCGCCATGAGCTGCGCCTGGAGATCGGTCGGGAATCCGGGGAACGGCTCGGTCGCGACCTCGACCGGCGCCAGTCCGGCGCCGTTACGGACGACGCGGATGCCCACGTTGGTGGCCGAGACCTGCACGCCGGCCCGCGCAATCACATCGAGCGCCGCCTGCAGCAGCTCCGGACGCGCACCCTCGAGCAGCACGTCGCCTCCGGTCATGGCGACCGCCATCGCGTAGGTGCCGGTCTCGATGCGGTCGGGCAGCACGCTGTGGCGGGCGCCGCCGAGGCGCCCCACACCGTCGACCCCGCTGCGCGAGGTGCCGGCGCCGGTGCTCCGCGCTCCCCTCTTGTTGCGGCCGTCGGCGACGTCGACGACTTCCGGCTCCTGCGCGGCGTTCTCGATGACGCTCGTGCCGTCGGCGAGCGCGGCCGCCATCAGCGCCGTGTGGGTGCCGCCGACCGTCACCTTGGGAAAGACGATCTCGGCGCCCTTGAGCCCCTTCGGGGCGCGCGCCACCACGTAGCCGCCGTCGATGTCGATGCGCGCGCCGAGGCGCTCGAGCGCCATGATGAGAAGGTCGACCGGCCGCGTGCCGATCGCGCAGCCGCCCGGCATCGAGACGCGCGCCTCGCCCATGCGGGCGACGAGCGGCGCGATGACCCAGAAGCTCGCCCGCATCTTGGACACGAGCTCGTAGGGCGCGGTGGTGTCGACGATGCGGGCGGCGGAAATGTGCAGCGTCTGGCCCTGGTATTCGCTGTCGCCCGGCCGCTTGCCGCCCACCATGACGTCGACGCCGTGGTTGCCGAGGATGCGCTGCAGGAGCGCCACGTCGGCGAGCCGCGGGACGTTGTCGAGCACCAGCGTCTCGTCGGTCAGCAGGCTCGCGATCATCAGCGGCAGCGTGGCGTTCTTCGCGCCGGAGATCGGGATCGTCCCGGTCAGGGGACGGCCACCGACGATGCGAATGCGATCCATGACAGCCCCCGTGTCGCGCGCCGTTGCGGACGCGGCACCCATTTAGTCCCTGTGCTTCTCGTTCACAACTTCGGCGGAACCGTGCTGCGGCGCTTCCCGGGCCGCCCGCGCCCTCGCCTGGGCCTTGCGGCGCCTGAGGTTTTCGCGAAGCGCCGCGCGCAGCCGCTCGGCCCGTCCGGCGCGGTCCTTGGCGGTCTTTGCCTCGTTGTTCATGTCCCCCACACTAAATCGCTGCGCGCCCGGGGAAAACCCATACCGGGCGGCTCCCCGGCCGGGCTCGGGCCCGCCGGCGGGCGCCGCGCAGGGGACATTTCACCGTTCCGGCGAGAACCCGCCCGCGGCCCGCCGGAAACGCGCTCTCGGTCGCCGCAAGCCTCGCCTTTTCCCCTCGCGTTCGGCTCCGGCCGAAAGCCGGCCCCCGCCTCGAATGGCCGGGTCGCCCTGCCCCCGGGATCCGCCCGGGCGCAGCCCTGTTCCGCTCGCCGGCAGCCGGCCCGGCTCGCCCGGCGGCTCCATGACGCCCGCACGCAACTCGGCTTGCGGCTGCCTCGCCCTTGTGGCAAGCATCGCGGCGATTTCGGCCGGGAGGCGCTGCGCCATTCCCGCCCGGCGCTGCCGTAGCTCAGTGGTAGAGCACTCCCTTGGTAAGGGAGAGGTCGACAGTTCAATCCTGTCCGGCAGCACCAGCA
>CAZIGW010000001.1:0-4129 GCA_964538565.1 uncultured Hyphomicrobiales bacterium | reverse complement strand
CTCCTGCCCCGCGACACCAACGGCCGCGCCGACGTCTATCAGTGGGAGGCGGCCGCGAGCAGGTCCGAGTGCCTGGACACCCTGCGCGGCGAACTCTACGTCGCCTCCTCGGGCGGCTGCCTCAGCCTGATCTCCTCCGGCCAGAGCTCCCAGGACTCCGAATTCTTCGACGCCACCCCCTCCGGCGGGGACGTCTTCTTCGCCACCCTCTCGAGCCTCGTCCCTCAGGACACCGGCCTGATCGACGTCTACGACGCCCGCGTGGACGGCGGCTTCCCGCCCCCGCCCCCGCCGAAGGCCTCCTGCGAAGGCGAAGCCTGCCAGTCCCCGCCCGAAGCCCCCGCCGACCAGACCCCCGCCTCCGCCACCTACAGCGGCCCCGAGAACCTCAGCCCGAAGCCGGCGAAGAGGTGCGCCGAGGGCAAGGTCAAGAAGAAGGTGAAGAAGAAGGTCAGGTGCGTGAAGAAGAAGTCGAAGCACCACAAGAAGAAGTCGAAGAAGAGCGGGAGGGCGGCACGATGAGGGGCAGGCACCTGGCAGCGGTCCTCGCCCTGGCCACCGCGGCGCTGCTGATCGCCGCCGCCTCCGCCGCCGCCTTCGGCTTCAAGGAACTGGGCGTGCGCTTCGAGGAACGCGACGGCTCCACCGCCACCCTGGCCGGCTCCCATCCCTACGAGATGAAGACCGAGGTCTTCTTCGACACCCGGCCCGACCCGGGGCTCGAAAAGGCGCTCGAAGAACGCGGCGAACCGTTCCCCGACCTGGAGATGCCCGACGGCGAGCTGAAGGACCTCTCCGGCCTCCAGGCGCTCGGCCTCGTCGCCCGCCCCGGCGCCGTGCAGAGCTGCGACACCGCCTCCTTCTTCGCCTCCCCCTCCGGCACCCTGTGCCCGAAGGCCTCCCAGGTGGGGGTCTCCGACACCACCGACGGCATCCCCCCGACCGCCGACCCCGAGCCCCTCTACAGCCTCACCCCGCCGCCCGGCGTGCTCCTGCGCCTCGGCTTCAAGGCGACCGGCCTGGTGCCGGTGATCATCGACGTCGGCCTCACCGAGGAGCCCCCCTACCGCGGCCTCGTGCGCGTCACCAACGCCCCCAACGTGATCCCCGTCTACGGCTCCACGGTGACCCTCTGGGGTACCCCCGCCGAGGAAGGCCACGACGGCGAACGGGCCGGCGCCGGCTCGGTCTCCACCGCCAACCCCAGGCCCTTCCTGACCCTGCCGCGGTCCTGCGCGGGTCCGCTCACGAGCACCTTCGCGATCAGCTCCTGGCAGGGCGGGGCCGCCGAAGAGAGCACCACCGCCGCGGCGATGAGCGGCTGCGGGGCGCTGCCCTTCGCGCCGACGATCTCCGCCGTGCCGACCTCGCGGGCGGCCAACTCGCCGACCGGCCTGGACTTCGGCCTCGACCTGGCCGACGAAAGCATCGCCACCAACGCCCGCGGGCGGGCTGCCTCCGACATCCGCAGCGCTGTCGTCACCCTGCCCGAAGGCTTCTCCACCAACCCGGCGATCGCCGAAGGGCTGGCGGTCTGCACCACCGCCCAGCTGGCCGCCGAAAAGCTCGCCACCGAACCCGGCGAAGGCTGCCCGGAAGCCTCCAAGATCGGCACCGTGGAAGCCGAATCGCCGCTGGTGGAGGAACCCGTCAAAGGCAACGTCTACATCGCCGAGCCCTATAAGAACGAGTTCGGCACCCTGCTCGCCTTCTACTTCGTCCTGCGCAACCGCAACCTGGGGATCATCGTGCGCCAGGGCGCCAGGGTCGAACCGGACCCGGTCACCGGCCGGCTGGTGACGACGACCGAAGACATGCCCCAGCTGCCGATCTCCCACGTGCGCCTGCACTTCCGCGAGGGCGCCCGCAGCCCCCTCGCCACCCCGCCGCGCTGCGGCTCCTATGACGTCGGCGCCCTCATCACCCCCTGGTCGGGCGGCCCGCCGGTCCACACCACCTCCACCTTCCAGATCGTCTCCGGGCCCGAAGGCGGCGCCTGCCCCGCGGGCGGGGACCCGCCCTTCCACCCGCGCCTGGAAGCCGGCACCCGCAACAACGCCGCCGGGCACTACTCGCCCTTCGACCTGCGCCTCACCCGCACCGACTCCGAACAGGAGTTCACCCACTTCTCGATCAAGCTGCCGCCGGGGCTGACCGGCAAGCTGGCGGGCGTCGGCACCTGCCCGGACGCCGACATCGCCCGGGCCGCGGACCCCGCCCGCACCGGCGCCGAGGAGGAGGCCGCCCCCTCCTGCCCGGCCTCCTCACAGGTCGGGAGCCTGCTGGTCGGCGCCGGCGTCGGCCCCGCCCTCACCTACGCCGGCGGTCGCGTCTACCTGGCGGGCCCCTACCACGGCTCGCCGATGTCGCTGGTGGCGGTGGCGATCGCCAGGGTCGGGCCCTTCGACCTCGGCACCGTGGTCCAGCGCCTGGCGCTGCGGGTCGACCCCGAGACCGCCGAAGTCTTCGCCGACGCCACCGGCTCGGACCCGATCCCCCACATCATCAAGGGGGTCCTGGTCCACGCCCGCGACATCCGCACCTACACCGACCGCCCCGAATTCACCCTCAACCCGACCTCGTGCAGGCGCACCTCGATCGCCTCCACGGCGCTCGGCTCGGGCACGGTCTTCGGCTCCGAGGCAGACGACGTGCCCTTCACCGCCACCACCCCCTTCCAGGCGGCCAGCTGCGCCTCCCTGGGCTTCAAGCCGAAGCTCTCCCTGCGGCTGAAGGGCGGCACCAGGCGGGCCCGCAACCCGGCGCTGAAGGCGGTCCTCACCTACCCGGCGAAGGGCGCCTACGCCAACATCGCCTCCGCCCAGGTCACCCTGCCGCACTCCGAGTTCCTCGACCAGTCCCACATCCGCACCGTCTGCACCCGGGTGCAGTTCGCCGCCGGCGCCGGCAACGGGTCCCAGTGCCCGAAGGGCGCCGTCTACGGCAGGGCCCGGGCGCTGACGCCGCTGCTGGACGAGCCGCTGGAAGGCCCGGTCTTCCTGCGCTCCTCCTCCCACAAGCTGCCCGACCTCGTCGTCGCCCTGCACAGCCCCCGGGTCGACTTCAACCTGATCGGCAGGATCGACTCGATCAGGGGCGGGCGCATCCGCACCAGCTTCGAATCGGCCCCCGACGCCCCGGTCTCCCGCTTCGTCCTGGAGATGCAGGGCGGCCGCAAGGGCCTGCTGGTCAACTCCACCGACCTCTGCCGGCGCACCAACCGGGCGCTCGCCGCCTTCGTCGGGCAGAACGGCAGGCGCCTCGAAGCGAGCCCCGTGGTGAAGCCGGGGGGCTGCAAGGGCAAGCGGGGGAAGAAGGGGAAGAAGAAGGGGTAGGCCCTCGCCGCGCGCGCCGGGGCGGCGCGCGCGGCGAGGCGACATCAAGCGCCGCCCTCGGCTTCAAGCTCCTCGAGCAGGGCGGCGATTCGTCGGCGTGCCCCGGGAAGCTCCGAGGCCACCACATCCCAGACGAGGTCCAGGTCGACGCCGAAGTAGTCGTGGACGAGCTTGTCCCGCATGCCGGCCATCTCGCGCCAAGGGACCCCCGGGGCCCGTTCCCGTAGCGTCACCGGCACCCGCTTGGCGGCCTCGCCGACGATCTCGAGGTTCCGGACGACCGCATCCTGGACCATCAGCGTCGCGAGGAACTCGTCCCGTCCCGACTGCGTATAGGCAAGCGCCCGATCGATGGCGTCGCGGATATGCAGCAGATAGACCCGCTCGTCCTTCAGAGCGCTACCGCCTCGGCCAGGATCCTCTCTCGGAGGTAGGGGGAAAGACTCCCCTCGGTGACCACGTCGACCTCGACCCCCAGCGCTTCCTTCAGCTCATCGGAGAGCGCCACGAGATCGAAGAGACTGCGCCCCTCGGCCATGTCGACCAGCAGATCGAGGTCGCTATCGCCGGTCGACTCGCCTCGCGGAACGGAACCGAAGACCCGCACGTTGCGCGCTCCATGCGCAGCCGCAATGCGGGCGATCTTCGGACGTGCCTCCGAGAGCGCGCGGTTTGTAGGACGGCTCTTAGCGCTCATAGTCGGAAATTGTACGCGTGCATTCCTGCGAGTTTCTTAGTGCTGGAAACACCGAGCTGGAGCGGCGGTTATCGAGCGTCTGGCGCGCGCGCAGTTC